>NZ_CP048222.1:7692196-8015009 GCF_010119975.1 Rhodocytophaga rosea
AAGTGTGAAGCTATGAATGGACTAGTAAAAGAAGCCCTGGAAATGATTGAAGACACAAAGGAAGGCACCTTAACCCGGGATGTTGCTTTAATTTCCTGTGCTCAGAAAGTAGAACATTATGAGATTGCTTCTTATGGAACCTTAAAAACATTAGCCGGTGTACTGGGATTCAAACAAGCAGCCGGGCTACTGGAACAAACCCTGCAGGAAGAGAAGGATACAGATTCCTTGCTGACTCAAATTGCTGAAGGCTCTGTCAATCAGAAAGCCAAAAAGGAGAAAATATAATTACTTTTTGCATGTAATGAAGCATATTTTACTGATTAGAATTCTAACCAGCAAAATATGCTTCATTATTTTCTAGCTAGCTGAGTTATACTAAAAATTTAAAGAGGAAAATAACAATGACCTCCTCCCAATAGATAAGACTAGTTTAAAGTAATACAGAAAGGGAAGTTAATGAAACCGCCCATTTGAGGTTAATATTCTATTTTTTCTCAAGTGTAACCCACATGCAGGCAAATTACGTACAAATAACATCTGCTTAGCGGTAGATAGTGGATCCAAGGTCAAGCCTTGTGGTCCACATTAACCAGCATTGAATTCAACCAGATAAAAAAGGGGCACAGATCAGTCTATGCCCCTTTTGTTGAAACGTTAGGATATGGGCGAGAGGGGAAAGAATACAACCTATTCCTTCTAACCTAGCATTTTTCTCCCCCTTTTTCCCTCTCATTTTCAGCACTTAATTTAAGAGCTATTTTGTCAACCTATAACTGTACAAGGCCCAAGGCGCATACCTAATTCTTCTGCTACTGTAGAGGTAGATTTTCCTGATCGATATAACTCAACAGCCATTAGTTTGAACTCTTTATCAAATTGTCTTCTTTGTTTATTCATAACAGCTAAGGCTTAACTTACTCTACACTTAAAGGTAGCAGGTTCAGGAGACCCTTGTTTAGCATTATAGATATGATCAAATACCCTGGAATAGAGTTCGTAATGCGCAGTTCTTTAGGCGTTTATGTTTATAAATATTCTACTGTATAAGGCTGTTACTTTTTTATTTTTTTCTAAACTAAAGTATTGATTGACAGGTTATATACGCATAGCCTAACCTTAAAAACCACCATGAAAAAAGTAACTACCTTCCCCATTCTAAAGATCATAGCTTCTGATTCGCAAGCAGTGATCAATTTAAAATTACGCTACAATGCACTCGCTGATAAGATCTCAGAAAAGGAGAACTTAGATAGTGAATTAGAAGGGCTACATACCCAAATCAAACAGCTCACTAAGCAGACCGGCTCATACACCTAATTTTTTTATTGATTCCGCTGCTTGTTGCGTATAAGCATACATTGATATACATTTGGCAAAGGGAGGGTGCACTGCATCCTTCTTTTGTTTACTCCTCATCCCTTTTCTACTTTCATATTTTTTAGGATTTCATAGTCTATCAAATCTGGTAAAACCTCTATATCGTATATTTGAATATGATAGAGGTAGGTTATGAGTGCAAAAAACCATATAGATTTAATCCAGCAATATTTTAAGCAGGAGAGAAACTTGAAGCTGCAACAATCCTTGACTATAGGGTTAAGAAACTTTGCCCTTATTCTTAAATCTAAATCCAAAGACTCTATGCAGGGAATAAGAATATACCTGCTTGAAATGATGCAACAGAATCTGGATAATAGAGATATTGTTGCCGTCTGTAAGCAAATGATTGCTATGGTAGAGGAGAAAATTAGCAAAATAGAGTAACAAGCTTTTTCAGGGGCTTCTCTTTAAATAGGTTGATAATTTTTATGTCAGATACAACCATACAATTAGGTTCTTTTAAATCTTTTTGAGTATCAAGAAAGAGGATAATTATTTTATGTTAGGCTCCCTGCTTTTCGTACAGCGGTAACAAAGAAAAAAGTAGTGGATTTATTCTTAAACAAAATTAATACAGCAGTTTCAATATTTGCCCTTTTTGGGTAACTATAAAATTTTGATATAGTCAATAATTTTTGTTCATCTATCCGCCATTCTCTTTTTAGCATGCTAGATTAACTTTTATTCACTTTTATCACGAAAGCCCGTAATTGAGCCATCTTACCTTCACGAAAACGCCAGACATCACAGTAGGAGTAATCAGCTGTTTTCCCCGCTTCATCCTTCAGACTGATTTTGCCGAGTGCAGTTACAAAATCACCCTCAGCGATTAGGTTTTCTACCATGAACCTTGGCGGCTCCACATAAGTGGTTGCCATCCACTCTCGAACGGCTTGCTTGCCTCGAAGAATCCTGTCGCCGACAAATACCCATTCCGTGTCCTCTGTGCACAATGACAGAAATCCTTCATGATCACCTCCCATGATGGCTGTATTTGCTCTTTCTAGTATTGCTTTGTTATTTTCGATCATGTGTATCTGTTTTGTTGATGGTCTTTTAATGGCATCCTAAAAATAAGGCAATCATATCAAGATATAAACACTACAATTTAAGTAAAAAGAAAGGGGGTAGTTAAATTAACTTCCCCTTTCGGGTAACTGGTTGTGTTAATCAGATTGTGTCTTAATAAGTAGAGTTTTCTGCATATGAGTTTTCCTAAAAACAGGGAGCAGACAGTTTTGCCAACCCTCATTTCTTGAATGCAAACAATAAACAGCATCTATCTTTCGGGAGACTGTAAGCTCCCTTTCTTTTAGTAGCTATTCAATCCTAGTTATTCTTTTATGATTCGAAGGAATCTTAGGGAGAGGTTCTTGTCAAGGCTGTTTACTAGACAGGAGGTTATAATGAAGTATAAAATAGTAGATCCTGTTAAAAAGCCCTTCAGGATAATATTTAGGCCTATAACCTTAAGAGTACTTGCTGGCTGATTTGAAGGATTTCTCTTAATCGCTTATCATTGCGATACTTGACCCATCCGTAGGTTCCAGCGATGCCCAGATAATAGATAGGTAAGTAGATTAAATTGACTGGATAAATCGCTACGAGCAAAACAGGAATAACCACCCCAATGGGATTGCTGGTAAAGACCGGCTTAGTAAGGACAGGAAAGCTGTCAATGAGCCTTTTTAGCTGCTCATCCTGCCACTTTAAAGAAGCCAAATAGTGAGTATAGCCAGTATAAAAGGTATAATAATCACTGTAAAAAATACGGTTATTGCTCTCCTCGAGTAATCTAGCTGCCCTATAGGAGAGTAATTCTAGACTCGAAATAAGTTCACTCCTGTTTTGATCGACTGCAATCGTTTCCATAGGATCTCACCCGTATTCACATACAAGCATACCTTATATACTGCTGGAACATTTCCCTGTAACCCCGCTTGAGAGGTAAGGCCTATTTAAAAGCGATATTGAGTAGACAATGCATGTACAACTATAAAGAAGAAGTGATAGAATGGAGTAATAACAAAGAGGCAGTTAATTTAACCATCCTTTTCTTATTGAACTCAAAGTTGTTTGATTAAAACTTTACGTTAGCTAATCGAGAATGAAATCCTGCCAATAAGAATTTGTGCAGACCTACTATCTGAAATTGTCTGAACTGAAAAGGAAATTATAAAAAGTTTCTTCCTATCCATTTTTTTGAGTAAAAAATTAATTTTAAAAACATCAAAAAAGGAAAACTTTTCCTTCGATTTATACCGTTACTATATATACAATCTATGTTTAACTAAACCATCTACCATTATGGAATTTTTAGAAGGAGCTGTTTTAATAATCGCTACATTTGCCACTTTACTCATAGGTGCTGTGGGCGCTTACTCGTATTTTGACCGGGAAAATGGATAACACTTTTACACCTTTGTCTGAAAAAACAGGTTTGGGTACTCCCAGACCTGTTTTATTAGCTAGCTATTTTCTTTTATTGTACACATAATAGAAAACTAAAAGGGGGAATTAATTTGACTGCTCTTATCTTAAAGATTCTCTTTGGTTCCTGAACGCATTATATTTTATCAGTAAAGCTTTTAACCCGTAAATGAAGTTTACTCTGGTTTTATCCTAACTATTTCTATTGATTATTTTTCTTTTGAAAGAATGCTGTAGATATGGGCAAAAATAGCAAAATAGTAACTATGACTAAAACTATAATATGGGCGATCATTTGGGAAGTTGAATTGAGCGCACCTATATAAACATGGTAAACCAGCCAGGCAATGGCTAGCCATCTTGCCTGACTCATTCTCAAAAGTAGAAAGCTACCACAAACTATAGCTAAAATTCGCAGAAACAGAACCCAAAGTAATTGGGAAACTTGCACATCCGGCTGGTAGAATTCTTTAACATGATAGGTAAATCCAATACTGCCTGCCAGAATAAACAATATGGAAACAACAAGAATAGGAATAGGTAACTTTTTCATTGTACATATTAGGTCTATAAGAAGATTTTCATTTTAATGAATCGTTGATGTTCGAATCAGTAGTGGATTATTCTTTCCGGTAACCCTAATTATAGGCTTGAGCAGACTTTGAAATGAAATATCTGGAACACCACTCTAAATAAAGAGTTGAGTGGAAAAAATAATTTGTTATTCCTTATAAGACATCTTATCAGTCAAAATACTTTCTTGAAAACTAAGTCGTGGTAAAACTTTTGTAACAGCTCAAGGTTTTTATCTACCATAAAAGGTCTAATGGACTTAGCTGTATGTATCATTTTTTTGCTCTTATAGTATAATACAAACCTAATGCTTAGCAAGGCTTTTATCGCTTGATTGCAATCAAGAATTGATTTTTCCTTTCGCAAAACTTTCTCTGACTCTACTCATTGTTTCAGGGGTAATTTTTAGATAGGAAGCAATCCATTTAAGAGGAAAGTGTTGGATCAATGCTGCTCTGTTATCCAAGATGTATTGATATTTTTGAGTAGGTGTCAAACGATTATCAAAAAAATAAGCTTGTGCCGTTGCTTGCTGCAATATTTTCCCCAATTGCAGGAAAGCAGCAGATTCACCAATCAGCTCGTGTATAGATGTTATTGGATATTCCGGTGATGTTGACCCCCTTTAGCGATACTGACACACCAAAAAGGAAGTGGTTCAAAGAACCCGATGGTCTGACAATGTTAGTGTTTTTTTCTTAAACTTTCACCTTTCAACTCTATTCGGTAAGAGGTATGCAGCAGCCGGTCGAGGATGGCATCGGCAATAGTTGCTTCCCCAATTACTTCATACCAGCTGCTGATCGGTAGTTGAGAAGCAATAATGGTAGAGGCACGGGCATGGCGGTCTTCGATCATCTCCATCAGGTCTAATCGCTGTCCTGCTTCTAAAGGGGTTAAGCCAAAGTCATCCAAAATCAGTAAGCGGGTTTTGGATAGCTTCTCAAAGAACTTGATTAAGCTGCCATCTACCCGGGCCATCTTTGTTTTCAGCAGCAGTTTAGCTACATTAAAATAAGCTACTGAATATCCCTGTGCACAGGCCTGGTGTCCTAAAGCAGAAGCTAAAAAACTTTTGCCTGCTCCAGTAGCACCGCTAATCAGGATGGACTCCCCTTTGATTAAGTACTCTCCTGTGGCCAGCCTGTTGAGCAGGGATTTATCTAAGCCACGTGCGCTACCCGGCTGCAATTCTTCTATAGAAGCCTGGTAGCGGAAAAAAGCATTGCGCTGCAAGCGGCGGAACTTTCGTTCCTTTCGCTCATTTTCTTCTGCCTGCAGCAGTAGTTCGAGTCCCTCGCTCAAGGAGAGTTCATGGCATTTTCTTGTCTCTAGCAGTGCCTGCCAGCTGCGACTCATTCCGTGGAGTTGCAACTGACTGAGTTGGGATTGGATTTGCATCATCTGTTTTGTTAGTTAGGAGTAGATTAGTTGAGGGTGGATAAAAATTGGGTATAATACTCTTTGCCCCGGATGTTAGTATGTTCCGGCAAGGACCGTTCTATAATCTGCTCCTGGTCATGCACCATGTTGTTTTCCAGTAGGTTGCGCATAAAGCGGTAGGTGTAATTGCCATGTTCAATAGCAATCAAACATGCTTTGCGGAAGCTATCTGCATCACTTCTGCTTGCCAGGCGCAACAAGCCATCACAGGTGCGGTATAGCTGCTCAGGATAGCGTTTCTGCTGGAAGAGTCCTTCCAAAAGCTTGTAGAACTCTTCTGATTTACTTTGGGCTTTTTTCAGGTAGTATTCCGGGCTACGTTCCAGGTAGTGCCGATGGTGGGAACACAGGTGTTCTTTGATAGTGGTATAGCTGCCCATGCGGTAATCTCTCACATGCAAAGCTATTTGCTCGCCTTTGCTGTAGATATGCACCATCGAGCGGGTGTAGATCACTTTTACCTGCAAGCCAATGTAAGTGTAGGGTACACTGTAGTAATGTTTATCCTGAGCCAGGTAGATATGGTTGTTCTGGGCCACTTTCAACTCCCGGTAATACTTGAGTTCAAAACTATAGTCTGGCAGTGGCCCAAGTAGGTGTTTTTCATCGGCTAAGAATTTTTCTTGTCTGCAGTAGGGCTTCTTTTGCATCCTGGTTTGATTATGTTCACGGATTTTCTCCTTGATGGCTTTATTGAGGGAGGAAAGATCAAAGAACTGTTGATGGCGCAGTTTAGCATAGACCCTGTTATAGATCAGCTTTACCCCGTTTTCTACCAAGGCCTTGTCCTGTGGTTTACGCACTCTGGCCGGAATCACCACTGCCCCATAATGATTAGCAAAATCTTCCATGGCACGATTAACATCCGGTTCATAGGGACTGGCTTTCACAATGGCAGACTTTAAGTTATCCGGTACCAGCACCTTTGGCACACCACCGATCTCTTCTAAACAGCACCGGAGGGCATACAGGAAGTCTTCTATATTTTGACTGGGAACAGCCATGGCAAAGCTGTAGTCAGAATAAGGCAGACAAGCCGCAAACACTTGACAATAGATCACTTCGCCGGTGTCTTTGTCAATGTAGGAAAGCTTTTTTCCGGCAAAATCGATAAATAGTTTTTCAGCCGCTTTGTGAGTTAGGACCATGGTAGGTTTACGGGCCAATAACTGCTGAGAGAGGTGGAAACAGAACTGGGAGTAGCCGTAGCCTTGGGCATACTCTTTTTTATACTCTTCCCACAGCAATCTTCTGTTGACACCTACCTGCTTGAGTTCTGAGGCAAAGTAGTCGAGCTTTTCTTTGAAGTGGTCAAAGCGGGTGTCTTTGTAGGCAGGATTACCGGCATGGTATTTTGCTTCCAGCAGCGGATCGGCTAGGGACAGCAGTTGCTCCACGCTTAATGGCAGCAGGGCTGTTTTGGCAAGATACGCCTTGACCGTATTCTTGCTCAGGGAAAGACTGCGGGCAATGAACTTAATGCCTTTACCTTGCTGATGCAGCAGCAGTAGTTGTTTGATCTGACTCATAGGTTTTGGTTTTCCAGCCATCGGTGCTCTGTTTGGTAAGTGATCACCAAAGAACCAAATCCTGTAGTCTTTTACGAGCAGAAGGGGGTCAGCATCGTCCGGAATCTTTCCTGCAAGGGCTGGTAGAGTCCGGAATTAGTAGCTATAGCTGCTCAAAAGTGGGGTCAATATCTGCCGGAATGACATAATCTGCAGCTTTTTAGCTACTTACTTGCCGGAATCCGGGGCTTCAAAAGGGGGCAGCATGCTCCGGATTCTCCATGTTATATCTAACTCTAAGATGTTACCTTCACTATAAGCTTTTATAAATCTATCTGATGGTGTTTGAGCAATAAAACTACCTTGATTTAAAAACCATTCATGATCTATATGCAAATCAAGTACATTTTCTTCTCCTTCATCTGTATACTTATACTGATAGAAAACACCTGTTAGGCTAAAAAAAAAGGATTTACAGACTTCTCCTTGATTAAGTAAAATGTCATTTTTGGCAACACGTCGAACTGTAATTTTACTTTCAAATAGTTTTACCTCTGTATGGCTATAAACTCCAGTGGTCATCAAGCTGTGGGAAATCATCATACCAATAAAAAGGAACTATGTTTATGTAGATGTCAATTAAAAATATGACGCACTTCGTTGTCAGCTAATTCGCCAAAACCAACTGATACCGGACCTACTTGTGTGTGACTGGCATGGCAAAGTATATATTGAAAGGAATATACAAAGATTATCCAAAGGGTGCAAGAACTCCTCTGTAGATGTGTTACTCGAAAGGGGGAGTTAAATTAACTCCCCCTTTCGAGTAACACAAGTTATCCACTCCGGTCTAGCCTGTCCGATCTTAACTTGCTTTCTATTTTTTGAGGGAATAACACTGTAAGGTTAATCCATTTTGTTATCTGAATTTTTAGCCTATCTCAGTTGCCTTCAATTTAATATCTGTTCTCTTGACTTTCTGCTAGGTAACTTCTACCTTATTGGCTCTATACTAGATGCTTGGAGCCACATGATCTCAATTGACTTCATACAATCTCTCCATCTTTTTAATCCCAATAACTTATGAAGATTACTTTATTATTTTCCTTTCTAGCCTTGAGTTGGACAGGCTGGCATTCAGTAAGCTATAGCCAATCCTATAATGCAGGCGTAGGTTCCGGTTCTCAAGGATATAATAGTATACACCTTGGTGCTTATGCTGGCAGAGTCTCAACCGGGAGTGGCAATAACTTTGTAGGTTATCAAGCAGGATATTCTAACACTTATGCAAGTAGCAATATCTTTCTAGGCAATCAAACTGGCTATAATAATATTGGTGGTGATGATAACATCTTTATAGGCTCTTTGGCTGGCTACTCTAATTCTCATGGTGATAAAAACATTTTTATTGGTATAAGAGCTGGTATATTAAACACTACTGGATATTACAACAACTTTATTGGTGACCAGGCAGGTTACTCTACCACTACTGGCTACGCCAACAACTTTATTGGTACTGATGCAGGCCTCAAAAATAGTACAGGTCACAATAATAGTATTATTGGCTTTAGGGCTGGGTATTATAACACTTCGGGTTACTATAATAGCTTTGTTGGCGCTTTGGCCGGCTTTAATAATAACACTGGATTTAACAATGTAATGTTAGGCTATAGGGCAGGTTATAGCAATACTGCTAGCAATAATACTTTTATTGGGAAGGAAGCCGGGTTTAAAACCACAACAGGTTCAGTAAATACTTTCATAGGGGGAGAAGCTGGTTATAACAATATAAGTGGTTCAAACAATGTGTTCGTGGGTAGACTAACAGCTCAAAACAATAATGCTGGTTTTGAAAATACTTTCCTTGGAAACTCGGCAGGATCAGTGAATACAATCGGCAATAAAAATACCTCTTTAGGTTATTTAGCAGGTCCTTCCATTAATAACTTAACGAATGCCACCGCAATCGGCCACAGGGCTAGAGTGAATATATCTAATGCTTTAGTATTAGGTTCTATCAATGGAGTAAATGGCGCTACTGCCACTATACAAGTAGGGATAGGCACTGCTTCGCCTTCCTATTTGCTGCATGCCAATGGCACAGCTGCCAAACCTGGGGGCGGTAGCTGGACGGCGGCTTCCGATAAACGATTAAAACACCATATCAAAGACTTTACAGAAGGTTTAGCCACCTTAGAGAAGATCCGCCCGGTGACATTCCACTATAATGGCAAAGCAGGTTTGCCTACGGAGAAAGAATATGTAGGTGTGATTGCTCAAGAAATGCAACAAATCGCCCCTTATATGGTAGGGGAGTTCTCTTATCAAGATTCTACTGGTGCTGAGGAGAAATACTTAGATTACGATGCTACAGCCCTTACTTATATATTAGTCAATGCTACAAAGGAGCAACAGCAACAAATACAATCATTACAGCAGCAAAATCAAGACCTTAAACAAGAGGTAGCCGCCCTGAAAGAGTTAATAGTAAAGCATATACCACAAGCAGGCAAGGAGAAGGCACGCTTAGGGCAAAACATTCCCAATCCCTATATGCAATCCACTTCTATTCCCTATCAACTACCCCTTACGGCTAAGAGTGCTTCTATCAAAGTATATTCTTCTTCGGGGCAAGAACTCAAAAGTTTTGACCTAACAGGTAGCACACAAGGAATAATTACCCTTACAGGAGGCTTGTTTGCTGCCGGTACATATGTATATACACTTTTTGTAGATGGCATTAGCCTAGAAAGTAAAAAGCTTGTTTTAACTAAATAGTACAAACCAAAACGGATGTGTAAAATTGACTATGGCTGAACATTTTACATATCCTTGTCAGGCCTCCAGTTTTTCGGACAGAAGCCAAGTAGAAAACATATGCAGATTATGGTTCGCAGCTTTTCTTATTAGTTACTTCAAAGGCAGGTGGCTGTTGCACAACGTACAGAAGGATAAAATAAAGGGCAAGTTCTTGCCCAAGAGGGAGGACTTGAGCTTTGGCTCTTGGATGGTTAAAGCAAGTAATTAGCTTTTGCAGATTATAGGCACAAGCGGCCATAAGCATCATTTTGTGAGCGGCTTGTTTGCCTTTTGCATTGCTTCTTTTCATGCCATAATAGTTAAGTAAACTGCCAAAAACAGGTTCTACCGTGGCCATTCTGCGTCTTTTCATTCTCTTGCCTTCTTTGCTTTCTATGCGCTGCTGCATACGCTGATGATAGTGACGATAGACACTGAAAGTGAGGCTTTGTCGCCTTTTATTGCCACAACATTGCTTTTTAAAAGCACACACTCCACATTCTTTTACTCTGGCATGGTAGTAATGAGTGGCAAAGCCATTTTCCATTCTAATACCATGATAGTAGAGCAGTTTTTCATTGCGGCATACATAGGCATTCTTTATAGCATCATACCTAAATCCTTCTCTTCATTGACCCGATTCCGTGGTCAATTGGGATGATAACTACCAGGTAAAGAAATGAAGCCTTTAATATGGCGTGCCTCTAAAGAAGCATGGAGCCGATGCTCAGGCACGTAGCAGGTCCATTCTGGCCTGAGCCAAAGCCTCCATCGGCTAGTAAATATTGGATCGGTAGCCCGTAGTGATTTAGTGTATATGATAGCTTGTCTACAATAGGTAGTAGATGTTTAGAATCACGTTCATCGGCCAAATTTGCCTCTATATGCGTAATTACATGTTTATAGGAATCTACAGCCATGCTAGACAGATAATATAGGCGAGAGGGCTTACCAGGCTTTTGATTGATACGTGCATCATTGTCTGTCAGACTTTGATGAGTCGTGTTGTTTCTTCCTTTCTTTGTAGGCTTTGCTATTTTCTCCATAGCAGTGAAGGGAGGTTTTAACTCTGAAAGATCAGCAGTGTCAATTTGTTTAGCCTCTCCCTTGAGTAACTGCCATGCTAGTATAGCTTTTCGCTTAAAGGTATCTAATGAGGCATTTGCCTCAACAAAAGCAGCGTCTACTACCTGTGTATGCCCACTAACTATCCCTGCTTCTACACACTTAGAGAGTATCCTCTGAAAACAAGCTTCAAACACACTACTTGGTAATCGCTTCCGTGTACGGGATAAAGTACTGTGACGGACCTAAGATGAAATCTTATTTCAGGTCCAGGTAAACGCTCCCCAAGCCGATAATCTAGGAAATAAAGAATATCTAGTCGCATTTGACTCTTTTTGATAAGAGCCCGCTCGGAACACAAGTTTTCAAAATGGGCCACCAATTGTAACTTGAAAAATACGACTGGATCTATTGACTTTTGCCCACACTTGCCATAATAAGGGGCTACCGCTTTGTGTAAGAAGGTCAAGTCTAACAACGGCTTTAAACGTCGGTAGAAATTATTTTTTGGAACATAGTCCTCTATGGCCTGTGAAAGGCAATCCTTGATAAATTTTCTTTTGCCTACCATTCATGAATTTACACTTCATAAGCCAAAATTAAAAGTTAAGGATGTGCAACAGCCACGCCCCTTTGTTGAAACTTCATATATGAGCAAGAGAATAAAAAGACTTTCTCTACTCTTATGCGGCAAACAAACATTTATCTAAAATAATTTTTTTTTAATCTATATCTATAGAAGACCTTTGGTATGGTTGAAGGTATGGATGACTTGGTTGATTTCGTATTTGATTCTTTCCTTTATCCAATTTTGTTGTTCAACAGATAAGTCATCCAACAAGTAATGGTTGTTTTCATTGAAATCACTCAGCGTATCTTTCAAAAACTCAGTTCGAATCTCCGCCATCCTTTTGTGATTGCTTAGCTCCATAGGACCGATTTTGGAAATAGCGCTGTGCAAGCGATTGGACGTTACATAATTTCGTAATTCCTCTACTAGAAAAGATAACTCTTCGGCTTTCGAGGCCACGTTGGGGAGGTAAGTCCACTTCTGTGCCTGGTGATATTTGTTTTCTTCCTCAAATTCAGCATTTTTTATTTTTACAATAGGCCTTGGTGAAATGCTGTGGTTCCCTAATAGCCCGAAGGGCTTGATGACCACTCCTTCAATCAAATTGTCTTTCAACTCAGGCAGGTGCAACGCCCTGGGAATGGTGGAATTCATCCTTGTATTAAAATTGAAAGCTTCCCCGAATTTTCCAATAAATAGGGCTTTGGCATGAAATATTTTATGTTTCTCCAGAAAGGAAAGAGTTGTTTTGTAATCCAGGTAGTATTTAGAATCCGCACCGGTTGTTTCAATAGCAAGATCGAAAGCACAAAATTCGATGAAGGGGGCATAATATACACCTGTTTGAATAGCCTCAACGTTTGGGTCGGGTATTACATCAGGATGAGGATATTTTCCTCCGAAAAGCTCACCATAGAGAATGTATCGGTTGCCTTTTATGGTAGTACTGACCTCTTCAAATAGGGAAAGGACTTGGTCTTCAATCCGGCTCACCACAGATTGGAAGCCAAAGAAGTCATCCTGCCAGGATAAAGGTGCTTTTCTTTTTGCATAAGTCAGCTTTCCTTGCTCATAAACGAAACTGAAGTTTGCCCCATGCACTTTTTCAGTCACTACCCAAAGCAGCTTTTCCAAGCGGGCAAAATCGATCTCATCCAGCTCCAGCTTTTTTAAACTGTTGGGCATTTTTTCGTATTCAGAAAATTCGCGCATTTTTTTTGATTTCCCTCGAAAAAGGCAACACTAAGGTAAGAGTTGTTTTAAGATAACACCTAGATGCATAATAAAACTTATAGAGAAGTTACAAATTCTACCCGTTTTTTGAAACAGTAGTAACCTTTATTCTATATATGGCTTATCATAGAGTTCATTCTATTTAGCATTAGTGGGCCTTTTTTCCTGAAGGGAAGAATAGTGGATAGCTGCCTGTAAAATCTGTTTGACCACCGCTAATTCCCCTTCTGTCCTTGGCGAATACACCATCAGGTAGGTAGCAGGCAAGGCTGCATTCTCTTTATATACCTGCCCGGCTAGCCCATGCAATTCCCCCCAACCTTGTGCCAACACCTCCTTGGTATCAGAGGGACTCAAGGAGAAATGCATCGACCCATCACTTGGGTGCATATGTCCCACTTCGCCATGGGTAGTGAGCACTACACTCTGATTGCTCTTTGTGCTATCATTTAAAAAAACAGCTTCATTATGCTTTTCAAAGTAGCTCTTCTGGAAATGAACCACCCCTTTGTTTTGACCTACTATTTGCTCGAAAACAGTTTTTTGCTTCTGCCGAATCAAATCGCTGTTATGCTGATCCATCTGCCGGTGTGGGATGGCAAATGGAGCAATTGTCGGTCTCTTGCCATTGCGCTTGGGTAGATTCTTAAGCGTCTGTACATCCCCAGACTTACCCATCTTGGAGGTAAGGTGGGATATATCCAGTGGATCTCTGAGTTTCTTATTCAGGTTTTGCAAGGTACGGAAGCCCTCCACAGTGTGTGGCAAGCCACCTACACCTAAAGCCACCCAGTTTTGAAATTCCTTGTATTCCTCCTCTGTGAGTTGTGATTGGATATAGGAAAGATCAACTCCTTTTTGCTCTGTATTTGCTAGTTTGCCTTTTGAGTTAGTCTTTTGTGCCTGTAGTGTTGAATAGGGCAGCGCAAATAAAGTAAGGGAAATAAGGAAGGTAGGGCTTAGCAGTTTCATAGTTCTTGTTTTTTTAGAATATCAAAGATATGACTACCACTGCTATCTACGGTAATACTTTTCAGGGGAATGCTTATGCTTTTTACGGGTTTACAGGCAGTTATCAGCTAATATGCCTGCGAAACTCTACTGGTGTAAGTCCTGTATGTTTTTAAAAAAGCGGTTGAAATAAGGTATATTCTCAAAGCCTAGCCGGTAAGCAATCTCGGCTACTTGATCATTGGTATGCAACAGATAACTTTTTATCTCAAGTATCATTTTACGCTGTAAATGGGCAGAAGCGGGTTGTCCGGTAAGGCTTTTGATAATTTCATTAAGGTAATTTGGGCTTATTCCTAAAGATTGGGCTAAGATGGAGACAGAAGGATTACCCTTTGCTCTCCTTGGGCTAGTTGTCCAAAATAGTCTTCAGTAGCTTTCCGGAAGCGGTTAAACCAGGCTTGGTTTGATTTGCTCTCAGAAGGTTGGGCACCCATTTTCTGCACATACAGCCGCCGAATGGTATGCAGGTACAGGGCTAGTAGCTTTTCAATCATGCTAAGCTTATCAGAGAGATCCGAATACATTTCTTTAATCATTTCTTGGGCTTGCCCTCTGAGTTGCCAAGCCTCCCTTTGATCTAAATTTAGAATAAGATCTCCTTCAAAAGTAAAATAAGGATAATCTTGGTTAAAACCTGAATGGGTAGTATCCAAGTGGGCAAATGCTTGCGAAAAATAGATGACTGTCCCATACAAGCGACCTTCGCGCTCCCAGGACTCCAGTTTTCCCGGATAACTAAAACTCAAACAAGACCCTTCTACCGAAACTCTTTTCTCATGAGTGGTATAGGTTAATACAGCGTCAGTGAATTGAATCACGCGAAAAAAATCAGATCGGTACAAAGGCATTGCCATCAGTTTGGTGTCAGGTTGGTCCTCTAGGCGCATACACATAATTTCAGGATGTAGCGGCTGGCCAAGGCGATAAGCCTGAAAAAAGTCGCTGATGCTCAGAAGAGGGATGTGTGACATAAACTTTGCCTAAAAATTTGCACTAGCACAACACAGGAACAGACACTAGGATCAGTCACAAATATTTTTCTCAACCAAGATACACTAGCAAGAGTTGTCTATCAAGTTTGGGGTGGCTGTTTATCGTAGACCTTATTTGAAAAATAGATCTTGACTTCTATCCTCATATGTAATATAAATAAATCAATTTTAAATCAAGTTATTAGATTTATACCCCAACCGTTGAGAGAAATCATTAGCCGTAGTACAATTCCATTGCAAACTTAGATTGATAAAAAAAGGAATCAACAACAGGCAAGATGGGTGAAGTTTTTCTACTATTTAACTGTAAAAATGAGTATAGGTAAAGTCAGTTAATACGTTCGCTAAATTTATTTAGAAGTCCATATATGTAAACATAAAGTGGGACTGGCTCAAGTTAAGGAGTTAACACAAAGGGGGAATTGGTATTACTTCCTCTATTTTTCATTTTACTATTCAGCTACAATCCCACTGTTAAAAGCAATAAAAAATAATTTCTCTTCTAGCTGTGACTTTTCTATAGATGCTACATTATAGGAGTCAATTATAGGTATCTATTATAATGGGGCAATAAAAATATATTTTAGCTTATAGTGTCTAGTAAATGCCAATCAGAATAAGGCCTTACTCAAAAATGTACTGGTGGAAATAAACTAAATTTTGTAAGTTCCTTGGGTGTGATTACCAGTACTACCCTTTTCATTTTATTTCATTTAGATTTTAAGCAAGTGATACTGTAGTGTTAAAGATTGATATACCTGTGTTAAGGAAAATAAATGCCCTTTTAATAGCTTTGAGATAACACATTTAAACTTGCTTAAGCTAATAGATAAACTTATATACATGTAACTTTTTGCTCTTAATAGGTAACTTTCGCCTATTGAAATATAATTAAAATATTGCCTCAGGTAAAATAATGTAACTTTTATTTTATATATTGTTTAGCAGAATCGCCTCTCTGTTTATGTAAGTTTTCAACCCATCTGTACACTTTTTTTTAACCCTTTCAGTAACAGTATTTTAAAGTTCAACCTTCTACAACACCTTTTTATGAACCAAGTTTTATTTTCTTTGTGGCCCCTAAAAGCCCATTTATCAAGCTATGCTTATTTTACAACCACCTTCAAAAACATAATAAGTCATTATCTATCTTCAACATTCTTAATAAGTTTATTCTTCCTGCTTGTTATTAACTTTTCATTCCTTTCAGCTCAGGGGCAACCCATTCCATTTAGTTCTTATGCCAATTTGACCAATATCAATGGAACCCTTTATTTTACTGCTCAAAATGCGCAGGGGCAACCTTGCCTTTGGAAAAGTAATGGAACCACGGAAAGCACCGTATTGATCAAAGCCATTGAGGCTAAAAATCTAACCCTGTTCAAAGGGAGTGTCTATTTCTCAGCCAACGAAAATTACACTACAGGCTATGAGATCTGGAAAACAGATGGCACACCGGCCGGTACAGTGAAGGTATTAAATGTACCCTGGCAACCCCTGGAGGATATATTTGGCTATGGAATCTCAAGAGCTAAAATTGTACTGAAAGCTACTGATAACCTACTATATTTTACTGCTAATAATGATTTTCTAAAGTTTGAATTGTGGCGTACTGATGGCACAAGCACGGGTGCATTCAAACTAAAGGATGTAGAACTGTATTTTGACAGAACCATACTACGGGTGGATGCTGACTTTATCAGTGAGGGCAATACGTTGTATTTCTCTGCTGTATATGGTGTGTTTAAAACAGATGGCAGCCTTTCGGGTACTACAACGCTATTCCCCAATCAAGATCCTTATAAACATGTAAAACTACATACGATTATAAATGGTACTATTTATTTAAGCAGATGGGATGAAGAAACGGATAAAAAGGGATATAACGTATATAAAAAAGATATAGCATTAGCCACTGTAGTACCGGTAGCCCGCTTATTTGCTGAAAATATTGACTAGGTTGTAGTTTCTGAATCAACTTTGTATATGGATATCTCTGAAGATAGAAATTATGAAGCTACAGGCTTATGGAAACAGGGGCTTAACAGCGATCCTAATCAATCTCTACAACTTTTTCAGGGGCCAATCAGTGGTTTATCCAAATTAGGAAACAGCATATATTTTCTTGGACAATATTTTTCTAATGAAGGCCTTGGATTATATAAACTTAATGATGCTGGCACAACACCTATCCTTGTTAAAGAAGGGGTGTATTCTCAAGAAAATGAAACTGTTGCTTCAGGGAATATTTTCTATTTTATCTCTGGCGATGATACGTACGGCACAGAGCTTTGGAGGAGTGATGGTACTACAGGCGGTACATTCCTTTTAAAAGACATTTTCCCAGGAGGTGGCAGCAGTTATCCTCAACATTTAGTCAATATCAATGGCACGCTCTATTTTACTGCAACCGATGACAGTGAGACAAAACTATGGAAAACCAATGGTACTACGGCCGCTACCGTTGCTTTCAATTTCACTCCTATTGTTGTAAAGCCTGATCTTACTGCTGCCCCTGGTAAACAATGGGATAAAACCTTTGGAGGAATAGGTCAAGGTTTAGGAGATACACGAGAAGATGCGAGAATAACAATCCATACTTCAGATGGAGGATATTTAGTATGTGGCACCTCGGCATCAAAGGTTGGTGCCGATAAGACAGCTGCATCTAAAGGTGATTATGATTATTGGATAGTAAAAATAAGCGCCAATGGAAGCAAATTATGGGATAAAACCTTTGGGGGCACAGATGCCGATATTTTAACCAGTGCCATTGGTACTACAGACGGAGGCTTTTTATTGGTTGGATACTCCAGATCAGGTATTTCAGGCGATAAGACACAGGCAACCCAAGATTTTTTTTATAATTACTGGGTAATAAAGATAAGCGCTAATGGCAGTAAACTCTGGGATAAAACCTTTGCGGGAAATTGGATTGATATGGCAACAACTGTAATTGCAACGGCGGATGGTGGCTTTTTAATTGGAGGATATTCTGACTCTGGTGCCGTTTATGACAAAACAGAATATAATAGGGGCTTTTCTGATTACTGGGTGATAAAGATAAGCGCCAATGGTAGTAAACTCTGGGATAAAACCTTTGGGGCCCAGGGCAGGATAACCTTACCAAGATGATTCAAACAAGTGATGGAGGGTATTTGCTGGCAGGCACTTCTTCATCGGGCATTGGTGGAGACAAAACCCAAGCCTCCGGAGGGCTTGATGACTATTGGATTGTAAAGATCAACAAAGATGGTTTAAAACAATCCGATAGAGCTTTTAGTGGCGCTAACAATTCTTCCAGCGGTCAAGGGTATGATCTGTTAACAGATGTAATTGCAACAAGCGATGGTGGCTATTTATTGGGAGGCCATTCTAACTCTTTGATTGGCGGCAATAAATCGGCCCCTTTTTTGGGCGCAGATGATTTCTGGGTGATAAAATTGGATAATACGCTCAACAAACAATGGGACAAAACCTATGGAGGAAAAGGTGAAGATGTGTTAACTTCACTGATTAACATGCCAGATGGATATATACTAGGAGGATATTCTGCTTCCAAGACTGGAGGGGATAAAACAGAAGATAATAAAGGGGACACAGATTATTGGCTGATAAAGGTAGATCAGGCAGGAAACAAGCAATGGAATAAAATTTTCGGCGGTACTGGCCGGGAGGAATTATATAGTGTTATTCAAACAACAGATAAAGGCTTTTTGTTAACAGGCAACTCTGCTTCAGGTATATCAGGAGATAAAACAGAGCCCAATAGAAGTCCTTCCTCTGGCAGCACTGATTATTGGATTGTAAGAACCTTTACAGAAATATCCCCTATTATATGCTCAGCCACAGGCAGTATCTTGCAGGAAAAGTGGCTCAATGTAACAGGCAGTTCGGTGAGTGCCATTCCTGTTACTACTTCACCTAGTTCTTCCTCAGAGCTTACTTCTTTTGAAACCCCTTCTAATCAAGGTGACAACTATGGCGAGCGAATCAGAGGCTATGTGTGTGTGCCCACTACCTCTAGCTATATTTTTTATATTGCAGGGGATGACAAATGTGAGTTGTGGCTTTCCACAGATGAAGATCCTTCCAAGAAAACAAAGATTGCTTCCGTGCCTTACTTTACAGGAGCGAAAGTGTGGAACAAGTATGCTGAGCAGAAATCAGTAGCTATCTCTTTGGTGGCGGGCAAAAAGTACTATATAGAAGCTTTGCACAAAGAAGCTACCGGTAGGGATAACCTGGCAGTCGGCTGGCAATCTTCCGCTACAGCACCCATTACGGTGATTCCGGGAAGTGCCCTTTCTCCTTTTGTTATTCACACTACAGGCAAAATATCAAGAGAATTCTGGTCCAATGTCACTGGGTATCAAATCAGCAACATTCCTTTGACCACTGCTGCTACTACCACCGACCAGATCACTATCTTTGAGCGGGCTACTAATCAGGGAGATAACTATGGACAGCGTTTCAGAGGCTATATCCATCCACAGGTGAGTGGCAATTACCACTTCTACATAGCAAGCGATGATAAAGCTGAATTGTGGCTATCTACAGATGAAGACCCTTCAAAGAAAACAAAGATTGCTTCGCTCACGGCTCCTTCATCACTGAGACAGTGGAACAAATATGCCTCTCAACAATCGGCAGCGATTGCTTTGGTAGCCGGCAGAAAGTACTACATTGAAGCCTTGCACAAGGAAAACACTGGTAATGATCATATCTCTGTAGGGTGGCAATTGCCTACTCAAACTACTATCTCTGTGATTGCAGGCTCTTATCTGTCTCCTTTCTTTACTTCTCCTTCTTCCACTATCGCCAGAGTAGGGGTGGAAGAAAGCCTTCCTGCCAGGATAAATCTGTATCCCAATCCTTTTGATAGCAAGCTTACACTTGCTAGTGAGCAAATAGGCAAATTCTACATCAGTGTGGTAGATAACTTAGGCAGAACCGTTTATCAAAGCTTCACTCATGCAATGAGTGCAGAAACTACGCTTGACCTTGCTCATTTGAAAGCAGGGGTGTATGTGATCAAAGTATCTACTGAGGATGGCTCCACTCAAGTATGGAGAGTCGTCAAAAAGTAGTATGGTAGCTTATCTATTCTATTCATCAATGCCAGGAGTAAATCCTCTTCTCCTGGCTTTGGTGTGAAAAGAGCGCCTTTATCCAAATACGGCTTAAATGTTTCTGAAAACTACAGAAAGTCCTATGTCAGTCTCCTATTTTTCAGACACTCATATGGCAGAAAACATTCATATTCTTAAGTTACCAGAAAGGGTAGTTAAATTAACCTCCCCAATAATGAAACCTCATATATGGACGAGAGGGAAGAAATGAAGTTCAATATCTTTTCCCTTTTGCCCATTTTTGGTTTAGTAAAGCGAAAGGGGAAGTTGATTTAACTTCCCCTTTCGGGTAACTCACAGATAAAGCAACAGAAAATTAATTGGACTAAGCTTTCTTCTTGACTTCTATTCGAAAAACAGGAGCCATACAAAGATCATATTTACCCTATTTTTGAACAAGATTATTAACTGCAATAAGTATGACATCCTACTTTATTCTTTTCACTGTTATCTCTTGTCCATTTTGATACAAAATAAGATGTGATACCTCACTTTTGTCATTTTTTATGAAGCTGATCTGTGCATCTACCACCTTATAGAAGAATTTAGTTTCTGTTTCGGGGTAAATTTCAAATTTACCTTGCCCGGTGGCCTGAGCCATGAGTTTTTCCTTCTCCTGAGAAACTGTAATGGTAAATCCTGGTGCCAATTCATACTCTCCTGCATAGGAAGCGTATATCTTGGTGTCTATGGAAGCAACCGTGCGGAGTTTGGCTAATTCATATTTTTGATTGAACAGTATGGCTGTTAAATCACTTCCAATTTTGTATGCATTGGTAGTTTCCAGATTACTCAACACAATAATGAGAGCCATTTCCTCAGGAAAACGCATAATGGATGTGGCAAAGCCATTGATGCCACCGCCATGAAAAAATTGCTTTTTGCCAAAAGCCTCATTGATGATCCACCCATACCCATAAGTCTGCTTATAGGGGTCCACATGCTTTCTAATGACTTTGCAGATAGAATCTTTTCACTGTATAACCCTTGGTCCCACTCATACAGGTCTTCAACAGTTGAATATAGTGCCCCGGCAGCATAGGGATAGGACATATGAATGGGTAAGGCTTTTTCTACCTTGCCTTCATTGGTAGTATATCCAACGGCACGGTTGGGTACATCATTGCTTTCATGCTCATAGCCTGAGTGCTTCATGGCTATTTTGTTTAGCAGATTTTCTCGCACATACCCCTCATAGGTGTTGCCTGATACTTTTTCAATAATATATCCTAATACTATATACCCTGAATTAGAGTAATCGAATTTCTCACCCGGCGTAAACTCGAGTGGTTGATTTATAAATAAGTCAATTAATTTTGGTACACTTATGGGTTGACTCATCAGCTGCTTGTGCTGAGGTAATTTTGTATAATTCACAATGCCAGAGGTATGGGTCAACAGGTGGTGGATGATGATAGGTTTCCAGGCTTGAGGGCAGTTATCAAAATAGTTACAAATAGGATCCTGCACATTTAGTTTCCCCTTTTCCTGGAGCTGCATGATGGCTGTAGCGGTAAATTGTTTGGTAATTGATCCAAGGCGGAATATAGTAGCAGAGGTATTTGTAATTTTCTTATCCTGATCTGCCATGCCATATCCTTTACTTACTAATACTTTTCCTTGTTGAGCCATAAGAATAGAACCAGAAAACTGATTTGCGTTTACCTGAGATTGCATATACTCGTCTACTTTGGAAATAAGATCCTGCGCAAAAGAAGGGCTGATGATCAGGGTAAGCAAACCTATCACTATGATTCGGAGGAAAAAAAAGCCTGGCATGGGTAACGTCTGGATTAAAGGTAAAGGTGTACTTAAACGAATGGAAAAAGGATTGATAAAGCCGTGAGATAAGGTAGCAAAAAGTAAGAATAAGTAGATGAAGAATAGATTTAATAATTTTGTAAAGATCTTGATTTCCAAACTGAATACCCCACTTTCTAATGCAACTTTATTTTATTCAATTAAGGGTCGACTCAAAAAGAGTGGTTATTTATACCTTCCCAATACTTTAACTTGAATCAATGTTTTTGTAAGCTATTAATTTAACATTAGTTTTTACAAATGCTCTTAACTATCTATATACTTTTAAGGAAATGTCAGATTAAGTCAAGCCAGTAAATAAATACTACGGGGTTGAGTTCTTTGTTAGAAACTTAGATCATGTTTAGAAATTATATAAGGCAAATCAAGTAAAACGATTGAGAATCAATTGGCAATTCTGCCAAAGCATTCAAGCCTCGGAACTATCTGTGGTTTTCTCATGATCTTTATCCAACCTTCTAAAGAAATTCAAAGTACCGAAGGTGCGTTCTCCTATCCATCTCCATTTGATAGGAACGAACCTGGACTTGCAACAAAATTGTGGACAATAAATTAAGCAACTAACACATATTGATTTAAAAGTTGCTCCATCTGGGCTGGTGTTCTATATCCCAGAGAGGAATGCAGTCTTTTCCTGTTGTACCAGATTTCTATATATTCAAAAACAGTGGTAGCCGCTTGCTGCTGATGGGCAAACTTATAATCATATACACATTCCACTTTCAGGGTCTTAAAGAAGCTTTCTGCGACAGCATTATCCCAACAATTCCCTTTTCGACTCATGCTTGGCTTAATAAGAGGATATGTACCTAATTCTTGCCTAAATTCATCACAGGCATACTGTATACCCCTGTCTGAATGAAATATTAGAGGTTGGATCACGGGCCTGTTTTTTATAGCCATTTTTAATGCTGCTATTGTCGTCTCTTTGGCCTTCATGGTTTTACTCAAGGCGAGAGCCAATAATCTTTCTGTCTGCCAAATCCAGTACCACCGTAAGATATAGCCAACCTGTAATGGTTCTGATATAAGTGGACCCGATGCTGACATCGTCTGCAGGTCCATGTCTGATACCCAGGCCTGACCTGTTGCATTAGCTGTAAAATTTCGATCCAGTAGATTTTCACTCACCGGATAGCTATGCTTTGAATCCGTAGTGACCTTATACCTTTTAATTCTTTTTGCCCTAAGCTCAGCCTGCTTCATTAAGCGGGCAACCCTGGGTCTGGAAACTGAAATGTTATTCGCTTTCAAGGCTTTACTGATTCTTGGGCTACCATAGGTCTGGCCACTCTCCTTATGGATCACTCTGATCTGTTGAAGAATTTCCCGGTTCTCTGTAGCTCGTTTAGATGGCTCACTGTTTATCCATCCATAATATCCACTTTTACTTACTTGAAAGGCTTTGCACATCTTCTCAATGGGTATACAGTGTGATTATCCTTTATGAATTGGAATATCTCCCATCGTTCCTGGAAAAGATGCTGACCGCCTTTTTTGGACCTGCCTACGTTGTGAGCATCGGCTCCATATCCCTTTCCATTTCTGCATCCTTTAATGCCTTCTTTAGACGGGCTATTTCTGCTTCTTCAGGGGTTTGTTTTGGTTTTCCATGGCCAGGAAAACTTCCCTCCCTCTTGTCTAAAAACTCACGGCGCCAGCGATAAATCAATCCAATTTTGATATCCAATTCTTTAGCCAGATCTACTAAATTTTTTCTGCTCTTACTAAGTTCAACAGTCATTAGTTTGAACTCCTTGTCGAATTTTCTTCTTTGTCCCATTTTCATTAAGTTAAGTATTTTCTCTTAACTTAATGTCCACCCAAATGTAGCAAGATCAACCCTTGCTGAGAAGGAGGAGGAGAAGAAATTTCTAACTCTACCCCTAACATGTTCTCATATACCCAATCGGTGAAAGACTGTTTATAAGCCCGATCAGCTAAAATCTTTTGCATCCGGTGTAGATAGCCTTGCAGAGGTTCTACTACTTTCTCAGCCATGACTCCATCAGTGAGATGAGCTGCATGCACCACCACTGACCAGATTAACCCTAAAGTATCCGTGACTAGATGTCGTTTTCTGCCGTTGACTTTCTTGTTGCCATAGGAGCTGACCATTCCATTAGGGTACATACCTTTGCCTTGGCAGATGAAAGGAGCGGTTTTAATAGACTGAGAATTAATAATGATCATACTTGGTGTCTCTTCTTTTCCTATTCTTTTACGTTCCCATCGGTTCATACCCCAGTTGAGTCTTTCCAAAGTGCCATCCTTGTGCCATTTCCTAAAATAGTAGTAAACTTACCGACCACAGCCTTTAGGCCGGAGCGGTTTTGCCATTTGGGAAAACCCTCAGGTAAGTTTCTCCATTGACTACCGATGCGTAAATACCATAAAATGGCATTTACTATTTCACGCAAATCATATTTTCGTTTACGTTGGATAGGCAAAAATTCTTTGATAACTTCCCATTGCGGGTCAGTCAGTCTTTTATACCCTATTGCATAAACTTTTAGTTTTGGTCAACTTTAGTTTACGCCCTGACCCGCTCTTTTGTGACTCCCTATCCATATTTAAACATGCTCTTAATTGTAGAAAAAAAAATTATTTATTTTATTGTAATTATTTTTTTAACAATTATCTATTATTTTAATGGATATTCATTGTTTTAAAAGTCTCGTGAAATTTACCATAATCTGCTTCTGTTTATTTCTGTGTTGCTTTCTTTCCGCCTCTTGTCAAACTCCTGCTTTCAAATTCAACCGCATTAATTCAAAAGATGGCCTTTCCAACAGTTCTATTAGGTGTATCCTACAGGATAAGGAGGGATTTATGTGGTTTGGCACAAAAGATGGACTCAACCGGTATGATGGATTTTCCTTTACCGTATTTCAACATAATCCTTTTGATAACAATACCATAAGTAATAATGTAATACGTTCCATTTGTGAGGATAAGCACGGTGATTTATGGATTGCCACAGAAAATGGATTAAACAGGTTTGATAAAAAAACTCAAACTTTTCGTGTATACACCCACAATCCTGAAAGAAAAACTATCAGCGATAATAATGTACACTATGCGTATGAGGATAGGAATGGTGTACTTTGGATTGGAACTTATAAAGGGTTAAATAAATATAATAAAGCAACTGATAGTTTTACTTTATATCAACATAATTCCTTAGGCCATAATTTTGCTTATAACTCAATAAATACCATCTATCAAGATAAAAAAGGAAATCTATGGGTTGGTACCAATAAGGGGCTGAGTAGATTTGATTCTCTTTCTGGAAGTTTTACTCGGTTTGGAAATCAGATTGATATTAAGGACGATCTGTATTTTAATAATGATATTCATAAAATTTGTGAAGACAAAGAAGGTAATTTATGGTTAGCAACCCTTGGTTCAGGTTTACAAAAATTTAATCCTGTAACTCTATCCTTTATTGATTTTGAATACACCCATACTAGTGATACTATTATAAATAACAAATTTATTCTTTCTCTTCGGTTGGATTCTATTGGTTTCCTATGGATAGGAACTCAAATTGAAGGGCTGATCAGATTAGATATAAGGAGTGGAAAATATACTCATTTTAAACATGACAAAAATAATGTTAATACCATCGCTCATAATTCGGTTACATGCATTTATGAGGACCGCTTCAACGTGTTATGGGTAGGAGCTTATGCCGGGGGAGTAAGTAAATATGATATTAACACTAAACCATTTCTTTTGTATCAACATGATATTGGAAAAAAAAATGTGATAGCAGATAATTTTGTATATGCCCTTTATGAAGATCCTGATTCTAGTATATGGGTAGGAACGCCAAAAGGTTTAGATAAACTTGACAGAGAAACAGGTACTTTTAGTCATATCAATATTACCGGTTCCACAAGTAGTCCTAGTGAAAATACGGTACATGCTATCTTAAAAGATAAAACAGGAAATCTATGGATTGGATTAGGTGGTGGGGGATTAAAAAAACTAGATAGTAATAAACATACATTAAATACTTATACCCATGATGTGAAGAGTATCAATAGCCTGCCGCACAATTTTATTAAATGTATATATGAAGATAAATTGGGGAAGTTATGGATTGGCACCCAGTTTGGGTTAGCCAGGTTTGAGTGTGCTACAGACAAATTTATTTCCTATAAAAGTTATTTTGATTCCAATTCACAAATTGGAATCAATCAAATCACACAAGATAATAGCGGACAACTTTGGCTTGCTACAAATTCTCAAGGACTTGTTAGCCTTGATGTTACTAAAGGAGTTTTTACAAGATATACTCCTGCTAAATCAAAGCCGTTTGTACCAAAACATGCAAATTATATATTTATAGATGAGAAAGGCAATCTATGGGTGAGTTTTAATGAAGGAGGTTTATATAAGTTCAATCCTAGTACCTCATCATTTTCATCTAATGTTCTTCCATCACATTTATATACGCTTGTCATCCATGGAATTGTAGAAGATAGTAAAGGAAATTTATGGCTTTCGAGCAATGGAAATGGCATATTTAAGTATAACCCTGTAACTAAATCAGTAAGTAATTACGGCTTGGATGATGGATTACAAAGTAATGAATTTAATCGTGCTTTCTGGAGGGGGAAAAGTGGAGAGATATATGTGGGAGGTAATAATGGAATGAATATTTTCCATCCGGATAGCATCAAACCTAACTCCCATCCACCTATCGCAACCATCTATAATCTTAAAGTATTTGACCAACAAAAAAGCTTCACTGATAATACGATCACATTACCTTATAATGAAAACTATCTTTCATTTGAATTTGCAGCATTGCATTATGTTCTGCCAGAGAAGAATAATTATGCATATCAACTTGAAAATATAGACAAAGATTGGATAAGAGCTGGTAACAGAAGATTTGTTTCTTATTCAAATGTTGCACCAGGTAAATATACTTTTAAAGTAAAAGTAGCGAATGTAGATGGTATCTGGAGTAATTACCCAGCTTCTGTTAAAGTAATTATTACTCCTCCTATATGGAAGACTACATGGGCATATATACTTTATTCAACTCTTTTTATTACAACCATTTATTTTGCAAGGAGATATATTATTCATCAAGAGAAATTGAAGAATGACTTGAAGTTCAAAAGCTTAGAATCAGAAAAACTTCAGGAGATGGATCAGCTGAAATCCAAATTTTTTACCAATATTTCACATGAGTTCCGTACGCCACTTACGCTCATTATCAGTCCATTAGAATCTGTATTTCTGCAAAATTCAAAATATAAAGAAGAAGCAGAATTATTAAATACGATGCATAGAAATGCTAATAGACTTCTACAACTTATCAATCAATTGCTTGATATTTCAAAAATGGAATCAAGTACCCTGAAGGTAGAAGCCAGTTTGGGTGATATAATTTATTTTATTAAAGCACAGGCTTCTAATTTTACATCTTTAGCAGAGAGCTGTAAACTAAAATATACCTACACAACTAATAAAGATAGTTTCCCATGTTACTTTGACCATGATAAGCTGCAAATAATACTTTCCAATCTCCTATCTAATGCATTTAAATTTACTTCTTCTCCAGGTGAAATTTATTTATCTGTTATAGTAACTCCGGCTACCAGCCATTCAGAAAGTTTTATAGATATAGAATTGAAAGATTCAGGAATTGGAATAGAACCTGATAAAATTAATAAAATTTTTGATCGATTTTATCAGGTAAATAATAGTCAGCCCAATTCTAATGAAGGGAGCGGTATAGGACTTTACTTGACTAAAGAACTAACAGAGTTACTTGGCGGCACGATCAGTGTTGTAAGCCGGTTTGGAGAAGGTTCCTGCTTCAAGGTCAACTTACCCTTACAAGCTAATCTTAAAATAAGTAAAAGAGCTGTTGAACCTGATAGAAACTATTTTGCTCATGAGAAAAGATTAAGTGTGATCCTTAAGGATAAATCAATTTCAATAGAGGAGGATGATTTATTACTGGGAAAGTTAACTGATCAAACCCCAGTACTATTATTCATTGAGGACAATCTAGATCTTCGGGTGTTTGTTCGGAGCATACTGCAAGAAAAATATTATATTATTGAAGCTTCAAATGGGGAAGAAGGATTGCAAAAAGCAACTAAATATATTCCTAATATAATTATTAGCGATTGGATGATGCCTGGTATGGATGGAGAAGAGGTTTGCAGCAGAATAAAAAATAATATTTTAACCTGTCATATTCCTATAATCATGTTGACAGCTAAAGCAACCTTAAAAGATAAGATTCAGGCTATAAAAACAGGCGCAGATATTTATATCACAAAACCTTTTCACAAAGAGGAAATTTTAGTACAGATTGAAAATCTACTGCTACAGCGCATAAAGTTAGAAACATATTTCGCTACTACGTATACTGCACCTGTTACAGATAATTTGCTTCCTATTAGCAATACGACTTCAGTTGAAAATATAGATAAAGAGATTGTCCAAAAAACTTTGAATCCAATAGAGGAGCAATTTTTCCAGAAAATAGTCTCTATAATTGAAATAAATATATCTGATGAGGAATTTAGAGTAGAAACGTTAGAAAAGGAACTGGATATCAGTCATCTGCAATTATATCGCAAGATCAAGGCATTGACTAATCAATCTCCGGGAGAATTTATCCGAAATTACAGGTTGCAAAAAGCAACACAATTGTTATTGACCGGACAATACACAGTATCACAAGTGGCCTATCAAGTTGGCTTTAATAACTTATCCTATTTCACCAAAGCTTTTCGGCAAGTTTACGGAGTTACACCATCACAGTATACAACTCCTGACAATATTTAAACCTCTTCTCAATTGCTTATTATTCGATTGTTGTATTGAAAATGATATGCAAGTATAAATCATTCATACGCTGCACTTAATAGATATGACAATTAACTAACTTTTATATCCACCAAAAATAAATATAATTTTTTGAATATTATATTGTAAAATTTATTGATAGAAAGCCAACAATGATATACTAGTGTTAAAGATTGCAACATCAGTATTAAATCAAATCACTTCAATAAACATAGTTTTGGGAAAAAACTTAACACTCACAACACATCTTTATTAGAAAACCTGCCAACATCTATCCTGCTTATATAGCGATTCAACCGGCAATAATCAATAGTTTAGTTAGGCTTTTATCTTCTTAGTTAAGTGTGTTAGGATTGTATTCTTCTTCTTAAGAAGTTAAGACGTTTCCATATGTCTTAGAGCTTTTGGCTTTTACTATTCAATCATAAATCCAAAACTATGATTTAACATCAACTCACTATGACGCCTCTCTGGTTTTAGAAACCTTTCGAGCATTTGCCTTTAAATCTGATTTATTAGAAAGTGGGCAAAATCAAATTTTGCTGATAGACAGCATTCAACCATCCAAAACTATATTTCTATATTTTATGAAACACCAACTTCAAAATCCGGCTTTGAAATCTTCTCTATACATGAAGATACCTTTGATTGTTTTATTAACCCTTTTAACAATTATTCAAGCCTTTTCGCAATCAGGCTTACATTATACACCTGAGGAAATTACTATATGGAAGCAAAGAGCGAATTCCACTGCTACTCAGAATACCAAAAATTATCGAATAGCCGGTGACGTACAAACTAATTCTCCCGGGGATTGGGAAAGAATAAAGAATAGAGCACGTTTGTTCTTGGCTGACCCTGACTATGAAAGATATAATGGCCCTAATCCATCTTCATCACGCACCTATATTATAGTTGGAGATGGTCCAGAACCTGAATATTCAGCTTATACAAGAAGAGATATAGTAACAGGCACTGCGTATCCTGCTAATACAACACCCCCAACTGGAGTAGTGACAGTCACATTAGAGTCTGGCGAAGTAAAAGGTACTTTAATAAGAGATGCTGCATTCTATTACCTGATAACCGGCGACACTCAATATAGAGATGCTGTTAGGACGGAATTACTTGCACAAGCCGCTGTGTCTAACTTGGATTTAAGTAATACGACTAGGTGGCAATATGATAAGTTAACTGATGATGCTCCCGGATTTACTATAGCAGAATGGTTTACAACCTATTATTTTGCCTATGACTATATCAAACATACCTTATCTAACTCAGATAAAGCTACTCTCGATGAATGGTTTTTAAATGCAGCTGTTTTCTTCAAGAACAATATAAATTATTATATAGACGGCCTTTTTAGCAATCGATCAACTAATGATAATAATGACAATTATACAATCAACCCACAACAACAGTATCGTTTAAGCGATACACAAGGAGGGCCCCGTGTAACCCACTATAACGGCTATATTACTTATTCGTTCCATAGGTATTTTAATAACCGCAGGGCAAGTGCGGTTAGACTTTATGCGATGGTGGGTTTAGGTCAGAATAATACTACTTTAAAAACTGAGGCAAAAAAATTTGTAAAAGACTGGTTAGCCTATGGAGTATTTCCTGATGGCACTCCTGGTGATTTTGAAAGATGGTCTACTACCTTGCCAGATTTAGGTTGGGCCTATGGGATGTGTATAACGTCTATTTGTGCAGATATAGCCGAACATTTTGCAAGACAAGGAGACACTGATCTATTTACCCATATAGAAAATACAGGTGCAGCAGGTGGTAGCAACCCAAATGGTAATACAAGTGGAGGCAATAAAACGATTTTGAAAACAGTTCAACATTTGCTTCAATATCAAGATGGGACTCTAACCAGATATGGAACAGATCAGCCAGCTAATACTACTACAGCATATCGGATTGACGGTGTAAATACAGCTAGTAATTGGAATAGTACTTTTGATACGTGGTTTGCAAAAGTCAATCAGTATTTCAAAGATGATGATATAAAAGCAGCCTATCTAAGAACAAATTCAGGTTTATCAGGCTATCCATCTGTGAATGATAACCCAAGATTAGCCAATATTGGTTCGAATCAACCCTGGTCTGGTGTGTGGCAGGTGTACCCTGGTATATTATTTATGTCTGGACAAATGGAGGACCTAGCAAATCCTTATCTTCAGGTTAATATAACCGCTCCTGCAAATAATGCTATCTTCCCTGCCAACTCAAATATTGTTATCAATGCTACAGCCACTACTCCATTAGGCAGTGTTACTAAAGTAGAGTTTTATCAAGGAACTACTAAACTTGGCGAAGATTCAAATAGCCCCTATACTTATACCTGGAATAATGTAGCAGTAGGTGATTATGTTTTAACGGCAAAAGCAATAAGTAGTCTGCCTAACGTGACCAGGATGTCTAGTTCAATTAACATAAGTGTAGGCAATACAATAACGCGTTATGAAGCTGAAACCAATTATTCAAATGTAACGGAAGGTACCGCAACTACTAGTGGGACTGTACTAGGTGTCAATTGTATTGACCTGAGTGACGGGAAATATTTACGTTTGGCAGATATAGGAGATAAAGCAAGGATCAATTTCTCAATAACACAAGCAGGAACCTATAGAATTATTGCCAGAGTACGTTCTGGAGATGTAAATGGTAATCAAAGATACTGGCCTAGCGGCTATATTTTTACAGTCAACGGAACGGCTGCTACTTTTACAGGTGACGCCACTACTATTTCTTCTACTGCTTCTTCTTGTCTAGGTACTTCCTGGTGGGGAAACATGCAAACAGCAAACATAACTTTATCAACAGGATCACATTATATTTCTATTGAAGCAAATAAAACGCAAGGAGGCATAGATTATATTGAAATTGAAAAAATAAGTACAGGAAATCGCTTATCAAGCTCTATTGATGAAGAAATAGCGCAAACTATTTCAATCTACCCAAATCCTTTTTCTGATACATTTACCTTAAATATGGGAAAGAGCCTAAATGGAGTAATAGATGTAATGATAGTAGATGTTGTAGGGAAAATACATTACCAGGCTAGTAAATTCATATCAACTGGTAAAAGTGAAAAGACTCTAATGCTTTCTGGTAAATATTTAAAACAAGGAGTATATTTTGTAAAAGTAACTTATGAAAAAGACAAGCAACAGGTTATAAGAGTAATTAAGCAGTAAAGTTAATCTGTAATTATAGGGTGCGACGCTTATTAGTAGCGTGCTATAATTCAGCATAGTGCGAAATTAGGACAGTGTAATTTAATAGTGGAAAAACGTAGAGTAATACACTGTCCTAATCTTATAATTGACAAGTGAAAAATGAGAAATCAGCTGTAAACGGTGAGTTCTATTAACTTCACCTTTAAATTTACTTCTCATATGTCTGATTTATTGGGAGGAGATCAAATAAAAGCCTCCCCATCAGGAAGGCATTTATGTAATGCTAATATTAAATTCTTATCACTCTATAATAACCCTTTCGATACAAAATAACCCTTTCGTGTAAGTAATCATTAAAAATAAAAAGCCTCTCCAACGGATGAAGCCTTTTAAAGATGGTTTTATTATAATAACAATGTTATTTACTTTATTAACGCAAAGTGAACCTCAAGAGTGGACTTCCCCCATTGAAAAGGACATTTAAAAAAGAGTAAATTACTTTAACCAAATGTCAACAATGGATCAAAGAAAACAGTATTCCAAAGAATTTAAAGAAGAAGCTGTCAGGCTTGCTGCAGAAAGTAAAAACAAAAGCGGATTAGCCAGGGATCTAGGCGTCAACCTTAGTATGCTCCGTCGATGGGAACAGGAATTTAACCAATCAGGAGAAAAAGCTTTTCCCGGCAAAGGCAATCCCAAAGATGAAGAAATGGCAGCCTTGAAAAAAGAAAATTTGCGCTTGAAGGAGGAGCTTGAGATACTAAAAAAGGCAGTGGGTATCTAGACCTCAACCAGAGCTTGATCTGGGGTCCGGGTCAGCGCCCTCGCTAAGGTACCAGTTTATCAAAGACTATCGGGGGCAGTTCTCAGTAGAGGCTATGTGTCGGGTATTGCAGATATCTACCAGTGGATATTACCACTGGTGTCGGAATAAAATTATTGATAATAAAGACAAAAACGAGCAGTTAGTCGAGCAAATAAAGAAAGTATATAAGCAGAGCAACCAAACTTACGGGAGTCCTCGAATTTATACAGAGTTGAAGGCAAAAGGCTATAGGTGCAGCTTAAATCGGGTTGCCCGATTAATGCAGGCAAATAATATCAAAGCGAAAGGGAAGAAAAAATATATTACCACCACTGATTCTAACCATGATTTGCCGGTAGCTAACAATGTACTCAATCAGGAATTTACAGCAGGAGCACCCAATGAAAAGTGGACAACTGATATGGACCTGCAACGAGTGCAACATCGGCTCCACTTATATCTGGACTAAACAGGGTTGGCTATACTTAGCAGTGGTATTAGATTTATTCTCCAGGCGAATTGTGGGCTGGTCTATGCAACCAACACTAGCCAAAGAGTTAGTGATCGCTGCTTTACAAATGGCTTTGCGTATGCGTCAACCTACCAGTGGTCTACTGCATCACTCAGATCGGGGTAGCCAATATGCAAGTAATGAATATCAACAGTTATTAAAACAAGACGGTTTTCAACCTTCCATGAGCCGAAAAGGTAATGGACCCCAAATCAGGCTTGGTCTGAGGTCCGTTATGATAATGCAGCAATGGAGAGTTTCTTTGCTACCTTGAAAAAGGAGCTGGTATATCATAAGAGTTATCAAACTCACCAAGATGCGAAAAGAGATATTTTCTATTATATTGAGGTGTGGTATAACAGAAAACGCAGACATTCTTCTTTAGCCTATATGAGTCCGGAAGAATACGAACAAGATTGGCAACAACTATCATTAATAGCTTAACTTAATCTCCTTTTTAGCGGGGGAACTCCAGTTTGGGCTTCCCTCATAAAAGTGGAGAATGTAAAGAGAACGGATTTGTTAGCTAGATTTTTTAGTTACCTGGGAGTGTAAAAAGAACTGTGTCAGGTGTTGCTGCTAAGCGTTCTGCAAGTGTGGTTTGAGTCTTTCTTCAAACATAATGTAGAGTTGGGACAAAGTCAAATTCCAGCTGTGCAAAGGCATAGTCCACTTTTCACTAATTCGGCTCACCACCAGGTACACCAGCTTCAACAAGGCATTATCAGAGGTAAAAGCACCCTTTGTCTTGGTTACTTTCCTGACCTGTCGATGAAAGCCTTCCACGATATTGGTGGTGTAAATCACTTTTCGGATGTGCGCGTCATATTGAAAGAAGGTAGATAAATTTGCCCAGTTGTTGTACCAGGAAGAGATAGGAACAGGATATTTTTTACCCCATTTCTCCTCCAGCCCTATCAGGTTTTCATAGCCTTCTTCTTTGGTGGATGCCTGATAGACTAACTTCAAATCCGCCATAAAAGCTTTTTTATCTTTTTCACTGATATAGCGTAAACTATTGCGGATTTGATGCACCACACAAGTCTGCACCTGTGTATAAGGAAAGATACTGGCAATGGCTTCCGGAAAACCTTTCAAGCCATCCACACAGGCAATGAGCATATCCTGCACGCCTCTGCTTTTTATATCAGTCAGCACGGAGAGCCAAAACTTTGCTCCTTCACTCTCAGATACATACATACCTATCAAATCCTTTTGCCCCTGCAGGTTGACAGCTAAGATATTGTATACGGCTCTTGTTACTACACTGCCACCTTCTCTGACCTTATAGTGCATACAATCCAGATACACAAAAGCATAGATTGACTCTAATGGACGAGTGCGCCACTCGTTCATGACAGGAATTACTTTATCTGTAATAGCCGATAAAGTAGCTGCCGAGATATCCATTTGATATAACTCTTTGATATGCCTGGTAATATCACGGGTACTTACTCCTAAGCCATACAAGCCAATGACTTTTTCCTCAAGTTCTTCAGTGATGATTACCTGTCGTTTGGGAAGGATGACCGGTTCAAAACTGCTGTTACGATCCCTTCCTGTTTCCAGGTTAAATTCTCCAGACAGGCTTTTTACTTTTTTAGCGGTTTTACCATTTTTACGATTGGCAACTCCTGAGGCTTTTTCTTCCTGCAGGTGGGACTGCAGTTCGCCTTCTAAAGCTGCTTCCAAAAAATGCTTCAGTAAGGGAGCGAAAATACCTTTTTCGCCATTCAGAGGTTTGCCGGCATACATGCCTTCGATGGCTTGCTTTTTAAAAGCTTCAAAATCAAATTCTTTGTTTGAGTCCATAAAATAACTGTTAGTCAAAGGTAAAAATCATATTATTTTTTACCTTTGACTAACAGTTAAATTTACAATCTCAGTTACCTAAAAGGAGTAAGTTAAATTAACCTCTCCTTTCTTGATACTTCTAATGTGCCTGATTTATTGAGGAGAGATCAAAAGCTTCAAAATATAGTTATTTGATGTCTAGACTCAACAGAGTCTAGCAATATTATTCTACTCGCTTTATGAAGTAAGCATATTGAAAATAGCTTTCTCTTCGGCTGGAAACTGCTCAGCCCATAGACTGGAATATTTTTTTCCATACAGCTTTAACTGTTGATGTGTTCCTTCCTCTGTTACTTTGCCAGACTCCAATACAATAATCTTATCAGCATGCATGATGCTGCTCAAGCGGTGCGAAATAATAATAACGGTTTTGTGGGCAGCCCTTAATTTCTCAATGGTTTTCTGAACATACTTTTCTGAAAGGGTATCTAAGGATGAAGTGGCTTCATCCATAATCAGTATTTCCGGCTCCCGGTATAAGGCTCTGGCAATGGCTATTCTTTGTCTCTGGCCTCCTGATAAGTTAGCTCCATTCTCTCCCAATTGAGAAAGAAATCCATTAGGTAGTTTTTCTACAAATTGGGTAATACCCAGATCATGGCAAATTCTTAAAATCCGTTTCATATCCGGCTGAAAAACACCTACTGCAATATTTTCGATAACCGTGCCTGAGAACAAATCAACCTTTTGGGGAACCACACTTACTATTTTTCTTAAACTCTGGTGGCTGATGTGTTTAATAGAATGGTTGGCAATACTAATGTTTCCTCCGGTAAGCGGATACATGTTCTGCAGCAAGGACATCAGCGTTGATTTTCCTGAACCACTTTCTCCCACAATCGCAGTCACTTTTCCTGCTGGAATGCTAAGGGTGAGATTTTCAAAAATAGCAGCCCTGGAACCATAGCGGAAGCAAACATCACTAAACTGAATATCGCCACTCATCTCCGGGGTCATCTCTATTTTATTTTCCCTTTCCTCTCTTTCCAGGTCCATGATCTCAAACAGCCGGTCAGCGGCTATGAGGGCTTCCTGAATGGTTTTATTCATGCCTATTAATGAAGTCGCTGGTCCGGTCAGATAGCCAAGCAAGGCATAAAAAGATAATAATTCACCGGCTGTTAATAGGTTTTCCAGGACAAAGAAAGCACCTGCCCAGAGCAGAATAATGGTAAACAGCCTGGAAATGAATTCAGAAGCCTGGGAAGCAAACAAGCTGTTCAGATTAGAGCCATATACATTTCTTAGCAAAGCAATAAACTTGGTTTCTGTTTTCAGGTTGGCATAGGATTCTACACCAAATCTTTTGATGGTACCTGCCGCATTTATTGACTCTACTAACTGTGATTCGAGTTCTGCGGTATGCTCCATCACTTTGCGTTGCTGCTTGCGGTTAATAGCATTAACTATAAAATACACCAGGGTATAGAGCGGCAGCACACACAGGGTAATTAAGGCCAGCTTCCAGTAATAGGAAAACATCAGCGCAAAGGAAAAAACCACAATACACACATTCACGATCAGATTCAGGGCTACATCATTGATAAAGAAACGGATTTTTACCGCATCATTCACCCGTGAAATAATTTCTCCGGTGCGCCTGGTATCAAAAAAATGTTGAGGCAATGTCAGCAGGTGTTTATAATAGCCAAGAATCAACCCTGCGTCAATCTGCTGACCGGTTTTTAAAGCGAAAATTCCCTTAAATGATCCGATGAAAACCTGTATCAGTAACAAAACAATCATGAGTACCCCCATCAGGTTCATCAGATTATAGTTGCCACTAGGGAGCACATGGTCTACAATCTTCTGTACATACAAAGACGTAGAAAGCCCCAGTACCGTATAGATCAGCGCTCCGACCAATGCCTGTATAAGTATACTTTTATGGGGACGTATCAGAGAATAAAAGCGGGAGAAGATAGTTTTTTTCTCATTGCCTTTTTTAAAATCAGAACCCGGCATTAAAATGACCAGCACCCCTGACCATTGTTTCTTAAACTCCTCATGCAGCAGATTATGTTTTTTTCCATCGGCCGGGTCCATGACAATTATATATTGTTTGGTAACCCCATAGATCACCACAAAATGGTGTAAGCCCCCTTGCATCACTACATGTGCGATGGCAGGAGTAGGAATTTTGAACAGGCTCTCAAAAGTACCTTTTACCCCTTTTGCCGTAAATCCCAGCCCGGTAGCTGCCTGAACAAGCCCTAATACATTGGTTCCTTTGGTATCGGTTGAAGTGTATTGCCGGACTCTGGCAATGGGGAGCCGGAGTTTATAATGTGCCGCAATAGAGGTAAGACAAGCAGCACCACAATCGGTAATGTCATGCTGCTTTATTTTTACTATGTTTTTCATTGGATAATCTGATGGGAAGGAGAGAAATTTAGGATTGGGAAGCAACGAGTGGATTGATCCAGTCATTGGCCTGATCAAAAATAAGCTGGTATAAGCTTCTTTCGGTAAGAATATATCTGGCCCGTACCGTCATGCCTTTTTTTAATTTTCCCTGATAGCCATTTTTCAACTGGAGGAAATCTTTATCCAGTTTACATTTTATTTTAAACACCGGCTGATCGTTAATCATTTCTATATCGGAGGCTACCTGCATTACTTTTCCCGACACCAATCCCCATTCATTATAATTAAAGGCATCTACCTGAAAATAGACCTTCATATCTTGTTTGATAAAACCTATATCTTTGGGAGGAATGTAGCATTCTACTAGTATATCAGAATCTGGTGAAACGATTCCAAGCACCTGGTTACTGTGAATAGTACTTCCAGGGGAAATACCATAAAATTGCTGCAAAGTGCCTGCAACAGGTGATTTAATGGTACAAAGTTCTTTTTCTTTCAGGAGTTGTTTTTCTTCTGCTTGTAGTTCTGAAAGCAGTCGGGTATTAGCAGTTAGGTCCGATTGCCACCCGCTCAGCTGTCCCTGAATGGCCGACAGATAATAAGCAAGCGCATTCTCATATTCAAACACTTTGTTTTCGTATTCCCGCTGGGCGATCACTTTCTCGTTATATAGTTTTTTATCAATAAGTAATTCCTTTGCTTTTCTGTTTTTAGTCTGACTGCTCTCCGAAAGGCGGTAGAGGAACTGGTTATATTGCTGGCGGTACAGGGCAGAAGAAATCCCTTTTACCTGAAAGATGGAGGCGGTATCTATCCTTACTAGTTTTTGCAAATCCTGGATATAGGTCTGTTTTTCGAGTTGTAGTTCCCCATTGAGTTTGAGTTTGCTATCCAGGGTTTCTGATCCAACCATTAACAAAGGCTGTCCTTGAGCAATGTTCTGATTATCTTTTACAAATACCTCTTGTACCTTACCGGATAATAAAGATTTTACCTCATTTTTCTCAGCCGTTGGCCGGATAATTCCCGGACTTTGCATAGACACATCTACTGTAATAAAAGGCAGGGCAACAATAATACAAAGGATGGAAAGTAAAATAGAGGAATAAATGATCTGGCTTCTGGTAGAAATTTCGGCGATATAGGTTTCAGCACTATTCTCAATAATCTGAGGAGGATAAATTTGATTCTGCATATTCAAGAAAGCAACTCAACTGTTTTTGAAATTTCTGTTATCTAAAAGAGTTATGAGAGGATAGGTAGCTACAGACAACAATCGCTCTTTATAAATATCTTTTAAATTGACATATGTTTGGAAAAATTAGGATGCGTATGGTTTGTTAAACTAAGAAGGAGGTAGAAAATCTGCCTCCTTGATGTATAAATTTGTATTTTTTGTTTAAAAAAAAGTAAGGAGCGTTTTCTCTCCTTACTTCATGTATCAATAAACAAATGGCTACGCTAAAGGTGGCATTTGGCAGTTTAAAAATTAGTTTAATGCAATGTATCCCCACAAGCAAGCATCAAATGCAGCTAATGCGATGATTAATGGGATCAATCCACCTTCGATTTCTTGCAATTCATTAGAATTTAATTCTACTAAGCCAATTTGATTTAAATTTTCCATTGTGTGTAAAAAAATTAAGATTGAAAAGTATTGAATAAACCATTCAAAATACCTTTCGTGCGCACGTTACTGATATTGTTGAATTTTGCTTTTTATGGAGGCAATGCTGGAAAGTAAACCCCTGTTGGTAAATATTTTTTTCTGAAAATAAAAAGCTATGATTATGTTTTAGAACATATGTCTAGGTTAAAAATCATTCCCCTATTAGTTAACTCTGAAAATTGATAATTTTCTACTGCTATATTCCCAATAATTAAGGGGTCTGACAAGTTTTCAGGATTAGGATAAACTTTAGACAACAAGGTTTAATAATTATTGCAGGAAAAATACTTTATAGCTTTGCTCTCTTGCTTGCTTAGCTCTTTAGCTGTAGAAAGAATGTAATGGTGTATCTCCTTTACCTGTTGCTCACTTAAACGGTCAGAGAAAGCAGGCATAAAACAGGTCTTTGCCTTTCCATCCAAACATAGATGACTGGGGTGAAAGGCCTGCTCAAGCATAGAGACATCTCCCTGGCGTACGCCTTCCATATGCAAGTTCAAAACTTTCCGGACGTTTTCCAGCTCTGTGCTTGGCACATTGGTTTACAATACGGGCACTTCTTACTCGGGTGATTGGGACTGTGTGTTGCATGATTGATAAGTGGTTAACGTAGAAAAAATTAAGTTTGACTCATTCTATATGTTAATTACCCAGCCGGTTTCGTTCCTCCTCTGAGGCTGTTTTCCGCTGATTGGAGACTTTAATATTTTTATTGCCGAAATTGCGTGAATACGTCAGGCGAATTACCCTTGGTTCTCCTACAATGCCTATTCGCTGGTATAAATCAAGCGATGGCAGGTTATTGACAGCTTCAAAGCGCATATTCCAGAACAGATCACTTATGGTAAAGCTCAGGTTGCCTTTATCCCCTTTTAACTTCTTTTGTAAGCCAATATTTACAAATCCTTGCGGCCTGATCTGTAAAACCCCCATATACGACCGGCTTTTATAGAACCCTGTTAGCTCCATGGAAAAATTCTTTGGCAAAGAGAACGTATGGGTTGTATTTAGTTGGGCTGCATATCCTGATATGCGCAGGTTTTCTCCCTGATAGTTTGTCTGGTTTAGCTGGTAGTTGCCCATCAGGTTATTTTGCATTTGCCACCAGGAAGTAAGCACTACAGGAATACTTAAATTGACCGAATAGGTATGAATACTTTTAATATTGTCTGGGTAGATATAGTGCCTGTTCCTTCCGGCATCCACCCGCATCAACCATGTAATGGGATTCTTATCAGAACTATACTGGAGGGTAAGGAAATATTTCTTCTGAATCTGATATACCACCTGCAAGGCATCGGTAATAGCCGGCAATAATGAGGTATTGCCATAAAAGGATGTATACGGATCTAAAAATGTAAACACTGGTGCCAGGTCTTTGTAAGTAGGCCTGGTAATGCGGCGGCTGTAGGAAAGTTGCAGGGTATGTTTTGTTGAGAGGTCTCTGGACAGAGATACACTTGGAAAAAGATAGTGATAGCGGCGTTTGAGCAGTTTCTCTCCGGTAGAAGCAGTTAAACCAGTATTGGTAAATTCCCAGCGCAGGCCTGCCTGCAGCCTGGTTTTGACATTGAGCTGCTGCTCCAGACCTGCATACGCAGCTCCGATTTGCTCCTGCATCTGTACTTTCTGGGTGAACTCAGGCTCGGTAATCCACTCTTCTCCGGAAAGTTTTTGCACTGCTACATCATTGTCCAGGCTGGAGAGGGTAGCTTTCATGCCGGTTTTCAGGGCTGTTTTACCTATCTTGAATTCGTAATCGGCTTTCCCTACCCCGATATGGATGGGCGTAAATTTGGTGCCGTTCATGAATTCCAATTGTTGGGTGTTTAGCTGCCAGTTCTGAAAATCATTCTCATACCAATGCGGATTGTTATGATGAAAAAGCAGGTAATCCAGGTCAAGGTTGAGTTTGCTCTGGTTTTGAAAAGCATGTTGCAGATTCAGGTTACCCATCAGGTGTCGCCACTGGTTGATCTCATGGTCTTTTCCGGCAATAGTGGTATGCAAATCAGCAGCCTCTACTGTCCGAGTTTGATTCAGGGCAAACTGTTCCTGCCTGTTATTAAAGCCTGCTACCATTCCATTTAAACTTGTTTGCCCTCCCAGGCTGTATTCAAATCCCATACGGCCATTATAGATCATATGGTGGGTATTGCGGTTAGTTACGTTGCTGCTTTCTACCATCTGGTTCTGCTCTGTAAAACGCCGGTTCGTATAAAGAGAGAACCAGTAATGATCCCATAAAAAGGAGCCATCGGCAAAGAAATTGAGTTTTGCAGTCCGGTGGTTCATATTGAGACTAGCTGCCGGCCTTTCATACCAGCCATAGCCTAAAGTAGCTGAATAAGAGCCATTAGTACCCAGGTCTGTATTTTTCTTCATTACGATATTGATGAGGCCGGCATTTCCTTCAGCATCCATTCCGGCAGGAGGCGTAGTAATGAGTTCTATTTTTTCAATATTTGAAGCGTTCATCCCGGCAAGCATTTGGAGCAAAGCATCCTGGGGCAGGCGCGAAAGTTTGCCATTCACCATGATCATCACACCCGCTTTGCCCAGCAGCGAGAGTTTGTTTTGTTGCCGGTTCACCGACACTCCTGGAGAGCGTTCCAGTACATCTAAGGCGGTAGCCCCTGCCGAAGTTATGCTGCTTTGTACATTTACCACCATGCGGTCGAGCTGCTGTTCAAACATGGGCTTTTCACCAACAATGGTCACTTCTGATAGTTGTTTTGTCTCAGCGGAGGTTTGTAATAAAGGCACCTGTATGGTTTGAGTAGAAGCAGCCACAAAAAAAGGAGCAGAATACACTTTTTGGTAACCCAGCATGGAAACAGCCATCCGGTAAGAACCTGCCTGTACGCCTTCTATACTATACTCACCGGCTTCGGTAGTAATAGCTCCTTTTACCAGCAGGGAATCGTTTGCAGAAAGCAATAAGACGGTAGCAAAGGGCAAGGGTTTGCCATTATCTTCCTGCACGATGCCGCCTACCTGTGATTGCGCCAAACAGGGTAATGAACCGGATAGCAGCAATAGGCACAGGTAATGCCTACTGAAATAGTCTGGAAAGGGTAACAGGTTTTTCATAGGGGTAGCTATTGATATACAGCTACCAAGGTATGATGAAAGCTTACTTTTTTGGGAGAACAAAAAGGGCTAAAAATAGCAGAATCCGGGCATGCGCAGTTTGTGCTAACTTTTGCTCGAATAATGCTATGAGCAAACTATGTTTGAACCTGAGAATGCTGGCACTAGTAAGTATCTGAGCATATCATTCCTCTTCCCCGAGTTTTGCTATCTACTTCTACAATACCTGAAATTCCCATTATATTCTTTTTGGTACTCTCAATAGATTTGAACCCTGTGGTAATGAGTTAGAAAAGTGGCATCAGGTAATGAGCACTTATTTGCACTTTAAATAAACCAATATCCGAAAAAACCCTTTTAATATGTTTCCAATCATTTTACAAGCCTTCTCTCCTAGCCACTGTTTTCAAGGCATTGGCTGTAGGCCGGGTGGGCGTGGTTTGTTTGATAAAAATAAGACCATCATACCATCGGCTGACCTCTACTTCTTGAATACACGCTGCAGGAGAAGAATTAAACCAGCCAGTTAAGTATACTTTGTGGGGAGAATGAAGCCATCTGAATACCTCCGTACTGGCTACCGGCGCTCGCAAGTCCAGAATCAGATTATCAATATTTGTTTGGGACAAAGACCAGGGAAGTGATACAGTACATACTCATTGATGGGCTGGCAGGCAGCATAACTGGCTTCCAGGGCAATGGCTGTAAATCCCATTTCAAGGGCCAGAAACTCCAGCAGGCGGTGTTTAAGCTGAAACATTTCCCTGGTGCCATGGGTGCTTTCGCCCAGCCCTACGACCTGCACCTCTTGTAAGATTGTTTTCAAGGGCTGTAGATCGGCAAAACCCTTTCCGGCTGTCAGGTGTTTCACCGGAAATGAATTTGATTTAAGCCAGGCGACAATTTCTTTCTCATGCTTCACATGGGCACTCTGTCCCAGACACACCGATAACAGGAAAAAACTGCTAAAAATGACATAAAAAATATACTTACTTATTGTTTTCATGGTATATAGTTTATGTTCGATTTGAGGCATTCCCTTTTCAAAGTATATACTGTAGTAAGGAGCCGGCAGTAAATTAATAAACAGAGGTATTTTAGAAATTAGCTCGTATTACTACATTGACAGCCAACCTTTCATTTGCACATCTACACATTTTTAAAATTAGCACTTATACTCAAGATCCCACTTTTATCGGGTGAGATTCCCGCAGAAAATCAGAAGGTGTTTTGCCAAAGTGCTCTTTAAAACAGCGGGTGAAATAATTAAGGCTGTTGAAACCTGTCATCAGGGCTACTTCACTCACATTGCCTTGCCCACGCTGCAAGAGGTTTGCCGCTTTCTGCAAACGGATTAACCGGATATAATCAGCAGGAGCCTGACCGGTGAGGGCACCTAACTTGCGGCGCAACTGCGAACTGCTCATACCTATTTCCCGGCTGAAGATTTCCACATCAAACCCGGTATTGGCCAGGTTGGCTTCCACAATTGATAGGGCTTTTTGCAGGAATTTGTCTTCGGCAGAAGCCAGGTTTTCATCTTTAGGTTGTAAGAAGAACTGCCGACTGTAATGCTGCTTCAACTGTTGCCTTTGCGTAATCAGGTTTTGTATCCGTACCTGCAGTTCTTTTACTTCAAATGGTTTAAAGAGGTAATCATCGGCCTTATTGGTTAAACCAGTCAGTTTAGAAATCATATCGGCTTTGGCCGTAAGCAAAACTACAGGAATATGAGAAGTGCGCTCATCGGTTTTGAGTTTTTCACACAAGCTGAATCCATCCATTGCCGGCATCATCACATCTGATAAAATCAGGTCAGGAATGGTTTCTATGGCCTTTTCTAAGCCGCTTTGCCCGTCAGTGGCTTCCAGGATCGTAAACTCCGCTGATAAGCTCTCCCTGATAAAAGTCCGCAGGTCTGCATTGTCCTCTACCAGTAAGACTTGGGGTTGCTGTTTGCCCTGTGTTTGTAGCTGGCTGGATAGAGATGGATCTATTGTATTCTCTGACACTTGAATCAATTCTTCAGGGCTTGTAAGTGCCTGTGGGGTCTCAGTGAGTTCTAAAGGCAGGCTGATCCTAAATAGTGAGCCTTGCCCTGGCTGGCTTTCTACCTGAATGGTGCCTGCCAGTAATTCGGTTAGTTCTTTGGCGAGTGCCAGTCCAATACCTGTACCTTCATGTTCCCTGGTGGCCGATGGGTCCCCCTGGTAAAAACGGTCAAAAATATGGGGCAGGTGCTGCTCAGCAATGCCTATCCCTGTGTCCTGTACTAATAACCTAAGCTCGCCTTTTCCATTCAGTTCATCCAGGGAAACGCTAAAAATAACTTGTCCGCCTGAAGGAGTGAATTTAATAGCATTGGATAATAGATTACTCACAATTTTCTCTACTTTATCCCTGTCTGTAAGCGCCCAGACCGGTTGCAGGGGTACAGTATAGCGGTAAGTAATCGCTTTGCTTTGGGCAAGGGATTCAAAAGAAGCAGCCACAGCCCGCAGCTGGGCGGTAATGTTTTCAGCCTGCAGGTGTAGCGTAAGTTTTCCTGCTTCCAGCCGGGAAAGATCTAAAAGTTGATTGATGAGTTGCAGCAAACGGGAGGCATTGCGTCCGATCATGCCAAAATCAGCTTTTTGTTCTACACTTATGTTTTCCCTATGGCTCCACTTCTGCACAAGGCCATTAATAACAGCGAGCGGCGTGCGGAATTCATGGGAAATATTGGCAAAAAAGCGGGATTTTAATGAATCCAGTTCCCGGAGTTTCTCGGCTTCTACCCGTTGCACCCGCAAATTAGCTTGTAGCCTTTCCCGGTTGACAATCGCTTTACGGGCAAGCACCAGAGCGGATATAAAAAGCAGTGTATAGCTCATATATGCCCATATGGTACGCCACCAGGGTGGATGAATAATAATGCGAAGGCTTCTTCCTTGCTCATTCCAAATGCCATCGTTATTCGATCCTTTTACCCGGAAGGTATAGGTGCCAGGATCTATATCAGTATAGACAGCCATCCGGTTACTGCCTGCTTTTACCCAGGTTTTATCAACGCCTTCTAACTGATAGAGGTACTGGTTTTTGCGGCTATTGGTGTAATTGAGGGCAGCAAACTCAAGTGTGAAGAAGTTTTGGTCATAGTTGAGTTGTATCTGTTTGGCTTCGTGTTTGCCAGGAAGCACTTTATCGAATAATTTAAACTGGGTGATTACTACCGGTGGGACATACTTGTTTGATTGAAGCTGCCGGGGATGGAAAATATTCAGCCCATTCATGCCGCCAACATACAAAGTGCCATCTTTGCCTTTAAAACAAGCACCTGTAGACTGGCCATTTTGCAAGCCATCGCCAGCCTCATAATTGGTAAAGGTTTTGGTTTCCGGTGAGAAACGGGAAAGACCAGTGTTGGTGCCCAGCCACAAATTGCCTGCGTCATCCTCCAGAATCGAATGCACGGTATTGTTAGAAAGGCCATGCCTGGTTGTATAGGTAGTAAAGCGCCCGGTATCATACTGAAACTGGCAAAGCCCTCCGCCGGCTGTTCCCAGCCAGAGCCTTCCTTTTGCATCCTGATAGATGCTAAACACCCTGTTGGCACTGATGCTGGTGGTATCCAGGGGGTTGTGTGAATATCTGGTAAACTTGCCTGTTTGCTTATTCAGCCGGCTGGTGCCCACACTGCCATGGCCAATCCACAGATCGCCTTTGTTATCCTCCAAAAAGCAATAAGTCTGATGATCGGTAAGGCTTTCCGGATCATAAGGATCGTGCCTGTAATAGTTTACCGTGCCTGTTTCCGGATTAAAACTCCGTATACCCCCCGACATGGTACCTACCCAGATCAGGCCATGCTGATCCTTATATAAGAGTACAGCACCCAGCTTCTGTAAGCTATTATCCAGTTCTATACTGCCTGAAGAATTGATAAACCTGCTGGTAGCCCGGTCAAATCTGGATATTTTATCTCCATTGCCAATCCATAAAGTGCCTTCGCTATCTTCAATTATACTCTTCACCCTGTCACTAGCCAGACTGGCAGGGTCTGATGGATTATGACGGTAACGGGTAAACAGGCCTGTTTTTTTATCATACGCATTTACACCTCCGCCCTGCGTGCAAATCCAGAGGATGCCTGTGTGATCTTCAACAATAGCCTCTATAAAATTATGGCTCAGCGAACGGCTGTTATAAGGGTGCTGCTGCTGCAGTTCAAAAGGCTGCTGATACAGGTTTACTTTATTTATCTCCGCTCCAAAAGTACCCACCCACAAATTTCCTGCCCTATCAACTTTTACGCTGGTAATAAAATCACTGTCTAAACTATGTGGATTGGCCGGATCATGAAAATAACGGGTAAAGCCTGTCCGTTCCGGATTCAGTTTGTTAAGCCCGTTACCTGTCCCGATCCACAAATTTCCCTGTAAATCCTCTGTGATGCTGTTATGAAAAATACCATTGCTGCTCAGTGAATTGGGATCATTGGGCTGATGCAGGTAGCGCGTAAAAAGCCCGGTGGCCGGGTCATAACGGTTCAAGCCCTTATCAGTACCAATCCAGAGCATGCCTTTTCGGTCTTCGTAAATTGTTCTGACCACACTATCACTTAAGGTAGCTGGATTCCCGGCATCGGGATAATAATGGATGAAGCTGACTGAAGAGGCTTTGCCGTCCCCTTGTGGTGTAAGCCTGAGTTGGTGTAAACCAGTCCTGTTACCAATCCAGGTATCCCCTTTCCGGTCCCTGTAAATGGCATATATCCCATCTATCGTCAGATGACTACCGGGCTTGGTCCGGTAACCCATGTCGAAAGGCGTTTGTGAAAAAGTTCCGGTGTGTTTATCAAAACGGCGTAATTCTCCCAGCCAGTTTCCTGCCCATAGCATACCCTCTTTATCTTCGCCAATCGCAGACACTGCCCGTAAAGCCGGCACCTGTAATCCTTTGGGCTGAGGCGGTTTAAAAGTAGTAAATTTCTCTGTGGAGCGGTCAAACTTACAGATGCCTCCTTCAATGGTTCCCATCCAGAAGTCTCCTTCCGGATCTTCCCATAAGGCAGAAATGGTATGATGGGCCACAGAGGTAGTGTCGTGGGGCGTAAACTCATAATTAGTAAACCCGTAGCCATCGTATTTGTGGAGTCCGTCATTGGTGGCAAACCACATATAGCCCCTTGTGTCCTGTAAAATATTCCAGGTAGCAAGACTGAAAAAACCTTGCTGAACACCTATATGCTCAAATTTCAAGGAAGCCTGAGCCTGCAGCATCAGCCAGCTGCCTTGCAAAAGCACAAAGAGTAAGGTGCTGCGTTTATACCTATAAGGCCAACATCTGTTCAGGAATGTATCTGCAGAGCCCATCAACCATCTGAAGGAAAACAGCCAAGAGATATATAGAATACAGGAGATTCGTATTGCCCGTTCCACAGACACCCGAGCCATTCGCATGACAGGCAGTGAAGGCTTCATTCGGTTCATAGCTCAGGTTTGATGGACAGCAATAAAATTAAGAACAATCCAAACCAATGTAAATACCTAAGTTTAGGTATTTTCATGTTTTGAGCTTCTACTTTTAATGTTGTAAGTTTTAAGTAAGAGTACACAATTAAGTATAAGATTTTGGCAAATTGTATCTTTGCTTATGCGTTATATCAAGAAGATTACAGACAAGCAAAAACAAGACTTAGAGAAGATTCATAAAGATAGTAAAAGTTATCAGGAACGTAACCGTTGCCAATGTATACTGTTATCCAATCAAGGCTATCAAGTACAGAAGTTAGCAAGCATTTTTCAAGTAAGTCAGTTAAGTATTTATAAGTGGTTTGATCGCTTTGAGAAAACAGGTGTGGTAGGGTTAAAGAACCAAAAAGGGAAAGGCAGAAAACCCATCCTTACTACCAGTAATGCTACCCATGTTGAAGTAGTGGAAAATAGCATAGAGAAAGAAAAACAACAACTTAAATTAGCTAAGCGAGAGATAGAAGCTAAATTAGGCACGGCTATGAGTGAGATGACCTTGAAGCGGTTTTTAAAAAAATTGACTGCCGATGGAAACGTTTCCGTAAATGGATAAAGCCATTGCAAAACAAAGAAGCATATGAGCAGAAAGTCAAGCGATTACATGCTTTGCTTTATTTGGCACAGACAGGCAGTATAGATTTATATTTTGGAGACGAATCAGGGTTTTGCCTTACCCCTTGTGTACCTTATGGATGGATCAAAAAAGGCGAACACGCCCCTATTTTATCCCAAAGAAGTACAAGGATAAATGTATTTGGCTTGTTAAGTACAAATAATGAGTTGCTTACTTATCAGAAAAGTGGGAGTCTAAACGCTGACTTTATCATTGAATGTGTAGAGGCCTTCTCAACATCTATTTCCAAGTTTACTGTCATAGTCTTAGACAACGCCTCCTGGCATACATGTGGCCTATGGGAAGTCAAAAAAGAAGAATGGGAACAGAAAGGATTATACATCTTTTTGCTGCCTAAGTATAGTCCTCATCTTAACAGGATCGAACGATTTTGGAAGCAGGTGAAATATCATTGGCTCAAAGCCGAAGACTATCTGTCTGTAGAAGCGCTTAAGGAGGCACTTTATACCATCTTTTCAGGATTGGGTACTTACTTTAAACTTGATTTTAAAAAACTTGAAGTAGATGAAAATATTATACTTAATTGTGTTTAATTACTTACTACAATTTACATTTCAGAATATAAAAGAACCGGAGGATATGAACTCTGGAAAAGCGATGGTACTCCCAATGGTACTGTTAAAATAACGGATGTGTCTCTGGGTTCCTGGAATGATTTATATCAAAATCACTATCCTATTACATTAACCAAAGCAGGTAATACCTTATTTTATACTTCTGGTAATAGTGCAAATGGTTTCGAGTTGATGAGTACTACAGGAACAGCAGAAAGCATTGTACCATTAGGATTTATTAGCGTGTTAGACACTGACCGGGTTTTCTTTGCAGATAATAAGGGCTTCCTGTTTTTCTCAGTTTACCCAAATAGTAATAGTCACAAGGGCTTGTGGAAGAGTGATGGAAAAGCCACTGGCACTGTTCCAATCAAAGAGAATGTATCAGCAATCAGTCTACTTTCGGTAAATGGCACTGTTTTTTTTGCGTCGGTTGATCCATTAAATAGAGATGAGACCGCTGAATTGTGGAAGAGTGATGGTACTGCCACCGGTACAGTTTTGGTAAAAGATATTTACCGAGGAAACGCAAGTATTTTCGGCAGTTTTCTAATTGATGTAGATGGTACTTTGTTTTTTCTAGGATATGATTTGCAAAATAGTGCACTCTGGAAGAGTGATGGAACTGCCAATGGTACAGTTCTGGTAAAAAAATTCGAAGCAGGAAATATTAATGACATGAACTTAACTGCTGTCAATGGCACTTTGTATTTCACAGCACGCACCAATACCAATGGAGAAGAACTATGGAAAAGTGATGGAACAGCAGCTGGCACAATGATGGTAAAAGATATTTATCCTGGCACAAACAGCTCTGTTTTCTTGCCTAAATTAATCAATGTGAATAATATTCTCTTTTTTACTGCCGATGATGGGACACATGGAATGGAACTCTGGAAAAGTGATGGCACAGAGGCAGGCACTCAATTAGTCAGAGATATTTACCAGGGAAACTCATACTACAGTACTTCAAATTTAACTGCTGTCAATGGTACTTTATATTTTACGAGTTATGATGGAATTAAAAATGAATTATGGAAAAGCGATGGTACAGAAGCAGGCACTTTGAAAGTACTCGATGTAGTTGGACCGGCTGTCACTTGTAGTGGTACAGGCTCTATCTTGCGGGAAAAGTGGCTCAATGTCACAGGCTATTCGGTGAGTGCCATTCCCGTTAACACTGCTCCTAGTGCTTCTTCCCAGCTCACTTCCTTTGAAACTACCCCCAATCAGGGAGATAACTATGGAGAACGAATCCAGGGTTATCTGTGTGCGCCTTATACAGGTAACTATACCTTCTATCTTGCAGGTGACGACCAGTGTGAACTTTACCTGTCCTCAGATGAAGATCCTACTAAGAAAACCAGAATTGCCTCTGTTGCTACTTATTCAGGCAACAAAGAATGGAATAAATTCCCTTCTCAGAAATCTGCTGTTATCTCTTTAGTGGCAGGTAAAAAATACTACATTGAAGCCCTCCACAAAGAAGCTACCGGCAATGATCACCTGGCTGTGGGCTGGCAAACGCCTGCTCAATCTGCCATCACCGTGATTGCCGGAAGTAATCTTTCTCCTTTTATTGCTTCCTGCAGCAATGCTGCGCAAAGCAGCCTGGTGGTCAATCCATCGAGTGGAGGCACTTTAAGCGGAACTAGTTTGTATCTGAAAACCATTCCGGGGGCTTCTTCCTATACCCTGCAGGTGAGTAGCTCAGCTAACTTTACCACAGGAGTGATCACTAAAACTACCACAAGCCGCTTAAGTACAGGCACCTATTATGCTTCTTTTCCTGAGCTTGCACTCAATCAGAAGTATTTTGTAAGGGTCTATACCAACCTTGGCTTGTGCTGGGGACCAGTGACTAGCTTTACCACTGCTTCTGCTGCAGGCAGTGCTTATGTGGTCAATCCTTCTGATGGAGGCACCACTACCGGCACTTCCCTGTATCTGAACACCGTATCCGGGGCTACTACCTACACCTTGCAAGTGAGTACTACTTCTGATTTCTCTTCCAATTCTATTACTAGAAGCACGGTAAGCCGCTTAAGCACGGGCACCTATTATGCTGTGTTCCCTGAGCTGGTGTTCAATCAGCGCTATTATGTGAGAGTAAAAACTAATTTGTCAGAGACATGGGGCAGAACCACCTCTTTTACCAGAGTCAATGCTACGGCCAGACTAGGTGCAGAAGATGCAACAGAAAGCCTGGAAAGCAACGTAAGTCTGTATCCCAATCCCTTTGAAGAGCAGCTTACCATTAGTAGTGAGCAAGCAGGCAAACGCTACATCACTATAGCAGATAACTTAGGCAGAGTCGTCTATCAAAGCACCACACAAGACCCGCAAACAGAACTCAGCTTAGCTCATCTCAAACAAGGGGTCTATGTAGTGAAAATATCGACTGAAGAAGGGCAAACACAAATAGTTAAGGTAGTCAAAAAATAATAACCAATTTCAATTATATATTTACCAAAGCCGGGAGAAATACCGTTTCTCCCGGCTTTTTGAACAAGAGTGGAGTTTCTTACATATGGATTAAAAGTGTTAAAGAATGCACGAGTGCAGATCCAATCGCAAGGTTTATGGCCTGTTGTTTTAATAGTTTTTTCTTTTTCTAATTTGCCATGTAAGATTAGCCTGCTGCTACCACTAGTAGTTTATTGTATATAAGGCACTAGACTAAATCTTTGAAAATCAAGCACTACAAATTCACTCTTAAAAACATGTAAGATTTACGGCTTACTTTATAAGAAAACCCTGAATTAACCCTATAGTTTATTTCCACAATCTACCCTAACGTATGCCATTACTTTTACCTTCTTCTTCAACAATCATCAGAGGAAAATCCAATCAATTTGAATTACTTGGGAGCTGCCTTAAAATTAAAGGCGTTGTCAGCTTAATTTTTCTTTGCTTTTTCTCAACCTATGCACAGCCTACTCTGGTTAAGGATATCAATACTGACCCGGCATATATTTACAATAATTCTTTATCGCCCGAAAATTTAACTGCTGTAAATGGAGTAGTATATTTCACCGGCAGCAGTGAAAAAACTGGCCGCGAACTCTGGCGAAGCGATGGTACAGCGGCTGGTACTTACCAGGTAAAGGATATTAATCCCGGTATAAGCAGTTCTAATCCAAGCTATTTACTGAATGTAAATGGCACCTTGTTCTTTATCGTTAATTATCGTTTATATTATGACTCTGATGAAAGCGGACCTAATCCGGACGCAAGTAAAGGAAGCGGATTTGAGCTATGGAAAAGCGATGGAACTGAAGCAGGCACTATTAAAGTAGGCGATTTTTCCCTAAAGAATAGGCAATTTGGATGGCTTTACAATATACCTGTCCGTTTTATAAATGTAAATGGAACCCTGTTTTTTACAGCCAATAATTCTTTTGATGACTATACTCTCTATAAAAGTGATGGTACCATGGCGGGTACTCAGCCTGTTACACAAGTAAAGGTAAGTGACAATTATTATTCTACATATGCTTTTTTAGAGAGTGCTGGCAAGTATATATATTATAATCAATTAGATCCTGATTCTGAAGATGGACATGAATCTTTATGGCGAACAGATGGCACTCCTGCAGGTACCATCCGCTTACTTGGACCATCCACAGAGCAAAGCTATTCCTTATTAAGGCAAATATCCAATATAAATGGCACCCTGTTTTTCAGTGCCCCTGGCCCCTTGGGACAAGAACTCTGGAAGAGCGATGGCACCCCGGAAGGCACTGTGCTTGTAAAAGATATAGTACCTGGCCCGGAAAGTTCTGATCCTATATTCTCGGGCAGATCAGCTAATTTCCTATACTTTTCAACCAATAATGATACCAGCCTATGGAAATCGGATGGCACTTCGCAAGGTACTGTACTGGTAAAAAATGGATGGGTTTATCCTACTGTCTTGCCCGGTCCAGGTGAACAGGTTTATTTGTTATTCTCTGATGCTACCTATGGCCGGGAACTCTGGAAATCGGATGGCACCGCGCAAGGTACCATCCTGTTAAAAGATATTAACCCAGGCGCTACCTCATCCGGCATAAGTGATTTGGTATACATGAATGGTCTGCTGTATTTTACAGCCAATGATGGAGTAAATGGCCGGGCCTTATGGAAAAGTGATGGCACTGCTGCCGGAACCCTGATGGTAAAAGACATTAACCCAGGCACTACAAGCTATGCTATTGCTGGTCTGACTATAGCTCAAAATACTTTATTTTTCAGCGGGCAAACCACACAGGATAAATCTGACCTGTGGAAGAGCGATGGCACTGCGGCAGGCACCGTTTTGGTAAAGGAACTAAACGAAACAACCGATAGAACCCAAAGTTCTGCTCCTACTCATTTTACTAATGTAAATGGCTTGCTTTATTTTACGACCAGTATCACAAATGGCTTTGAGTTATGGAAAAGCGATGGAACTGAAGCAGGCACAATTTTTATCAAACGCAATGGAGGTTCAGGCTATAAGCAAACAGCCAGAGTAATGGACCACATTAATAATATGGTGTATTACAGAGTAGATAATTACGATGCAAAGGACAATTTATTAAACATACAAGTCTGGGAAACTGATGGAAGTAATGCCGGAACCACACTCATTAAAACCATAGATGGCCTTACTAATTATTACTACCAAGGCCAGAACATCATCACTACTTTAAATAATACGATATATTTTTTTATTCACAATCAGTTATGGAAAACTGATGGCACAGCGGCAGGAACCCTGCTTCTTAAAAAAGATTTAACCGGTAATAATCATGACAATCTCACTGTAGTAAATAACACCTTGTTTTTTCGCAGTGGTCCCTCTATATGGAAAAGCGATGGGTCTGCGGCAGGCACAGTAGAAGTAAAAAATGTAGGCAACTATGGCAGTGCAAAATTTACCGCCTATAAAAATCTGCTTTATTTTATTACCCCATCTGGGTTGTGGAACAGTGATGGAACAGCAAAAGGTACAAAAATAGTGAGTGATCTGATGGGAACAGGTACATTACGAGATATGATACTTACAGATAGCATTTTTTATTTATTAACCCATCGTGAATTATGGAAAAGTGATGGAACACAAGCGGGTACTGTAATGATAAAAGATCTAAATAACAACGATGTAGATAATCAATTCAATGGTTTAACCTATGTAAATGGTATCCTTTATTTTACTTATTACAATTGGAATGGCGTTTCTCATGCACTCTGGCGAAGCAATGGCACTGCTACAGGTACACAGCGAATGTTGACACTAGATAATACCCTTTATGGGGTTCAAGCCTTAACAGGTGTTAATAATACATTGTTGTTTATTACTGATGATGGAGTGCAGTATCAGTTGTGGAAGAGTAATGGTACCACTGAAACCACGGAGCAAGTAACTATACCTGACCTGTCTGTAAAGCTTTTCAATAGAGCCATTGTAAATAATGTAATATATTTTTCTGCCGATAATGGACAATTAGGCTTTGAGTTGTGGAAATATAATCCCACTACTTGCGTAGCTGTAAATAAAAATCTGCTTGTCCAGGGGAACACTGTTTGCATGAGTGAAAATGGAAAAATCACACTCAAAGCCTCTCAATCAGGTATCTCTTATCAGGCCTATTTTCACAATTCTCCGGTAGGCAACCCTGTACAAGGAGGAGGAGATATTACTCTCACCATTCCAACTGTGAGTCTGAGTGTGGGCAATAACACATTTACCATCAAAGCCAGTGGCTGTACCCTTACTGAACTTACTACCAAAGCGACTATCTCTGTGTACAATTGCCCTACTATTTCTTGTAGTAACTCTACTCAAAGCAGCCTTGTGGTTAATCCATCGAGTGGAGGCACTTTAAGCGGAACTAGTTTGTATCTGAAAACCATTCCGGGGGCTTCTTCCTATACCCTGCAGGTGAGTAGCTCAGCTAACTTTACCACAGGAGTGATCACTAAAACTACCTCAAGCCGCTTAAGCACCGGCACCTATTATGCTTCCTTCCCTGAACTAGCGCTCAATCAAAAATACTATGTCAGGGTCTATACCAACCTTGGTTTATGCTGGGGATCGGTCACTTCCTTTACCACGGCTTCCGCAGCCGGCAGTGCTTATGTAACGAATCCATCTGATGGAGGCACTACCACCGGCACTTCCCTGTATCTGAACACCGTATCCGGGGCTACTACCTACACCTTGCAAGTGAGTACCTCGGCAGATTTTACAAGCAATGTGCTTACCAGAGCTACCGTAAGCCGACTCAGCACCGGTACCTATTATGCCCTTTTCCCTGAACTGATCCTTAATCAGAAGTATTATGTGAGAGTGAAAACCAACCTGTCAGAACTGTGGGGCAGAACCACTTCCTTTACAAGGGTGAGTGCAGTAGCCAGACTAGCGGCTGAAGCGTTAACAGAAAGCCTGGAAAACAGAGTGAGTGTTTATCCCAATCCTTTTAAAGATAAGCTTACCATTGTTAGTGCACAAGCAGGCAAGCTCTATATCACTATAGCAGATAACTTAGGCAGAATAGTCCATCAAACCACCACCCAAGGAGCACAAACCGAGCTTAACCTGGCTCATCTCAAACAAGGGGTGTATGTGGTGAAAGTTTCTACCGAAGATGGACAGACTCTAGTATTGAGAGTGGTCAAACAATAAGCATACTTTCTTCATCCATTCACAGCACAGCCGGGAGGAAACTATCTTCTCCCGGCTGTGCTGTGAAAAAGAGCAGATTTCCTCCAAAATGGTCTAAATGAGTTAAAGAATGCACGATTTGTGTTAACAGTTTTCCTTTCTCATTACCTAATTTGCCCATGTAAGATTCGCCCATTGCTGTAGATAGTATTAAATAAGATACTACGCAGTACGCTAACTCTTTCATTGTGAAGCGATATAAATGAGCTTACAAAAACATGTAAGATTTATGCTTACCTGATTCATAAATCAGGCATTAACCCTATACCATTTTTATTTCTTATCCTAACTTATGCGAATACATTTACTACTTTTCCAAGTATTTTTTATCGATTTTATAAGTTTTCCTGATCTGGCTTAAATCAAGCTTCTTTTTAGTATACATATAAAATATCTTTTGTTGAAAGTATATTCCTACACGCCATACTTAAACATAAACCAAATTTAATTATCAAACTAAAGTCTTATTATGTACAAGTTTTTATTATCTGAATCTGGCTTACAACGGATAATAGCCAGTTTTTGTAACCCACTGAAAGTTTTTTTCAGCACCTGTCTGAGTGGTTTACTTATTCTAATTACTTCCACTATTTCTGCCAGTCAGGCACCAGATATACCCGCTTATTCTTACGATAACTTCACGAGTATAGGAAGTACCTTATACTTTACTGCGTCAAAGTTAAGCGGTAAAGAAGGAGGTATTTTATGGAAAAGCGATGGTACTGCTGCCGGGACGGTGCGATTAAAAACAGTTGCTGCCCATCGGTTAACGGTTGTCAATGGAACGCTTTATTTTACTGCCAATGAAACTAATACCGGGTATGAACTGTGGAAAAGCAACGGGACACCAGAAGGAACGATCAAGATAAAAGAGGTGCCCCTGCAAATACCTGATTATTATGAAGGTTATCATCGTATGCCCATACAATTAATAACTACCAATAATTTGTTATATTTTACATCCAATAATGGCTTACATGAGTATGAACTCTGGAGAACCGATGGAACCCCGGCAGGCACCATTAAAGTAACATCTGTAGGTTTAATTACCTATGATACAGCTATAGCAACCAATTTTACTAGTGTAGGCGATGTATTGTATTTTGATGCATTAGGTGGTATCCGGAAAACAGATGGCACACCTGAGGGAACAGTTGTTCTAATAAATGCTCAGTCTGACCCGTATTATCAATCAATTGAACTACTCGAGCAAGCTAATGGTACGGTATATCTAAATAATGGACAAAATGGTTTATGGAAAACGGATGGTACGGCAGCAGGAACCCTACCTGTTTATAAATGGCCTTATGGGACGATTATTCTTACAAATATTCCCTTTGAGAAAGCCTCTATTGGTATAGAGAATACCTTTTATTTTCTTACTGTAACTATCAAGCAGTATCCGCTTCCAGAGGATTATGCACTTTGGAAAAGCGATGGTACGGAAGCAGGAACTGTAAAGCTTAAAGAATTTAAAAGCCTTATTGCCTCTATAACGACTGTAGGAAGTAGATTATATTTTACAGCTATCGAGGGAGGCAATGGTGAGGAACTTTGGACAAGTGATGGCACTACAGCAGGCACTATCAAATTAAAATCGATTAATTCTTATCTTGGTTCCGCTTCTCCAACTGCTGGGAATGGCACCCTGTTTTTTCGTGTACATAATGATTTTCCGGATGACATATGGAAGAGCGATGGCACGGAGGCAGGTACTGTATTAGTAAAAGACATCCATCCTGGTAATACTTCGCAGGTAAACAATCTTACTAATGTTAAAGGCACCTTATACTTTAGTGCAAAAGCCTACCCTAATTCTACGATTGAAAGTTTATGGAAAAGCGATGGCACGGAGGCAGGCACCCAAAGGGTGTTTGATGTGATTGGTCCCGCTGTTAGTTGCAGCGGTACCGGCAGTATATTGCAGGAAAAATGGCTCAAAGTAGCAGGCCATTCAGTGAGTGCCATTCCTTTAAATACTTCTCCTACTTCTTCTGCCCAACTCACTTCCTTCGAAACTAAACTTAATCAGGGCGATAATTATGGGGAGAGAATCAGAGGCTATCTGTGTGCTCCTTATACCGGCTCCTACCTTTTCTACCTTGCAGGTGATGATCAGGCTGAACTCTACCTGTCCTCAGATGAAGATCCGGCAAAGAAAACCAGGATTGCCTCTCTTACTTCCTATACAGGCAACAAAGAATGGAGAAAGTATCCCTCTCAGCAGTCTACTCTTATTTCTTTGATTGCTGGTAAAAAGTACTACATCGAAGCTTTACACAAAGAAGCAGCAGGGGGAGATCACTTGGCCATAGGCTGGCAAACGCCTGCATCTTATCTATTAGAAGTAATACCTGGTTCTTTTCTTTCGCCTTTTATTGCTTCCTGCCCTACTACCGCCCAAAGCAGTCAGGTAATCAATCCATCGAGTGGAAGCATCTTAAGCGGAACTAGTTTGTATCTGAAAACCATTCCGGGGGCTTCTTCCTATACCCTGCAGGTGAGTACCTCAGCTGATTTTACCACAGGAGTGATCACCAAAACCACCTCAAGCCGTTTAAGCACAGGTACCTATTATGCTTCTTTCCCTGAACTTGCACTCAATCAACGCTACTATGTGAGAGTCTATACCAACCTTGGCTTGTGCTGGGGACCTGTGACTTCCTTTACCACGGCTTCTGCTGCAGGTAGTGCTTATGTGGTCAATCCATCTGATGGAGGCACCACTACTAGCACTTCCCTGTATCTGAATACCGTATCCGGGGCTACTACCTACACCTTGCAAGTGAGTACCTCGGCAGATTTTACAAGCAATGTGCTTACCAGAGCTACCGTAAGCCGACTCAGCACCGGTACCTATTATGCCCTTTTCCCTGAACTGATCCTTAATCAGAAGTATTATGTGAGAGTGAAAACCAACCTGTCAGAACTGTGGGGCAGAACCACTTCCTTTACAAGGGTGAGTGCAGTAGCCAGACTAGCGGCTGAAGCGTTAACAGAAAGCCTGGAAAACAGAGTGAGTGTTTATCCCAATCCTTTTAAAGATAAGCTTACCATTGTTAGTGCACAAGCAGGCAAGCTCTATATCACTATAGCAGATAACTTAGGCAGAATAGTCCATCAAACCACCACCCAAGGAGCACAAACCGAGCTTAACCTGGCTCATCTCAAACAAGGGGTATATGTGGTGAAAGTATTAACGGAGGATGGCTCCACACAGGTATTAAGAGCAATCAAACAATAAACCTTAATCCTTCATTCAATAGATCAAATCCGGGAGAAGCTTTCTTCTTCCGGATTTTTACGTACATACAAGAATATCATAGATAGAAACTGGCAGCATTTGCATTTTATAGCCTTTTAGTCATTGTTCTGTAAATTATATCTAAAACACAAAGTCTAATCAGCATCAATTTAAAGGGTAGTTTATTCCTTATCAATTCCGAATTTCTGCACCAGCGCCTCATATTCCTTTCTTGATATGGTGATCATACACCCATGTCTGACTTTTTCAGGAAGGGTATATTTATCCCAGTCACTAAAAAAAGTATAGCCCGACGCCTGAAACCAGGGGCCATTTAAATTATCAGAAACCGATAATCCGTAGGAAACGCCAGGATATTGTTCATAGTACAGATACCATATTTTTCCATCAGGCGATGGTATTAAGGCAGGGGCTTCTCTGAAATTAGGGCTTACCGGAGCCGATGGTTCTGAGTAAGGACCCAATAAAGAGGGGGCTTTTGCAATTCTGATGGTTTTGCCTGTCACCCAGTACAAGGTAGGATAGGTCTCATCTTTTATGATCGCATAGTAGCTATTCTCTACTTTTCTGATCATTACATCAATGGTAGCAAAATCCCAGGTAAACAACTTTGCCGGATGGCTGGAAAAGGTTTTCAGATCTTTAGATAACACATATAATGTCCGCTGGCTTGCCCAGTAACGCTCGGGATCTTCTTTGCTTCCTTCCAGATGTGGTGTGTGCCAGGTGAGTATGTATTGAGAAGTGCTTGCATCATAAAATAATTTAGGCGCTCCGATTCTCTGAAGGGCATTGGCATATCCGGGTGTGCTTTTCAGATCAGGGGTATAAATGGCGTGTTTTGACCAGGAAAGTAAATTATCAGAAACCCAGATGTTTATGTCGGGCGATGCATCGCTGGTATTTCCTGCCAGATAATATTTTCCATCATGCCCCTTGCAAATATCCGGGTGGCCCTGATATTCTTCAAACACCCTTTTGCCTTTGTTTAAGGATACCCAATGCAGGCCATCCAGGCTCACTGAATAATATAACCTGCCATAATCCTGATGGGTCATGTGGGCAAATAAATATGCTTCACGAATAGCCTTTTCAGACCCTTTTACTTGTCCCGGAGGATTGGGTTGCTGGCCGTTCACATAAAAAGGTGCGCCTGATAGGATAAAGAAAATTAACAGTTTCCTGAGCGTATGCATAGTGGTGATGGAAAATAATGTTGACAATGTTGCAAGTTTTCAATCTTATTAATTCTGTAACCTTTTTAAATCTTCAACTATTGTCCGGAAGGCTTCCTGAAATTAAATTTTCGAAAATGAAATAGGGGTAGACGCTGCATTTTTTGTCTTATAATTAACAAAGATGGCATATCATCTATTGGCTTTATAAAAAGCTAATGGCCTATCCATATCAGTTCGTTTCCAAAGAATAAACTACTCTTGCGGCAAATTAAACTCCCATGAGTAAAGCTTAATAATATACCAAAAACTTAATTAATTGTAGCGCATATGTATTTAAAAACTATTTTAAAGATTGTTTACAGTTTCCTGCTTATTACGGGTATAGGCTTGCTTTCTTCTTGTGTTAGTTCCGTTTTTATCGGGACTGCTCCATCAGAATCTGAAGGGTATCCAGTTTCTGATCAATCCGCTACGGATCAGCCATATACTGCCATGACGAGCTATCTTGTGTTTCAGGAAGCATCCACCCAGACAATTTACGATCATAGAAAAGGATTCAGCGCAAATCAGCAGGAATACCTGACAGATTCTAAAGCAGGAATGCATCAAAATCCGAAAGTGAATAAACGCATCAACCGCTTAGAAAAGAAAGTGAGCAAAAGAGTGAAGCAGCATTTAAAAGCGGATTTGAAAGAAATGCGGACACAGGCAAAGCTAGACAGAGCGCTGAGAAGAGCAGGCATACACACAATCCCTGCCTTTCCTTATTACAATCGGCACACACACGGACATAGGAGCCATCTTAGGAATCAATAGCCAAGCTATTCCTTATTGAGCGCGACTAATTTTTTACACCAGATATTAACTAGTAGTGCATAAAGTTTAAGTTGTCTTGTTGTTTGTGTATCTTGGTCAGAAAAGCCATGACTCTTTATCGACTTACCCTCAGCCAGCAAGAAAGAGATACATTAACCGATTGGCTCAGTAAAGGCAGCCGAAAGGCTAAAGATATTCAGAAAGCCTATGTACTGTTGGCAAGCGATGAGACTACGGGCAGGGAAAGTGAAACAGAGTTAGCTGCTCATTATAAGCTATCTACTAAAAGTGTAGAAAGAATCAGAAAGGCATTCTGTGAGCAAGGTATGGCTATGTTTGACAAGAAGCAGAGAAAAACCAGGAGTGATAAAAAGATAGATGGGAAGGTAGAAGCGCATCTACTGGCTTTAGTCTGCAGTGAGCCGCCACAAGGTCAGTCAAAGTGGAAACTGCAGATGCTGGCAGACAAATTAGTGGAATTGCAGGTGATTGACTCAATTTCTCATACGAGTGTGGCAGGGATATTAAAAAAAATGAGATTAAGCCTTGGCTAAGGCCCATGTGGGTGATTCCACCCAAACAAAACGCAGGCTTTGTGTATGGAATGGAAAAAGTGATCTCAGTCTATGAAAGATTATTCAATGAAAAGCAGCCGGTTGTCACTTTAGATGAATCACCCAAACAACTCATCGAAAGTAAACACTTTATTGGCAGGGATGGGAAGAAGTATCAGGACAGTATTTATACAAGACAGGGTGTAAGGGATATTTACATGGTCTTTGAGCCTTTAGCCGGTAAGCGGTTTTGTTTTGTGGAAGAAAATCACAACCGCTTTACCTGGGTAAAGATTGTCAGTCACCTGCTGGATACTACTTATAAGGAATGTGAGAAGATTACTTTAGTAGAGGATAACTTGTCAGCTCATAAGCCAAGTGCTTTTTACGAAGTCTATGAGCCTGAAAAAGCAAAAGCCTATCTAGACAGGGTAGAGTTTGTTTTTACACCTGCTCATGGCAGCTGGCTGAATATGGCAGAAATAGAGTTATCTGTACTGCAAAGGGATTGCCTTGACAGGCATATAGCTACCCAAGCAGAATTAACAAGAGAGGTAAAAGCCTGGCAGGAAAACAGAAATGCAAAAGCAGTGAAAGCTAATTGGCATTTCGCCAATCAAGATGCCAGAGTTAAACTCAAAAAACTCTACCCGACTATTTAAAATTTATGTACTACTAGCACAAAAAGTATATTTTATTATTAAACGATGAGAACTTTATTATTACTGATATTTACTTATATATCTTTCTCAGCCATCGGACAAGAGTATAAGCCCTTCAAAGTGAACATCTCCTTAGGCTATGCTAAACCCATTCAATCCGGAATATCAGGGGGAGTTTCACTATCTCTAGAACCCAAATATGGGCTCACCAATGCAATTGATCTGGGTTTACGCCTGGAAGGGGCATTAATGGCCAGGGGTATTGTTGTCAATGGGGATAATTCCATTGGTGAAGTGGGATATACTGGCTCATACCTGGTTACCGGTAATTACCTTTTTGGAAAAGCGAATGCACGGCCATTTCTGGGGCTTGGTGGAGGACTCTACAATGTTACTTCCAGTGGCACTATTACAATTACGGATGGCCAGTCATGGGAAGATATTACCCTGGTGGGAGATACTAAGTGGGGTGCTATGCTGCGGGGTGGTATAAAAGCCGGGCATTTCCTCGTCAGCCTTGAATATAACTTTGTTGGCGCTTCGATAGTAAATCTCTCGGATAGTTCAGTTAAAAGCAGAAATGATTATTTGGGTATCAAGCTAGGCTTTGATATTGGTGGAGGCAGGTTGTAATATTAAATCGTTGTCGGTTGTTCGTTTTTAGTCGTTAGTAAAATATTGATTCATACTCATTTAATTCTACACTTACGGGTAATGTCAAATTCAACTTACTAAATGCAGCCAGGTTCTGTTTTTTCGGACAAGTGTTAAAAGCTGAGTGTGATACAGGAAAATAAGCAGTTGAGCAGGCATGAATAGATAATAATAGGGCACGACTTAGGACTTTATCTACTTAACACTGGCTCTCCGGCTACATATACCTGGGACATCTTCCTTACATTCCGGATATCTGCTAATGGATCTGCCTCCAGGATAATAAAATCGGCCCAATGAAAGGCGGATAAGGTGCCTACTTCTTTTAATCCCAGATACTGGGCCGCATTTTTGGTAGCCGATAAGATAATTTGCATCGGGGTAAGACCAGCTTGTGCCATCATTTCCATTTCCAGGTGTTCAAAATAGCCCATAAATCTGGCTGGCATGCCACTATCTGTACCAAAAACTATGGGAATGCCCTGGTCTGAGAGGGTTTTCAGGTTTGCCATTGCTATGGGGAGTTGCTGTTTGTTTTTCTGGGCACTTTTACTGTTGCGCATCTGCGCTTGTTTAGCAGGGTCTAACAAAGGCTGGATAGTTTCCCTATTGTATTCCTTCAGAAAGAAGGCATCTGAAAAGAAGGCGGCGGTATCTTCATACACAAAGGTGGATAGTTCACGGGTCAGGGTCGCACAATAACTCACCTTTTTTTCTTTCAGCAGCCCAATGAATGATTCATCTACAGGCACATCCCGTATGCTATGCGCGAGCATATCGGTTCCAGCCTCCAGCAACTTCCGGGCATCTTCCAGGTAATACATATGGGTGGCAATCTTGTAGCCAAGCTCATGCGATCTTTTGATAACAGCCTGGTACACTTCTTCTGCCATTTTAGGGCTGGTTCCCAGGTTATCATCCACCCGGATCTTCATAAAATCAACGCCCATCTTGTGATTATTTTCCAGAACAGCCAGCGCCTCCTGAGGCGTATTTCCGCTGATTACTTCACCTGCAATATATAAACGGGCTCTTTTTGAGAAGGAAGTATCATTGACTACCCGGAAGCTTTCCGCTTCTTTTTTGTCGCCGCCCAGGCTCACTACTGTGGTAATGCCATAACGGGCATAGATTGCTAAGTTGTCGAGGATATTTTCTTTCGAATAATGGCCTGCCTGAATGCCTTTTACATCGCCCACATGTCCATGTCCATTGATCAAGCCAGGGATAATGGTTTTGCCTGAAACATCCTGGATGGTCGTATTTTCGGGGATGGTGATCTTTTCCTTTGGCCCAACCGCCACCACCCGTCCATTTTGTATGAGCAACACCCCATTTTGAATGGGAGCATCACCACTTCCATCGATAATAGTGGCTCCGGTAAAAGCTATATAGGATTTCTCCGTCTTCTTTGCAGTTGAACAGGCAAATAAGATTAGGAGCAGGAAAGGTAAAAGTTTAAGGCGGTTCATGCGATGAAAGTACTAAATTTCTGGCAAACAGGGGAAAAAAGGCAAGGGTAAAAAGTTTTCGCTGCTTGCTTTATTGAATATGCATATTGGCCCGAAATGCGTCAATGTATAACATATTTGTGTCAACAGAAACTGCACTTAGCTTTCCTTTTATGACAGATACCCTATTCAATTAAATATTTCCGGGAATATATTAGAGAATGTTTTGAAAGGATAGAAATAGGGTAAAAGAAAGAATCAGTGAGTAAACTTGTGGTGTCCAACCAAAAAGTTTTATGCAAGAAAGATTCTTCGAACTCACTGATTGTGAGTGGGAAATTATCAAGGAAGTAGTAGATAACCAAAGAAAAATCAAACATGACAAACGTGTTATTCTTAATGCTATTCTATGGCTACTTACTACAGGTAGTCAATGGCGCAACATGGAAAGTAAATACCCACCCTGGCAAACCATTTATTACCATTACAGGCAGTGGAAGAAGCGAGGCATCATCGAAGAGCTGTTGGCTTTTTTAGCAATCAGAGAAAGAAAAAAAGCAGGCCGACAAGCCTTGCCAAGCGTGTTAGCTATTGATAGTCAAAGTGTAAAGATTGTACAGTTTACTTCCCAAGACAAGGGCATAGATGGCAACAAAAAGGTGAATGGCAGAAAAAGACATCTAGCAGTGGATTGTTTAGGTATTCCTTGGGCTGTGCATGTAACAGCCGCCCATGTGTCAGACACTACAGCCGGTTATGAGTTAGCAGCTAAGCTGAAGGGTAAGTCTTGCCGCCTACATACACTAAAAGCAGATAATGGCTACAAAGATACCTTTGTAGAAGAGATAGAAAGAGACTATGGATGGAAGGTAGAAATTGTACAAAAGCCTGAAAGCGTAAAGGGCTTTGTGCCGGCAGGAGGCCGTTGGGTGGTAGAACGCAGTTACGGATGGCTCAATTTTAAGCGTAGATTGAGCCGTGACTTTGAGAAAAGCACAGAAAGTTCGGAAGCTATGCTACAATTAGCCTTTATTGACACACTGCTTAAAAGAAAACCAGTATAATATTTCAAAACGTTCTCTTATAATCTATGCAGGGAAAAGCTTAAATAGGTGTCCGTAATGCGTTTGTATGACGTATAATTCTTCGTAGTCTGTGTTTAGTAAGCCAGGTTATCAATTCGTACCATTATGGCTAAAACAGCTTATCTTTTGTCAGCCGCATCACTAGCGGCACTATTATTCTTCTCTTCATGCGGCGGAAATAATCAACAGGCAGCTGGTACACAAGCTGGTGCAGTAAAGGATTATCCGGTTATCACCATTCAGCAACGCTCTGCCACCTTAAACAACGAATATCCGGCTACCATCGAAGGGCAGCAGAATATAGAAATACGCCCCAAGATTGACGGCTATATTGAGCGGATTTATGTAGATGAAGGAGCCACTGTAAAAACAGGGCAACTCCTTTTTCAGATCAGTGCTCCTCAGTACGAGCAGCAGGTGAGAACGGCAGAAGCTACCATTAAAATTGCCCGGGCAGATGTAAATTCAGCACAGATGCAGGTAAATAAAGTGCGTCCGCTGGTAGAAAAAAACATTATCAGTAAGTATGAACTGGAATCTGCACAGTTTACACTGGAAGCTAAACAGGCTGCTCTGGCACAGGCGCAAGCTACATTTGCCAATGCCCGGACGAATCTGGGATATACACAGGTTACCAGTCCGGTAAATGGCGTAGTAGGAACCATTCCGTATAAAATCGGCAGCCTTGTCAGCAGTACCACCGCTCAGCCTCTGACTACGGTATCCAACATCGGAAAAATTTATGCTTACTTTTCGATCAACGAAAAACAGGCACTGGCTTTTTCCCGGAATACAAAAGGCACGACCACTGAAGAAAGGCTGGCCAGTATTCCACCGGTTTCCCTGATTCTGGCGGATAGAACAGAATTTCCACAAAAAGGCCGGGTTGAAACGGCAAGCGGGATGATCAATACACAAACTGGTTCTATACGGGTACGGGCTACTTTTCCAAATCCAGGTAATATAGTACGCAGTGGCAGCAGTGGAGCCGTACGTATTCCTGTACAAGTGGATTCAGCTATGCTTATTCCTCAGAAAGCTACTTATGAGATTCAAGGTAAGTTATTTGTATACCTGGTTGAAAATACCGGAACGGTACGAAGTACAGAGATACAGGTGATGGGTAATAACAATGGACAGTATTATGTAGTACAGCGGGGTTTACAGCCAGGCAACAAGATTGTAGTGGAAGGGGTGGCTACCTTGCGTGAAGGAGCAGCCATCAAGCCACGGGAAGTAAGCGCCGATAGTCTGTACCGGCAGGTATTACAATAAAGATAGCCATAAGGTAAGCTTTGTGAGGTCCTTAATAAAAGATATATGTTTAACCGCTTTATAGAACAGCCGGTATTATCTACCGTTATTTCAATTATCATTGTAATACTCGGTGTACTTGGCCTTGTTTCCTTGCCTATTGCCCAGTATCCCGAAATTGCGCCGCCAACAGTGGTGGTTTCTGCCTCATACCAGGGAGCCAATGCTGATGTGGTGCTTAATAGTGTGGTAGTGCCTTTGGAAGAGCAAATCAATGGGGTGGAAGGAATGACCTATATGACTTCTTCTGCTGGAAATGACGGAAGTGCGAGAATAACTGTCAATTTTAAATTAGGAATCAATCCGGATCTGGCTTCTGTAAATGTACAAAACAGGGTATCACGTGCTACCAGCCTCCTGCCTCAGGAAGTAACCCGTGCCGGGGTAACCACCGCCAAAAGCCAGAGCAGTAACCTGGTGATTTTTTCTCTCTATAGCGATAATCCGGCCTATGACCAGACCTTTCTTCAGAACTATGCCGAAATTAATCTGGTCCCGCTGATTAAACGGGTGGCAGGCGTAGGAGAAGCAAGCGCCTTTGGGCGGATGGAATATTCCATGCGGATCTGGCTCAAACCCGATGTAATGGCTACTTATGGACTGGTTCCGGCTGATATAAGTGCCGCGCTGGCGGAACAAAATATTGAAGCAGCACCTGGCCAGTTTGGAGAACAAGGGTTGCAGTCATTTCAATACGTAATTAAGTACACAGGTAGGCTGAAAAATACAGCAGCCTTTGGTGATGTGGTCATCCGGTCTACTGGAAGCGGGCAGCTATTACGGCTGAAAGATATTGCCAGAATAGAGCTGGGAGCCCTTAGTTATGCCAGCACCACTACTACTAATGGCAATCCGTCAGTGGGGGTAGCCATCAGCCAGACGGCAGGCTCTAATGCCAAAGAAGTAATTGAAGGTAGTTTACAGGTATTAGATGATGCCTCTAAATCCTTTCCCAAAGGCATCCGCTATGTTACCCTGGTAAATGCCAACGACTTTCTGGATGCTTCTATTGAGAAAGTAATCAGTACGCTGATTGAGGCATTTGTGCTGGTATTTCTGGTCGTATTTATCTTCCTACAGGATTTTCGTTCTACCCTGATTCCGGCGATTGCTGTGCCGGTAGCGATTGTGGGTACGTTCTTTTTTCTCAGCTTATTTGGATTCACGATTAACCTTCTTACCTTATTTGCGCTCGTACTGGCCATTGGTATTGTGGTCGATGATGCGATTGTGGTGGTGGAAGCCGTCCATGCCAAGCTCGATCAGGGCTATACTTCTGCCCGGAAAGCTACTGTGGATGCCATGGGTGAAATTTCAGGAGCGATCATTTCAATTACCCTGGTAATGGCAGCGGTATTTGTTCCGGTGAGTTTTATTACTGGTTCTGCCGGTGTATTTTATAAACAATTTGGTCTTACCCTGGCCATTGCCATTATTTTGTCAGCTGTCAATGCCTTAACCTTAAGTCCGGCTTTATGTGCGATATTTCTAAAACCACATACGAAAGATCATACAAAGAAAAACCTGCTTCAGCGGTTTTATGCCTGGTTTAACAGAACATTTGAAGCCACTACCCAAAAATATAAACAGGCGGTTGCCTTCCTGATCCGGAAAAAATGGGTAGCCTGGGCATTAATACTTGTCTTTGGTGGGGTGTTTTACTATTTAATGGCCACTACACCCAGCACGTTTGTTCCCAGTGAAGATATGGGTTCTGTCATGTCCGACATCGCCTTGCCACCTTCTGCTTCGCTGGAACGGACCGAGGAAATAACCAGGCAGATAGAAAGTATTGCCAAAACGGTTCCGGAGGTAGATAATATATTACGCATTACCGGACGGGGAATGATCAGCGGCGCAGGAAGCAACTATGGAATGGTCATTATGCGGCTCAAACCCTGGGATCAGCGGAAAGGAAAAGGGCAGGATGTACAGTCCATTATCGGCCAGATGTTTGCAAAAACGGCAGGTATCCGGGATGCCAGGGTTATTTTTTTTGGATCGCCTACTATTCAAGGTTTTGGTACCTCGAGTGGATTTGAGTTTCAGTTGCAGAACCGAAGCGGACAGGATATTGCCAGTTTTTATAAAGTAGCCATGGATTTTCTCTCAGCTTTGGGCGAACGTCCGGAAATTCAATATGCTTCTACTGCCTTTAATCCCAACTTCCCGCAATACCAGATTGATGTAAATGTTGCCAAAGTGAAAGAAGCCGGACTTTCGGTAAGTGATATTTTGGGAACCATACAGGGCTATTATGGAGGCGTATATGCCTCTAATTTTAACCAGTTCGGCAAACAATACCGGGTGATGTACCAGGCAGATCCTGCGTTCCGGGCAAATCCTGAAAGCCTTAATAATGTATATGTGAGAAATGTCAATGGAACCATGGCTCCGATTACCGGATTTATCACCTTAACCCGTGTATATGGACCGCAGGCTATTTCCAGGTTCAATCTGTTTACTTCCATCGGCATAACAGGTTCGCCTAAACCCGGCTATAGTTCTGGGGATGCGATTGCTGCTATTGAGCAGGTGGCCGCCCAAACCTTACCATTAGGGTATGGATACGAGTTTTCAGGTTTAACCAGAGAAGAATTATCAGCCGGCGGACAAACGGTATTTATTTTCCTGCTGGTGATTCTGTTTGTATATCTGCTGCTGAGCGCCCAGTATGGAAGTTATATCCTTCCTTTTGCCGTTTTGTTTTCCTTGCCTGTCGGACTTGCCGGTACCTTTATATTTGCAAGCTTGTTTGGCATTACCAATAACATTTATCTGCAAATTACCTTAATTATGCTGATCGGATTGCTGGCAAAAAATGCCATTCTGATTGTAGAATTTGCTTTAGAGCGCAGGCGGAATGGGATGCCCCTGGTACAGGCTGCGCTGGAAGGTGCAGAAGCCCGGTTGCGGCCTATATTAATGACTTCTTTTGCCTTTATTCTGGGTCTGGTTCCATTGATGCTGGCTTCCGGGGCCGGTGCTATCGGTAACCGTTCTATTGGTACCGGAGCAGTAGGAGGAATGTTGATCGGAACTGTTATTGGGGTATTTGTTATTCCAGTGTTATTTGTCGTATTCCAGGCCATACAGGAGCGCATCAGTGGACGGCCTACAGAACATCTGGTAGAAGAAAAACAACAGGTTTGAAAACCGGGTCGTGCCTATGAACAAATACATAAAATATACCCTTCTCGTTTTTTTTACAGGCCTGCTGACAGTCTCCTGCCGGGTAACAGACCGCTACCGGACTCCTCCGCTAACTACTGATGGATTGTACCGCGATATTACATCCGGCGATACCGCCACCATTGCCAGCCTGACCTGGAATGAACTGTTTACCGATCCTTTATTACAAAATCTGATCAGAGAAGGCATTGCCCAGAATTTGAATTTAAAAACCGCCTACACCCGTATCGAGCAGGCGCAGGCCTATTATTTACAGACCGGAGCCGCACTACTCCCTACCCTGAATGCCAACCTGGGCTATACTACTTCCAAACTCTCAGAAGCCGAAGGTTTTGGCATTCGTACCAGAGCCCAGCAATACCAGATCGGCTTGTCTTCCAGCTGGGAAGTGGATATCTGGGGAAAATTACGCAGCAACCGGAGAGCCAATCTGGCTAATTTATTGCAATCGCAGGCTGCTGCCAGAACGGTTCAAACGAGTTTAGTAGCCAGTATTGCCAGTTATTATTACCAGCTCCTCGCCTTAGACCAGCAACTAATGATCACCCAGCAAACCGTTTCCAACTGGGATACAACGGTGCAAACCATGCGGGAATTAAAAAATGCTGCCCTGGTTACCGAAGCGGCTGTGGTACAAAGCGAAGCCCAGCGGTATGCCGCTGAAGTAACCATTCCTGATCTGAAACAAAGAATCCGGGAAACTGAAAATGTGCTAAGCACCCTGCTGGGATTGCCTCCTGCTGCCATTAACCGCAGTACTTTAGCAGACCAACAATCCATCGAAAATCTCCAGACCGGTGTGCCAGCGCAATTACTGGCCAACCGGCCGGATGTACAACAGGCAGAATACAACTTCCGGTATTATTATGAACTCACCAATGTAGCCAGGACGTATTTCTATCCCTCGCTGGTCATTACAAGCTCAGCAGGTCTCAACAGCCTTACCTTTGCCCACTGGATTGATCCGGTTTCTTTAGCAGCCAGAATCGGGGGCAGTTTAGTGCAGCCTATTTTTAACCAGCGGGCCAACCGGACCAGGCTAGAGGTGGCTCGTGCCCAGCAACAGGGTGCGTTATTTAACTTTCAACAAACATTGTTAACTGCCGGACAGGAAGTATCGAATGCCTTGTTTCTCCATCAGACAGCCCTCGAAAAAATGAGTATCCGCTCTAACCAGCTTACCGCCCTGCAACGGTCCGTGGAATACTCAAATGAACTCTTGCGTAACGGATTTGCGATTTATCCTGAAGTGATCACGGCCCGCCAGAGTTTATTACAGGCAGAACTGGGGGCTGTAAACGACCGTTTGCAACAACTTCAGGCCATTGTCAATTTGTACCGTTCGTTAGGCGGAGGATGGAAATAATACTTTCGCTTCCTATCAGCACTTTGCTTGTCAGCGGAGAGAAAAGCCGGGATAAATCAGCGTATGAAATATGTGTTAATCAGAAAAGAAACTGAACGGAAGTGTACAGAGCTTTTTAAGTCAAAGAAAACCGGGTGCTTAGGGGATACTTTATTAGCTATTATTTGTCATGGGTGGTTTTACTCTTCCATTTAAAACCACCCAGTCATTCCTTTAAGGAGTATTGATTCAGTACCTGGATTAAAGCAGTTTTATTGAGAAAGAGGTTTTACCATGATTTCTTTATAATACACTTTACTTTTCGGATCGTGGCCTTGCAGGGCAAATGTTCCAGATGAAATTTTTCGGGCGTTTGTTGTACTTCTACTCACACTGTCAGGTTCTGTATACTCAACCAGGGTTTTGTCATTCACCTTGATGGTTACTTTCTTTCCCTTAACAATAATATGCTCGGTAAACCACTCATTGTCTTTCGCAGGAATTTCTTTCACATCCTGAATGGCATATAAACTTCCGGTCTTTCTCCAGTCCGTATGGGTATTATTTACCTGTACCTCATAGCCTTTAGATGGCCAGCCATCCTCCTGGTAATCGGTGTGAAAGTATATACCTGAATTAGATCCTGGGGTAGTCATTACCTGTGCTTTAAATTCAAAATCCGTAAACGTATGATTGAGAACCGGACCTTGATAAAATAAGTGTGCTCTGGGACCTTCAACGACAATCATTCCCTTTTCAACTTTGAAGGTGGCTGCATTTTCACCCACTTTCCATCCTTTCAGCGATTTTCCATCAAACAGGCTAATCCATTCATCTTTTTTGTTCTTTTCCTTCATATTACTGAAAATCAGCCCAAGCAATAAGGCTAAAGCCCATATACTATTTTTTCTCATGATTTAGTTATTGTTTTAAAAGTGTGTCTGTTTTACTGGAAAATTTCCATAACCTAAGAAATATTTTCTTTAAAGAAAAACAGGCAGGTATATTCTCTACAGCTAAATACAATTTTTATGAAATGAATATTACAACCCAGTATTTCCGGATATGTCTGTTGCTTTAAAAAAAAGTACTTATCGATAACAGGGATTGAGATTTGGCTTGGTGTTTATTTGAAATTGATGAGCAGCCAGAATAGGGAAACACCCCAAAATTTGCATAAAGTTGTTACCGGAACGTTTTAAGCCCGCCCTATGAATCAAATAAAAAAATGATTTTTCCATAAATAGATTCAACTCTTGCAGTGTTCTAAACATCCTTTTTCCTGAATAAAAGATCCTGCTACGAATACCATCTGAATTAATTGTAAGCTTGCTTTACTCAGTTGGTTAACTGGTACCCGAATGTTTAAAAATAAAGTAGGTATACCTTGATTTTTAACAGTAAGATTATTACTATTACCATCATATTTAGGTTCGCTTGTAGTATAAGGATTCAATTGAGCAGTTCAGATGCTGCAATTTTTATTAAGAGGATCAAGGCAAGCCGGCGATTTTTCTACTCCAATCCTGAGGAGGTGTTTTACAGTAAGTGTCCGAATTTATTGTAGATTTTACTAAACCATACCCGCAAATTTATAAACCTTCTTACAGCTTGTATAGGCTGTAGATCACTAAGTAGGTTCAGTTATTTTTTTCGATCTGAGCCTCATTTCCTATCCTATTCAGGTAAAGCAGATACAAGTCAGTAATACGCTGACCTGATTGGGCCTGTCTTATCCCATACTTCCCTTTTAATAAATTTCTCTCCTTTTCTTCACCAAACCATCGTATGTTATGAGAACACCACCCGTTTTTCCAAAACCCAAGAGAAGTCTTGTATTCATGCTTTTACTTTTCAGCTTTCTGTTTAGTTGCGATGAATTAGAGCAATGGTGGCCCAAAGACACCCAGAAACAGGAACCGGCCGATGTAGTACATGACTGGTATAAATTATTAGCAAAAGTTCAATTTGGGGCAAGTCCACAACCAGTTCCAATACTAAATTTCAGAAATTTTGGGTATATAGGGGTAGGAGTGTATGAAGCTGTCCATCCCGGTATTAAAGGCTCACTTAGTTTATCTACTCAGCTCTACCAGATGCCAGCCATGCCCACACCGGAAAAACACAAGGAGTATCTGTGGGGTGCCTCTGCCAATGCAGCCCTGGCTAGTTTGGCAAAACAGCTTTTGTCTGGGCTGTCCGATGCTGATAAAGCCAGGATAGATTCGATGGAAAATGCTTATAATATCAAATTTAAATCAAACACAACTCATGAGGTGATTGCCCGTTCTCAAGCCTTTGGCCGCTCCATTGCTAATGCGATTTACAACTGGTCGACTACTGATAATTTTAACCTTTCCAGTGTGGGATATACAATTCCTGTATTTCCAGGCTCATGGGAGCTTACCCCACCAGCTTTTCCTAATCCGGTAGGCCCTTATTTAAAGAATCAAAGGCCCTTTCTGGCATCAACCCTCAATTTCAAAGTACGTTCATTTCCTTATACTTATTCGGAAGACAAGGAATCTAACTTCTATAAAGCCAATAAGCACGTATATGACATTGGAAAATCATTGACGGATGAGCAAAAAGCAATTGCCAACTGGTGGGCTGATGCAGGTGGGACAGGCGTAGGCATTCCAGCACCTTATCATGCTCTTTCTCTTATAACAGGAGTATTGGAAGGCAAAAAATTAAACCTGGGACAAGCTGCAGAAATGTATGCCAGAACTGGAATTTGTTTTAAGGAAGCTACGCTTATCATATGGAAGGTAAAATATCAGCTTCCCCTTCTCCGGCCCATTACCTATATTCGAAAACATATTGATCCAGCCTGGTTATCCTATTTACCTACTCCTCCTTACCCGGAATATCCTTCCGGGCTTGTTGGGTTTTATGCTCCTGCAATGCAGGTATTGAAAAGAGAATTTGGTGATCTTCCAATAAAGGACAATGCATATGGTTGGAGGGGAGATGCGCCCAGAGAATATGCCTCTATCAGCAAACTGGTAGAAGAAGCAGCCAAATCCAGAGTATATGCAGGCATTCACTACCAAATCACCCAGAATATTACTATTGAAATAGGCAATGAATTAGGTGATAATATTTCTAAAATCAATTTAAACACACCCTGAGATCTTAGTAGGTATTGTGTTACTTAAGTGATAAGGTGGATATTTCGGGCCTGAGTGCCTGGGAATCCACCTTATGGTTTATAGTGCAATAATAATTGGATTATTTGTACTTTTATGACTGATGATAATTCAACCAGGATGAACGCATACTAGAATTTATCTGGCTGTCTAACCTGATTTTGGCATCTTTTGAAACTGACCAGACAGGCACGAAGCAAACATAATTATATTATCTTTATTATTTTCTGCCTTGAACCCCTGTTACTTTATGAATATCAGAGCTGTAATTCAGGCGTTGTTGTTTTACCAGAATAATAATCCCAAGAAAGCTTTTGAAGCAGTTGTTCAATTTTAGAATTATCTCCATATTACTGACATCACACTTAATAATTCTCTATTCCCAATGAGTAAATATCCATCTGTCAAACAAATTGTTGTAGGGCTGAATGCTATCGTTGTACAAGTAGTTATTGTTGTACTAATAAGTGGATGCGAGAGCCGCAAATCAGAATCGCAACAGGCTACTGTAGAAACCGAAACGAAAGACACCATAACTACCCCTCAGAAGCCAACGCCGGTTTCCCAGCCATTGGTATCGCACATGTATACAGCTGATCCTTCAGCGCATGTATTTGAAGGAAAAATTTATATCTATCCTTCGCATGATATTGAAGCTGGCATTCCTCAAAATGACAATGGCGATCATTTTGCCATGCGGGATTATCATGTTCTTTCGATGGATAGTGTGGGTGGTAAAGTAACGGATCATGGCGTAGCACTGGATGTAAAAGATGTTCCCTGGGCAGGCCGGCAAATGTGGGCACCAGATGCTGCCTATGCAAACAATCAGTATTACTTATATTTTCCGGTAAAGGACAAACAAAATATATTCCGGATTGGCGTTGCTACAAGTACTTCTCCAAGCGGCCCTTTCAAAGCTGAAAAGGAACCTATCAAAGGCAGTTACAGCATTGATCCGGCAGTGTTTAAAGATACCGATGGATCGTTTTATATGTATTTCGGAGGCATCTGGGGCGGACAATTACAACGCTGGCAAACCGGAAAATATGATTCTACCGCTGCCCAGGAACCTGCAGATGGGATGCCATTAGGAGCGAAGGTAGCCAGATTGAATAAAAATATGTTGCAATTTGCCGAACCAGTTAAAGAGATTCAGATAGTGGATTCCACAGGCAAATCATTATCAGCCAAAGACCATGACCGCCGCTTTTTTGAGGCTGCCTGGGTACACAAGTATAATAACAAATATTATTTTTCCTACTCTACCGGAGATACACATTATATCGCTTATGCCACCGGAGACAGCCCTTATGGCCCGTTTACTTACAAAGGAGTTATTTTAAATCCGGTAGAAGGCTGGACAAATCATCATTCAATCGTAGAATATAAAGAAAAATGGTATTTGTTCTATCATGATACCCAACTCTCCGGCCAGACGCATCTCCGCAATATTAAAGTAACAGAATTAACCCATCAACAGGATGGCAGCATCGCAACAGTGAATGCATACATACAATAGCACCCAATCCTTTTATAGAAAACCTGAAGATGATAGATCATAAATCAATCATCTTCAGGTAAAGAATTAATTCATTGTTAGCCTTTATTACTCTTTATACTATTTCTTATTAGGGTTTATTAAATACAACTTTGTTATAGTACACTGCTAAATAAACACAGGATTTACTCACTGTTATCAGTGCGAACTTTAAATAGGAGAGGCTGTACTTCGATGTTATCGAAATAGGTTTGCGCATCGGCTTTTGTCCATATTCCAACATATCCTTCTTTCGTAAAAGCCTTGTCAGTTTCCCTGAAAAGCTCTTTCCCATCTATAAAAAAGATATATTCATCCTCTATCACCTGCAACTCTATCTGATACCACTTATGTAATGCTATTTTAAAAGGCACATCCGGAAGCCTGGTTCTGCCATAAATAGGTAATTCGACCCGGTGTCCGTTTTTAATCCGGTATTCCGTGATACAATTATTAAATGGGTTGATCCACAGGAGATAGTAATTCTTTGTATCCTGGTATCGCCAGACAATGCCGCCTCCCCGTTCTTTTTTGCCGCCAGTAAATTTCATTCTGGCAGAAATCCGGATATTTTTTTCTTGCAGCGTGTCTATGATAGCGATGTTGCAATAGCTTTTTGGCTTTGGGGCAACTTGAGAAATGACTTTATTTTCCTCATCATCTGTCACTTTCCATTCTCCGGAAATATTTTTCCAGCCATGAGGAAGTTCATTTACCGAATCCTTCTCAAAAGTAAATGCATGGTTTAAATCTAAAGTTTGTTTGCTTTTTATGTCTGATATACGATCTGCCGTATTTCCTAATAGGCTTACAATCAGAAAACTAATTATGTAAGTATGCATAATTACCGATGAGATTATTTATTAAACAGATAATTTCTGTGTAGTTACAGGAAGGTTTTGATATTATTGCCTTACCTGCAAAGCTTGCCCGTTTCTTAGCTCTTCGGAAGCGGAGCGCACAATTACATCCCCTGGCTGTACTTCCCCAAACACTTCTACCAGCGTATCCACCACATTGCCTTTCTGCACCGTTACCCATTCGGCTACATTATTATTCACCCGGATAATAAACATGCGCTCACTGGAACTTACCAGTGATTTTATGGGCACAAACAAGGTAGGAGCAGAGCGTGTAATAGGTAAATTAACTTCAGCATACATGCCGGCTTTCAACTCATTGGATGTATTGTCTACATCAAACTCAGCCATCATCGAGCGGTTTTCTTCCTGTACACTGCGGGCACTGCGGGCATATTGGGCGCTAAACTGCTTTTCCGGAATGGCATTTACTGCGAAACTTACTTCGCTCTTCTGCGGAATCTGGTTGGCATACATTTCCGGAATGGCAATAGTCAGGCGCAAGGTTTTATTTTCCTCCAATACAAATAATGGACTGGCTTTTCCATCTCCAGGTCCTACCAGTGCACCAGGACTGATTGAGCGTTCGGTAATGAGGCCATCAAAAGGAGCCGTAATGGTTAAGTAGTTGACTAATTGTGCTTTGGTCTGATAATAAGACTGAGCAGCTTGTACATTTCCCTGGGCAACCGTTACAGTAGCGCTATCAGCCAGTATTCTGGCCCGGGATTGTTCCAGTTCATTTACCGATACGGCACCTTGTGTCGCGTTGGTTTGCAGCAATCGTTGATAGGTAGATTTATTTGCCTCAAATTTGGCCCTTTGTTCATGCAAAGCGGCTTCTGCGGCCAGTAACTGCGCTTTCGACTGACTTAATTCGGCTACTGTTTCCGGTGCATCCAACTGGGCTAATATCTGGCCTTTTTTCACAACCGAACCACGGTCTACATTGATTGTTTTCACAAAGCCTTTCACTTTGGGAAAAATTAAAACTTTGTTCCAGGGTTTGAGTTCACCGGGTAAAGTAATCTGCTTGGCAGGCTGTAATTGCTGCACCTGTGTAACTTCTACTAACTGGGTTTGGGGTGCATCAGCCAGGTTTTTATGTTCTGTTTCTGCGGCTGAATGGCAGGCAGCTACCCCTATCATGAAAGGGAAAACTTGCCATAAAGATTTTACTATGTTCATAAAGTTGTTTGCGGATTAGATTGGGTATAAAAATTACTTTGTGGATCTTCAGGATCGAGAGAAACGGATTGTAAGGAAGCTTTCTGCTGGATCAGAATAAATACAGCCGGGAGAATCAGCAGTGAAGCCAGGGTAGAGGCAATCAGTCCACCGATTACGGCTTGTCCTAAGGGAGCAATCTGGTCGCCGCCTTCTCCTAAGCCAGACGCCATCGGAATCATACCGGCAATCATGGCAATACTGGTCATCAGAATAGGACGGATACGGCTGTTGGCCGCCATCACTACGGCTTTCCGGGCATCTTTCAGCTGGAGCCTTAGGTTTTCGGCATTGGTTACCATCAGAATGGCATTGGCTACTGATACACCTACCGACATGATTAAGCCCATATAGGATTGCAGATTCAGGGTTGCTCCGGTTAGTAAAAGCATTCCTATGGAACCGAGTACTACAGCCGGAATGGTAGAAAGCACCACCCAGGATAATTTGAAGGATTGAAAGGTAGCACTCAGCAGCAGAAAAATAATCACAATGGCGATCATCAGCCCGGTCTGTAAACTGCTCAAGGTTTCGGTTAACAGATTCGTCTGTCCTTTTTGCTCTATAATTACCCCACGAGGTGGTGTTCCTGCGTCTGCAATGGCTTGTTGTACGGATTTGTTGGCGGCACCCAGGTCTTTTTCATGCAGGTTAGCATTAATAGTAACCAGCCTGTTAGGTCCTGAACGATCATATTGACCTGGAGCGGTTTCTTCCCAGAAGGTGGCCACATCCGATAGTACCGGGTGCATGTCACCTGAATGTAAAGGAATATTACCGATGGCATCCACACTCGACATCTGGCTTTCCGGAATCTGCACCTGAACCTGATAGGCCAGACCTTTGGAATTATCAAGCCACAAGTTTTTATCGGTAAAGCGGCTGGAAGAAGTAGCCGCTACCATCGAACGGGCTACCTGGGTAGAAGTTATGCCCAGTTGACCAGCTCTTTCGCGGTTCATTTCTACCCGCAATACCGGATAGGAGAGGGGCTGGGCAATTTGTACATCGCGTAAGAACGGTATCTGCTGCATTCTCTCCTGAATCTTTCTGGCAAAACGCCCGGCTTCTTCTACATCTTTGGCGGCAACGGTTACTTCAATGGGCGTTGCTGCACCCTGGCTCATGATCTTATCTACTAATTCAATGGGCTCGAATGTGATTCGCAGGCCAGGTATTTTCCGGGTGATCTGATCCCGCAATTGCTCTTTTAATTCATCTATCTGTACCGGAAAATCTTCGTGAAGGGAGACTTGTAACACCGCTTCATGTGGACCGCTGTTGAATACGAAGATGTTAGAAGTTCCATAGCTGGAAGGTACCGTACCTACATAGGCAGAACTAATGGCTACATTCTCAGCCCCTACTTGCGACTTAATAATGTCTAACACTTTAAGCGTCGCTTCTTCTGTGCGTTCTACTCGCATACCGTCCTGTGCCCGTAAACGCAACTGAAACTGGCGGCTATTGGCTTTAGGTAAAATATCAGTTCCAATGAAATAAAAACCCAGGCCAATTAAGGCGATACTGGCCACCAGATATAGTGTTACCGTGCGTGATCTACGGTGCACCACTTTTTCTAATAGCTGAGTATACTTCAGCTTAAATTTATCAAATCCGGAAAGTCTGGCTGGTGGATGATTCGTTTCATCAATCAGGGTAGTTACTTCCTGTGTATCCAGGGCCAGAGTAGCTGGTTCATGGGTAGGATACGTTTTCAGCAGCCAGTTGGCCAGTACCGGAACAAAAGTTTGCGACAGCAGAAAAGAAGCAATCATGGCAAAACCTACCGATAAGGACAAAGGCAAAAACATAGACCTGGGCACTCCATTCATCACGAAAGCTGGGGCAAAAACCGCCAGAATCGCCAGCAAAATCAGGAATTCGGGGAAGGCTATTTCTTTACAGGCATCCCAGATCGCCTGGGCTTTCGGCTTGCCCATTTCCAGGTGCTGGTGAATATTTTCAATCGTAACCGTCGCCTGGTCAACCAGTACACCTATGGCCAGTGCCAGTCCGCTTAAGGTCATGATGTTGATGGTCTGGCCAACCAGGTTCAGGAGAATCACCGCTGAAAAAATAGAAATAGGAATGGTGATCACTACAATAATCACACTGCGCCAGTCACGCAGGAAAAGCAGTACCATAATCCCGGTTAGTACAGCACCCAATACTCCTTCTGTTACCAGGCTTTTTAAGGCATTGGTTACATATACCGACTGGTCAAACTCATAGGAGATTTTTACATCTTCAGGTACGGCATTCTGTAATTCTGGCAGCGCCGCTTTAATCTTACTCACCACATCCAGCGTAGAAGCATCTGATTTTTTTACGACCGGAATGTATACCGCCCGTCTTCCATTGACCAGGGCATAACTTACCGTGATATCAGCGGCATCTTCTACGGTGCCAATATCCCTTACAAACACCGTAGGTCCGGCACCCACTCGGATAGGAATGTTGAGAAAATCTTCCGGTTTGTTGACCAGCGAATTTACCGGCGTCATTAAGGTGCGATTGCCGATGCGGATATTTCCTGCCGGAGAAGGCTGGTTATTGCTGACAATGGCTTTAATGATTTCTTCTGGGGTAAGCTGGTAACTCCGTATTAACCTGGGATCTACCCGAACCACAATGGTCCGCTGATTGCCACCAAAGGGCGGAGGTGAAGATACCCCTTCAATTCTGGAGAACATGGGCCGGACCCGGGAGGAAGCAAAATCCTGGATTTCATTGAGTGATCTGGTTTTGCTTTCAAACACTAATTGCCCAACCGGGACTGAACTGGCATCAAAGCGCACAACCTGCGGAGGTACGGTTCCTTCGGGCATATAGGCTTTAGCCCTGGAAACATTATTGGCTACTTCTGCTGCTGCCTGGGCCATATCCGTTCCTGGATAAAATTGCAGTTTGATCAAACAAAGCCCTTGTATGGTTTTTACGTCTACATCCCGGATACCGGAAACATATAAAAAGTGATCCTGGTACTTGGTTGCAATAAAGCCATCCATTTGATCCGGCGCCATTCCACCATAGGGTTGCACCACATAAATAGTTGGCAGATCCAGGTTTGGGAAAATATCTACCGGAATGGTGAATAGAGAAAGAATTGAAAAAAATAGAATTCCCAGAACGGCTACGACGACCAGTATAGGTTTTCGCAGGGCGTTTCTAATTAATTGATACATAGCAATACTTGTTTATATACTAGAAATAATTATTTGACTTGGTTGAGGAAAAGAGACAGATCGCCGGCTGCTGCCGCTTGTAGTAATACAGAGCGCCAGGCGCTACTATTGGCTACGATGCGGTCTACTTCTGCCCGGTTGAGGGCAAAAAAACTTTGGATGAACGTAGGCAGGTCGGCTAAGCCACTCTGGTACCTGGAACGGGATTGATTATACGCTGCCCTGGCAGCTTCTAACTGCACAGGTGCCAGCCTGGCTTGTTCCAGGGAGAGTTGTACCTGCATCTGTGCTTCTTTGAGTTGCCGGCTTATGGCCAGAGACTGCTGATTGTAAAGTTCTTTGTAACGTTGCGCCTGAAATTGTTCACTACGGAAATCGTTGTGGATGCGGAAAAAACTGGTCAGGTTCCACCGGGTAGAAATACCAAACATATAATTATACACCTGATACTTAAATCCGCTCGCCATGTCTGTATGATAACTATCGTCCTGATTAGAGATGCCCGAACCTCTGGCCCATCCGGCGGCGATCAGGGAAACGGAAGGCAGAAACGAGCGGCGGATGGCTACACTTCTGGCTTCTGAAACCCGTATTTGAGAATTATATAAGCGTAAAACCGGATTGTTCTCATTGGCCTGTACAGACAAAAGCTGGGCAGGCAACTGGGTATAAAAGGCCATGCTGTCCACCTGAATGCTATCCTGTAAAATACCAGTTAGCTCAGATAAACGCAGCCGCTGGGCTTTTTCATTGCGTTCGCTTTCCAGCAGAAGCAGTTGCGCTTTGGTATATTCCGCATTGGCCAGTGAACTATCTACCCCAGGCCGCATACCTGAAACAACTCCGGCTTCTACTACTCCCTTCACCGTTCGTGTACGCTCAACATTATTGCGCTGTATATCTACCAGTTTCTGGCTGATCAGGGTAAGCAGGTAGGCATCGGCCACACGAACCTGGTGCTGAAAGAGTTCGTTTTCGTAATCGGCCTGGGTTTTGTTCCGCTCATTTCTGGCGGTTTGTACATTGGCTGCTACTTTTCCAAAGTTAATCACTTTCCACTCCATTAAAGCAGAGGTAAAACTTCCGAAGGTAGCCTGATAAATATTGTCAGGACGTATACCACCGGAAGGGGAGAGCGCCGTACCTTCGTTGGGAAAATAGGCTCCGGTTACACTGTTACTGGTTCCATAGGTGTACTGGTCTTGTACGGTTAAGTTGGGCAAATACTCACTTTTGGCAGACTGTACTTTCCGTTCGGCGCTATGCACTTCAGCTTGTTTAGCCTTAATAAGTGGATAATTATGCTTGCTCTGCTCGAGTATCTGAAACAAATCCTGCTGTTGGGCAAGCGAGGGTTGAGAACTCAATGCTGTTACTACAATTGCTATTAGCAGAATTATTACCCATTGGATTAAACCAGTTTTTCCGGTTTCGGAAGAATTGCTTCTTATACTGGTTGAGTTGGGTTTATTTAAAATAGTCTGGCGTTTCATTGGAATAATTTTGTTCACTTTTCAAAGATTTTAGCCAAAACTACAGGTGAATGTTGGAAACATTTGGGAATCGAACCATTCTTCTGATTTTTTTATTTAAAAGGTATAATTCCCAAATGTTTACAGAATTGGCTCCTATTTTTGGTGTTATTCCCAAACTATGTAGTATGAAAATTCTAATAATTGAAGATGAAAAAGGCTTAGCGGAGAGCATAGTTGACTACCTGAATAAAGAAGGATTCATCTGTGAAGTGGCTTCCACTTACTGGCAGGCCCATGAAAAAGTAAACGTGTACAATTACGATTGTATCATCGCCGACCTCACCTTGCCTGATGGGGAAGGATTTGGCATTATTGAAACGCTCAAGAAAATATCAGCTACTACTGGTGTCATTATTATTTCGGCACGCAATGCACTGGAAGATAAAATCAAAGGCCTTACTATCGGTTCAGACGATTACCTGACCAAACCTTTTCATTTATCTGAGCTCAATGCCAGGTTAAAATCGCTGATCAGAAGGTTAAATTTCGGAGGCAGCAACGAAATCAACTTTGATGCCATTCAGGTACAAACTGCTGCCCGGAAAGTATTTGTAGCTGGCAAAGAAACCACGCTTTCCCGGAAGGAATACGATCTGCTGATGTATTTTCTCTCTAATATAGAAGTAGCCTTAACTAAAGTTTCCATTGCTGAACACCTCTGGGGGGATAATATTGATTCAGCCGATTCGCTTGATATAGTATATTCCCATATTAAAAATCTGCGGCGGAAACTCTTGGAAAAAAGTAATAAAGATTATATACAATCAATTTATGGTATCGGGTATAAATTTGTAAATCCTTGAAATTACTCACCAAAACCAGCCGGATCTACCTGCTTTTTTCCTTAGCCATTTATTTAATAACCGGTTTTGCCTTTTACTGGATCATCCGGTCAGTAATTTACGACGAAGTGGAAAGCCGTTTGCAGGTGGAAAGGCAGGATTTTGAAGCCTTTATGAAAGACCAGGAAAGCTGGTCGGGGAGTTGCTATTTTGTAGAAAACAAAATTGATGTATTGCCTGTCAGGCAACGTGCGCCTATTACTGAAGAATTTAAAGATACACTCATTTATAACCGCTATGAAGCGAACAGCGATCCTTTCCGCCAGCTCACCTTTTATACTACTATTGGCAAGCTTGATTACCGGGTTTCGATACGTAAATCACTCATTGAGTCGTATAAACTGATTGAAGTGATCACCCTGGCGATGCTTACTTTTCTGGGCTTGCTGCTGGGATCAATGTTCTGGTTTCAACGGACCTTATCTGGGAATTTATGGCGGCCTTTTTACGATACTTTAGCTAAAATCAAGGGATTTGACCTGACCAGCAGTAAGAAGATAGAATTAGCCCCGGAGAAAATTACTGAATTCAATGAACTTAATGAGGTGCTGAAAAAGATGTCTGACAAGATGCAGCATGATTACCGGAGCCTGAAGGAATTTACAGAAAATGCCTCCCATGAGATTCAAACGCCTCTTTCGCTGATTAATGCCAGGGTCGAACAACTCATTCAATCCCCTGAACTAACTTCTGCTCAAACCTACTGGATCGATGAAATTTACCAGGCTTCGAGGCGCATGTCGCGCCTGCACCAGGGTTTGCTCTTACTGGCTAAAATAGAAAACAAACAATTTACCGATGTTGAAAAACTTAACTTTACAGAACTGGCCATTAGTAAGCTCATTGATTTTGAGGAAATATTGACGATACGTCAATTGAAAACGTTTGTAGTAAATGAGGGGCCTTTTATTGCTACTATTTCGCCGTCCTTGGCAGATATTCTGCTCAGTAACTTATTAAATAATGCCATCCGGCATAACCAGCCAGGCGGGCAAATCCAGATAAAGTCTACCTCTGGTCAGTTGTGTGTCAGCAATACAGGTGACAAACTTAAAACCGAACCAGAACGCCTTTTTGAACGCTTTAAGAAAGAATCTACCAGTGCCGATTCGCTGGGCTTAGGCCTGGCGATTGTTAAACAGATCTGCGACAATAATCAATTACAGATTCAATACACGTATGTAGAAGGTATGCATCAGATGTGTCTGCTAAAAACAGAACTGGTACCAGAGCCTAAATCGCATTGACCCATGGTTGTAAGGCATGATATCGGCAATCAAGCGGTTTATCGGCTGATATAGGCAGCATATAAGTTAGCTCTTCCATACAAAGATGGTTTTTCACGCAGTTTATTCACTTTGGTGTATCCCAGTGTTGCGAACATATCCTTCAGCGTCTCAAAACGAATCGGATAGGGAACCCATCTGTTTGCTGTTTCGGTATTATACTCCACAATAATATAAGCACCATTTTCTTTCAGATAAGTACTCAGTTTAGTAAGGCATGAAATCTTATCTTTCACATAATGCAAAGAGTTAGCCATGAGTATACCATCCAGGGGAGGCAATGAAAGTTCCTGGGTTACGAAATCTGCCTGTTGTGGTTGAATAATGGTCTGTGCCGGTTTAGAATGTTTATTCAGGCTCACCGGATTCTTATCGATGGCATAAATGTGGCTTCCTTCCGGCAATAGGGCTGCTAAGGCAAAGGAAAATAACCCGCTTCCGCATCCCAGATCTGCCCATATACTCCGGCTTACGTTTCCTGATTCCGGATGCCGGATAAGCTCAATAGCGTCTGAAAATTCCATAGTAAATATTTGTGAATGAATACTCTATACTTTCCTGCGTTTTTGTTTTTTCATTTCTCTTTTTTTTGTACCTTCCTAATGACTAGTCTTACTTTATTATTCATCAAACTCCTAAAGCTATGTTCAGTGTAAATTTAAAAAAGGAACTGGAAGCCGCTGCCGCCTATTCAGTTTCAGCAGTAGCGGAACACTTATTAGTAGACGATCCGGAGGCAAGTGTATGGTTTGTTAATACTTGTCTCTTACAAGAAAGGCAAATAAAAAAGCAGAAGCAATTTTTGAAGCAGACGTATTCTGAAGAACAAGTGCGTGCCATCTGTATTAAATACAGATTAAGATGTTTACCTGTCAACTTATTCAGGGGTGTAATGGATGCACAGGTGCCTGCAAAGAAGGTATCTTTTGAAAGTGAATATAAGGAGATACTGGAAGAAAAAATAGATCCCAGAAATTACAGGATAGTAGCGCCCAGTGAGCTTTTCAGTGTAGCATATGGAAATTTAGACCCCTTATTACTCTACAGATTTACCCACCAGGGCAATATATATTACAAGTTTGTACATCAGTGGGGAGGGGATTTAAACAGGTGGCGGGCACTTGCAAATTATCCACTCCGTTCTATGAATTATCTAAGTATGTGTACCTTTCTGGTTTGGCTGGCTGTTATCTTCCCGCTATGCCTGATCCTTCCCGGACTTTCAATGTCTTCGGCAATTTTTGTAAGTATATTCCTGCTGACTGGCAGTTTGCTTTGTGTCCATTCTTTCTTTACAAACCGGCATGGGCAAAGCCAGACTTCCGACAGAATATGGGATTCCCAGCCAGTAATATAAGAAGTTCCAGTCATAATGGTAGTGCAGAGCGTATAGGGAGACTGTTTACCTGGTTTGTAATTGCTTATTGACTCATTCAGGTATTCCTTAATTAGGAAAGATAAAATTCCTTCTATCTCTTTTCTGAATAGCAGAAGGATCGTAAATTAGTATACTTTTCATTTACACATGGCATGAACAGTATGGCTCATGCTTATCGTTGCAATATTTAGTAATTATGTAATAAGTTGTTGTACAATTTAACATAGGCTATATGGTAACTCGTAAAGCAAAGTTTTTATCTAAAGATGAAAGTAAAGGCTTTCATACCAATGCCATCTATGATATCGACACCCAGGTAGATGGTCAAAAAATAATTGTTGTGTCAAATAATGACAGCCGCCAGGCCAGGCTTGAATACCACTCTAAACTAGAGTTTCTCAAGGACTGGCTCGTCATTGATTAAAAACTGATTCTGTGGGTTTCTTTATGTAAAGCTCACAGAATCAGTTTTATGTATAAAAAGTTACCTATGCCACTTGCAACATTTGGTGCCTATGAAGTTTGTTTAGCAATAAGCCTAATCCTGGTGATTATAACCTGCTATGTGAAAGGATCTGGTTTTATTACCGAACTTATTTTCTACCTCTTAGCTGTTGCCAGCTTTCTTTCCGGTGAAAATTTTGCATGAACCGATGATGGCGGAGGCAAAAGGGTATCTTTTTCTATCTGATGATTTTTCTTGTACCCCTGCTGGCCCTTATGAGTGTGGCTGCTATCTTATTTGGTATGTATTTACTGGCCGGTTACCTGGTACTTCATACAGTGGCAACCTGAAGCTTTTCCAGGCAGGCAAAGTACCCCATTTTACTACTCAGCAATCCATCCTGATTTGGCATTTTTTTCAAGCAAGCAGTATCGCACACTTCTCTTAAACAACATTTACTTCTTACAGTAAAATCTGTTTGTCAGTTTACTTCACCTTTCAAATAAATCACTAGAAATAAAAATTAGAAACCATTTTATTTGATATGAATTTTTCGAGTATTTTCCCGAAATAATGATCCTATGCGAAATTTTAACACCTCAGTAAGCATACTCCTTTTATTTTGTTTGATCTTTTTTGTGGGAGCCACCACATTCTGTGCCGCACAAATCCCTGACCGTATCAAAAGCATTTTTCCTGCCTCTACTGTCTTTCACCAGAATATACCCTATGCTGGCGATACCTTAAAAAAACACCTGCTGGATATATACCTCCCATCACAGTCCAAGGGTAAATTGCCATTAGTGATATGGGTACATGGCGGCGGCTGGATGACCAATGATAAATATGCCGATATGGGGTATATGAAACAGACGGTCAAAGATTTTCTGGATAATGGGTATGCCTTTGCCTCTATCGATTACCGTTTCAGCACAACTGCACCCTTTCCTGCCCAAATGCATGACTGCAACCAGGCCATAGAATTTCTTTACCAGCAAGCGTCGAAATATAATATCGACCGGGAACGAATAGCACTTATTGGTTTTTCGGCAGGCGGCCATCTGGCTTCTGTACTGGGCTTATCCAATAATAATTCAGTCACAGGATTTTATCCGGCTCAGAAGAAACCTTCCTTTAAAATCAAAGCCGTAGTAGACTTTTACGGGCCATCAGATTTACTGGCATTCTCCAGCGATCCTGAAATACTGGCAGCCGAAAATCCCATCTCATTATTATTGGGTGCTTCCCCCATAAAAAGACCTGATCTGGCAAAAGCTGCCAGCCCGGTTAGTTATGTAGATAAAAATGATCCTCCGTTTCTGATCATTCATGGGGAGAAAGATGAGTCAGTACCCTATACCCAGTCCTTGTTGCTGCAATCTTATTTAGATCAGGTAAAAGTTAAAAATGAAGTAATTATTGTAGATGGTGCGCCACATTTCGGCGAAAAGTTCGATAGTGAATCCATCCGGACAAAAATCTTCGAGTTCCTGAAAGCCAATTTATAAGAATGTAGGACAGCAAACTTAGCAAATCAGAAATAGAGAGATAGTGTATAGTAGTCTTATCTGTTTTTATCATCTATATAGGCTACAATGGTAAAGTATTGCTATAGGCAGGTAAGGATCTGCATGCCTGTTTTGACATTTTGCAACTTAATTCTCAAGGAATATTGCCCGGAAATGAACATAATCCTGTCCGATAATGAACAGCAAATCAGCTAATTATTTACCCAAAAGTTCCTTCTTAGCATAATAGGAGAGTTTTTAAAGACTGGCGAAAGGATTGTTCTGTCATTTACTTGAACAAACGCCACTCATCAACTATGAAAACACTGCTCCTTTGTTTCCTGATCTGCTTTGCCGGTTTATTACAATCGTTCCAGGCATTATCTCAAACTGCTTTGCCTAAGCCAGTTATAACCCCTGCAGTTACAAGAAAGCTGATTGATACGATCAGCCAGACTTTAGAGCGGTATTATATTTTTCCAGACAAAGCCGTACAGATGGGTCAGCACCTGCAACAGCAACGCAAGAAAGGGATATATCGGACAATTAAAGATGCGCACCAATTGGCTGGGCAACTTACCAGGGATATGGAAAGTATTTATGCAGATGGCCATTTATACATGAGCTATGATCCTGATCTTTCGAAAGCCATTCTGGAAGTAAATCCTGATAAGCGAAGAAGAGAAGATTCACTGGCTTTGCTTTCTGCCAGAGAATCGAATTTTGGGTTGAACCGGGTAGAAATATTAGATGGTAATATAGGTTATCTGCCTGTTTATAGCTTTACCCGGTTTGTTTCCCTGGCCAAACCCAGTTTTTCTTCGGCATTACGCTTTTTATCTCATACACAAGCCTTGATATTAGATCTCCGATACAATGGGGGAGGCAGTCCGGAAATGGTAGGTCAGCTTGGCAGCTATTTTTTCTCCGTTTCCACGCCATTTACCAGTATTTATAACCGGCGTATCGACAGTAGCAGTGTATATTGGGCTGACCCGGCTCGTGCCGAAGGAGTAACCTTATCCATGCCAGTATATATTCTGACCAGTAGCAGCACTTTCTCTGCCGGAGAAGATTTTGCTTACAGCATGCAACAGTCTAAACGGGCTACAGTAGTAGGGGATACGACAGGTGGTGGTGCTCATCCGGCTGGTCCATTTGTGCTGGGTGATGGCTTTATTCTGCATCTTCCCTTTGCCCAATCTATAAATCCCTATTCAAAAACCAATTGGGAAGGCACCGGCGTTATTCCCGATATGGCTGCTTCAGCAGAAGAGGCTTTGCAAATGGCGCATAAATTAATTTTACAGCAATTCATTCAGCAAGCAACCGATGATAAACAGAAACGCAAACTATTATGGGCAGTACATGCACTAGACGCAACAAGTAATACTCATACGATAGATCAACAAGCGCTTGCCCATTATACAGGAGATTACAATGGTTTAATTGTTTATTTGCAGGAGGAAAAGCTCTATTGTAAAAATACCGGCAGGGGCAACCAAATTACCCAATTGCAGGAAATCAAAAAAGACTGGTTTGTATTGAATGAGCAGGTGCATGTAGAATTTATAAAAGAGGATGGCAAGAATTTTTCGCTGCTCAAATTACACTGGCGGGATGGCCGGGAAATTCCGGTATACAAATCCAAATAAAAATTTAAAACCAATCAAAACATGGATTATAGTTGATGAATCCGGTTTCTTTTTCGATGAATAGCCCATATATAGCTATCAATTTAGGATGAATATCCTTCAACAGCTATGTGTGTAAAGAGCCTTTCAGTTTGGAAGGCTTTTTATTTTATACACTACAAGTAAAAGATTTGATGACTATCAGTTCTGTAAGGGTGCTTGTCAATATCTGATTTAAAATATACAGTAAACTGAATTATAAGGTGCGTATTTATACGGATATTGGTATAAATACATAATATCTTTAAACTTTTTTTCTGATTTTCGTATATGTATATGTATTAGTCCGAATTTATCAGACATGAGTGCTACTCCGATATTCTGCCTTTTCCAGGTAAGTATTAAATAATTTGACCGTACTGCCACCATTCCCATAGCTGATAAACCTGCCTTATGAAACAATTTAATAAAGTATTGTTAGTAGAAGATGAGGAAATAGATGCTTTTTTGAGTAAAACGATTCTATTGCAAATGGGTATTGCCAAAGAGATTGTTCTTTGTAAAAATGCAGAGCAAGCCTTGTCATATATTAATAGCTTGCCTAAAGAAAATGCTTCCACCCAGGAGGATGTTGATTTGATTTTGCTTGATATCAGGATGCCTGGCATGGATGGGTTTGAATTTCTCCAGGAACTGAGAGAAACCTATCAGCAAAACTATACGGTAATCATGTTATCTTCCTCCGAAGATACCAGCGACATTACGAAGGCAGCCCAGTTCCAGGCGGGATATTACCTGGTTAAACCACTTACTATTGATAAGGTAAGAAAGATGGTCACCCGCTGCTTTGCCCCGCTTACTTCCTCAAAAAAACAGGCTTAATACAGATATTGTACGGATGTTATTTCTTCTTACAATTACATGGCCCTGGTACTACATAATATGATTTGTAGTTCGGGCAGTTTTTATTCATGCAACCTTTCAAATTGAGGAGTTCAACGTTACGGAAATCAATGGGATGACTTTCCGCCTGCAAAGCAATATAACCTTCTTTGAGTGCTTGCCCATTTTTGCTTTTCCATATTGCTGAATATGCATCTTCTTTCCCCTGTGCCCAGTTTGCTTCTCCAATCTGCGGCTGCTGATAGCTAAGGACTGTATCGCCCTCCACGATATGCGAAATAAGTGAATCGCCCAGAACAAGAATCTGTCCTTTTACCCAGCCATCGCCATTATACGTTTTAGAATCTGAATCAATACAATGGTTAGGATTGAGTTTGCCATCCATATGCACAATAGTGCCGGGTGTACATAAATTGCCTGTATGCCGTTCACCTTTATCTAAACCTCCTAAAGTCTGATATTCCAGAGATACCGGAAACTCCTGGCCCAGAGTAAGGCTTTTGGCTGACTGCGAATGAAACATGATTCCACTGTTGCGTACGTTCCAGCTGGCGCCGCCGGGTGTTTGTTTGCCGGTGAAACGGTATTCAAAGCGCAGGATATAGTGCGAAAAAGGCTCTTTGTAATACATATGGCCATATTTGTCATTAAAACGGTCATATTCATCGTAGGAGATCCGGACCATGCCATTTTCAAACCTGAACGTATTTTTGTAATTTTCATTTAAAGGATGCCCGGCAATTTTTATGTCCCAACCCTCCAGATTTTTTCCGTTAAACAATGGCTTCCATTCTTTTTTATCAGGGTCAGCTTTAGGCTGTATCCATAAATAACCTGTGGTGAAGAGGATGAGAAACAGAGAGGTAAAAACAATAAAAAAGTTACTTTTTTTCATGGCTTAGGTGTACAATAATGCTGTCAATCCCCGAATATACAGATTTAATTGAGTGTGCGTAAACATTCTCCTATTTTTGAATTAAAGTGAGGAATAAAACAAAATTCACCTGTTTTGGCAGAAACGAAATATAGGTTGGAGAGTGTTCTATAAATGAAAAAATATCAGCCTGGAATTGCTTTTTGAATCAATTCTTTATAAATCAAATTACACTTACAGTCTCCATTATTGAATAATTCTTTGCATGTCTAAAGAGGAATCAGCCCAAAATAAAGTCATTCTTCGCCGGAGGGAAAGCCAGCACCAGGAAGCGCAGCAAAATAAGCAGCAAGTAAGCTATGGTAACGAGAATGCTACATTCCATACCAATGGATACGGTGCGGAGGTAATGCAGGCGATGTATGGATATAAGCAGGGAATTCCTCTGCAAACCAAACCTGCTGACCAGACAACTCAGATTCATTCAACCCCTTCTCCTGTGATTCAGCGGGAAGGCTGGAAAGACTTGGATGTAATAGGTGGGCTTCTCCATCAGGGGGCTAAATTCAATTTTTCGGTGCAACTCCCCAAAACCCTGCTTGATCATTACCGGGATGGAAATGGAACTGAATTCGGGCTTACTTCTCTCGGTATGACTCAATGTAATGCCCTGATTGATTTTGGAAACGATAAACGTTCGCCTCAATTTCTCAGGTTTGTGAATCAGATGGGAGCAGAGATTGCAAGAAATGCAGGAAGCGATCCGACCCGTTTGAAAGAATCTATCGAAAGCGATGTAAGCTTTAGTATGCTGGGGGCATGTAATACCAGTGGCACGCTCGGTAACTTTACAGTATATGCGTGGGGCAAACTCAAAGTATGGAATCCTGATGCAGATGGAACCAATGCTGACTGGAGTTTTGATGGGTCTATGTGGTGGTATGACCTATGGGATTTTGACCACAGGGCTGCTTCCGGAAAAGGTGAACCCGGACGAACTTCTACTGGCTCCTGGCGGACAGATGTAGGAAGCCTGCTGGTGGGAACTCCTTTCGAAATTAAGTCTGCAACTGTTGCGGTGCATCAGGCGCGGGCAGAAGCCAAAGGTGGAAATAATTATGCCAAGTGGGAAGGCAATCCGGAAGGTAAACTGATGCCAGTCGTTTCCGGAATTCTTTAAAACCTGAATGCATTAAACACACCTGTTCTGTTACCAATTCCTGCTTTGGATTTCTTCTAAAAAGCCAGTTATAATTCGATTCAGATAAATACGCTTGTCTTCTATCCTGATCAATAAACATATAGAATAAAAATATTTTAGTTTAGCCTGTAACCTTCCTGTATTGCTGAGGTTTCCCCAACAGTTTATTTCCGGTTTAATTCCCTCCGGTAATTCTTGTATGGCTAAATTAAAATATACCCATGATTCACCCAACCCCTTTCCTTTCTGCCTTCTTTACAAAAACTGTTGGTCTGGCTTTTTTTATCTTAGGTATCATTTGTATTACGGCAAACCCTGCTTCAAACATGACTTTGTTTGACGATGTGTACGGACCTAAAGACAGGCAGCCATTTTCAGAAGTGGAACAAGTGCAAGCTGCTGCGCCAGTGCATCTTAAAAAGAGCCGTGACCGGGATATGTCCAAAGGCTACTGGATTAGCCATAAAACAAAAATGTATTACTGCATTGAATTTAAAGAAGACCTTGACTCCAGGAGCTGGAACATGAGCAGATGCTTTGAACATGCCCTATTTACCAAAAAGCAGCCAGATGTATATCAATTGACCCGTGAAGCAGGTACACTTACATTAAACGGAAAACTGGAAACACCGGAAAGCGACGGAAGTTATGAGTTTACAGAAGATGCCGCTTTTAAAAATTACCTGGCAGACAATGCCATCATAAGTCAAGATGAGAATTTACTGTTTCACCTTTTTATGGGAGACATGACAAAAGACTATGTAGCCTATCTGAAGAAAACCTATACTCAGCTAGACGGCGACCGTCTGCTGGAACTGGCCATTCATGGTGTTACCCAGAGGCGCTTTCAGGAATATGTAGGCTTATTTGAGAAATACAGCAATAAAATGCCCTCCATCCAGGAGGTTATAGAAGCCAGAATTCATGGGCTCACTAGTGAATACATTGAGGATATCAGATCCGGTGGTTTTACCAATCTGAGTATGAAAAAAATGATGGAAGCCAGAATTCATGGCGTAAATTCCGCCTATATCGAAAGTTTAAATAAAGCTGGCTTTACTAACCTGAGCATAGATAAAATTCTGGAAGCAAAAATACACGGCATTGATCCGGTAAGCATCAAACAAATTGAGTCGCTGGGATATACCAATCTGGGCCTGGATAAAATTATTGAGGTAAAAATTCATGGCGTGAATTCAACCTATATTCAGGAATTGAAAGAGGCTGGCTTTACCAATCTTACAATCAATAAATTGATAGAAGCTAAAATTCATGGCGTGAATGCCGACTTTATTGCAGAAGCCAAAAACAAAGGCTATACCTACGAAAGTATTAATAACTACATCGACCTGAAAATCCACGGATTTGACAGAAAACGCAACAGGGATTAAAATTTCGCAATACTGGTATATACCCCGCAATATGGGTGATTTTGTAAAATGCTGAAAACCATATATCCGGGCAGTACGGCCGTTTAACACAAATCCCTATCTCCGCATAGTATTTTAAGTATAATATTGTTAGAAACCAGATAAAAAGAGGCTTTCTTTTATCTGGTGCTGGAATTGTATGTTCATTTTAAAAGTAAATAATTTACAATGAAAAAACTTTATCTCCTACTTTCTTTGTGTCTCCTGTTGCTCCCCTCACAGGTAGGGTTTGCCCAGAATACAGGCAAACTTTCAGGGGTGGTGCAGGATGATACCGGGATTGCGCTACCTTTTGCTACCGTTGCTATTCTGCAAACGGCAGATAATAAAATGGTAACCGGAGCGGTAACAGACGATGCTGGAAAGTTTGAGTTAAAAACACCTGCTGCCGGAAAATATAAGTTACGGGTAAGTGTAATTGGATATGCCCAGCTCGATACACCGCCCTTTGACGTAAGCGGAACAGAGTTTTCAAAGAATTTTGGTAAACTTTCCCTCAAGCAAGATACCAAAGTATTGCAGGAAGTAACCGTACAATCTATGCGGCCTACCATTACGAGTCATGCTGATAAACTGGTGGTGAGTGTAGAAGGAACCGCTTTAGCTGCCGGAAATACGGCTTATGAAGTACTGGCCAAATCTCCCGGCGTTTTTATCGACCAGGATGGTAATATCCAGCTGAATGGAAAAGGCGGCATCCGGATCATGATTGATGGCAAACTCACGTATCTAACTGGCAAGGAATTACAGAATTTCCTGCAAGGGATGTCTGCCGAAAACCTGAAAGACATTGAAATCATCACCAATCCTTCTTCCAAATACGATGCAGAAGGAACAGCAGGTATTCTGAATATCAATCTGAAAAAAAATACCCTGACCGGCATGAATGGAAGTGTAAATATAGGCGGGCAATATAACGGCATGACAAGTTACTCATCCGGAGCTAATATCAATTATAAAAAAGGCAAGTGGAGTTCATTTGTGAATGCCGATCTGTCCAGGCGTGTTTTTTTCCGAAATGCTGCCTTCAACAGGGAATTTAACACCCCTGAAACCAGTGTCAGGTTCAATATGAATGGCCGCCAGGAAGATATCCGGCTGGCACCTTCTGTGCGGTTGGGAACAGATTATGATATTTCAGATAAACACAGTGTAGGTATTAGTGCCAATTTATATTACCAGACTTTTGACAGCCAGTTTAAAACATCTACTTTTCAGGGAAATGGTGATCCTGCCTTAGATTCACTGATTACAGCCACTAACCTGATAGATGGCGAGTTTTCAAACAGTACCTTTAATGCCCATTACATAGGCAAACTCGATACAACGGGTACTACCTTAACTGGCGATATCGATTATGTCCGGATAACTAATAATGCAGATTCCAGGTTTATTAACCAGTACGCTCAAATCAATGGCGATGCCCTTCCCCGGCTGGTGTTGTTAAGCAGTGATAACCCAAGCAATTTTGATATATTTTCAGCCAAAACAGATTTTGCAAAACCATTTTCTAAGGATACTAAACTGGAACTGGGGGCTAAAGCCAGTCATGTAGTTTCGGATAATAACCTGATGTTTTTTACCGACGCCGAAAACCTGCGCATTCCCGATGTAAGGCGTACTTCTCATTTTATTTACAAGGAAAATATTTATGCCGGGTATGTAAATTTTAATACCAAGCTCGCCAAGAAATGGAGTTTGCAAAGTGGCTTACGGGCGGAACAGACCGTAGGAAAAGGCAATCTGCTCACGACAGGTACAGTTTTTACCCGTAATTACCTGGACTGGTTTCCAAGTATATTCCTGCTCAATAACATTACTAAGAATTACCAGATCGCCTACAAATACAGCCGTCGGATCAGCCGGCCGAGATATGAGGCTATGAACCCTTTTGTATTCTACCTCGATCCCTATACCTATGCCCAGGGAAATCCTAATTTACGTCCGGCCTATACCAATTCTTTTGAACTGACCCAGACCCTGAAAAACAGCTATATCCTTACCCTTGGCTATTCGCTGACAAAAAACTTTATTGCAGAAATTCCCGAGCAGTTTACTGAAACCAGGACTACCATTTTCCAGCAGACCAACGTGAAGATGTTCAAAAATATGAATGCGAACCTGGTGATTCCTGTTAAAGTGGCTAAAAAATGGGAAATCAATAATAACCTGACAGCTGCCTATCAAGATTATAGTGTAGAACAACAGGGAAATACGCTCCGCAACCAGCAGTTCTTTTTCTATGCGCAGTCAACGAGTACCATACAATTACCCAAAAAGCTTAGCTTAGAACTGAATGGTGTATACCAGGGGCCGCTTGCCTATGGCTTGTACAGAATTTCAGGAATGTGGTGGGTAGATGCCGGCCTGAAACGTTCCTTCATGGAGGACAAACTGGAATTAGCTCTGAATGTTACCGATATATTTAAAACCAGGCAAGTAGTAGGAGCCGCCAATTACAATGGCAATGTAAATGAGTTTGACCAGTATTTTGGCTCACGGGGTATTCGCCTGAACCTGCGCTACCGCTTTACCAAGGGTGCTTCATTTGAAATGAAAAAACGCAATACCAATCTGGATGAACTAAACCGGGCTGGAGGTAATAATTAATTTCTAAACTGGTAATTTTCTGAACAGGTTCCCGGCCCATAACCGGGAATTTTTATTGACGTCTGATCGTAGTTTGTTGCAACTATTAGGCATATAGCAGGGTCATAAGAGGGAAGAGAACCTAAACGTACCCATCTATGAAACTCTCAAAAACGCTGCTTGGCGCCATTCTGCTGGGCATTGCCCTTGAAACCACATCTTGTTTAACCGCTGAAGAAGCTCCACAGCCAGAGTCAGAACAAGGATCCAAAAATGAACCAGAAGGTACTATACCTGACAGTTGTCCGGGTTGTGGCATGGGTTAAATTGTTCACTATACTTCTATAACTATTGGCTAAGATTCTATCATCGGTTGCCTGTAATCTGGATGTTCATATACTTTCGGCCAGCATTCCTTTGCTGGAAGAGTCCCAGGTAGATGCCATTGAATGGTCATTTGACACCCTGTTTAATATCTGGCATACCCCAGGCTGGTTTGCCAGGCTGCTTACTGCCTTCAGCAAAGAAGAAAGGCTGATTGGCCATGGCGTATTTTTCTCCCTTTTGTCAGGCAAATGGTCTAAGGAGCAGTATCAGTGGCTTTCGCAGCTAAAACAGTTATCTGCAGAATTTCACTTTGACCATATTACCGAACATTTTGGCTTTATGACCGGACAGAGTTTTCATCAGGGAGCTCCTATGTGCGTACCGTATTCACCTGCTACTTTAGCTATTGGCAGGGATCGTCTGGCCAGAATACAGGAGGCTTGCTCTTGTCCGGTTGGGCTGGAAAATCTGGCGTTTGCTGCTTCACTGGAACAAGTAAAACAGCAGGGAGAATTTCTCGAAAGGCTGATTGAACCGGTGAACGGCTTTATTATACTTGATCTGCATAACCTGTTTTGCCAGATGCATAATTTCTTCATGGATTTTGAGCAACTTCTTTCATCTTATCCGCTGGAACGGGTTAGAGAAATTCATATTTCGGGAGGCAGCTGGGAAAAATCAGGGAAACAATCTGAACGGATCATCCGCAGGGATACCCATGATCAGGCTGTACCACCCGAAGTATTTCATCTATTAGAAAAAACTATACCGGTATGTCCCAATCTGAAATATGTGGTGCTGGAACAATTAGGTATTGCCTTAAAAACGCAGGAAAGTAAAGCTGCTTTTTATCAGAATTTTGTGCAAATGAAACAAATTGTGGAGGATAACAATCAAACGATTGCAAACTCTTCAGAAAACCCATTTATCCCACCATCCATTACTCTCCCGGAAACTTTTGTAGAAAACCAGGAACTCTATGCACAACAACGGGAATTGTCGGAAATTTTAGAAACCTCTTCTTCCTATGAAGAGACAAACAGGCTATTGAAAGCATCCAGTTTAGCGCATACTGCCTGGAATATCGAAAGCTGGGACCCGGCCATGATTGAAACTGCCATTCATATTGCCCGGAAATGGAAGAAATAGTGAGTGGTAACCATCCTTGAAATGTTTGCTCATCACTGAATTCATTTACCACTTTCTGAGAGGCACAATATTTACTTTCCCTGTACTTACTTTCTATCATATCATTACCTATTTTAGCCCATCATAGGTAAAATAAATATTCTGCCTATGAACAACCTATTCTTCATTTCTGAATGAAATCGCCGGCAGAAACTGTTTTTGAGTATTTATATCTGAGAGACCCTGTTTCAAAAGCAGATGTGGTTATCGGTTTTGGTCATTTCGATCCGAAAATTCCAGCCAAGTGTGGCGAACTTTATTTGGCAGGAATGGCTCCACAGATCATTTTTACTGGCGGTATGGGGGCAGGAACAGCAGATTTAGGTGAACCTGAAGCCTTATATTTTACAAAAGTACTTTATCAAACCTATCCCTCGATTCCTAAACCGGTAGTGATTACTGAATCAACATCTGCCAATACGGGCGAAAATCTGCGGTTTACTGCAGCACTTCTGCAAACCAAGTATCCCCATCTGGCATTTGATACCAGTATGCAGAGGGTAATTATTGTAGCGAATGCATACCGGCAACGAAGGGTATTTCATACCTGCCAGTTGTATTTTTCGCAGGTTACCTGGATCAATTGCCCACCAGAAACCAGTTACCAGGCAGAATGGGAAATGTTTGCCTCCAAAGGTGAAAATCTGGATGTACAGTTAGTGGGTGAAACAGAACGTTTGCTTACTTATCCTGCTAAAGGATTTATGAGCAGTATTAGTATTCCAGACCAGATCATGGAAGCGTATCATACATTGAAAGAAAGCCTGTAAAGGGTGTATTAATTGGTTTCAGATTAATACACCCTTTATAAATCTTAACATAAAAAAGCCTGGCTGAAAAACCAGGCTTTTATTGATTTGACTTTTGATTTTTAAGAAATTTATTATTGCATTTGCTTGAGAAACTCACTCAGGTTTTCGATTTCTACAATTTGCCAGTGCTTGCCTTTATCAGCCATTTTCATACGAAGCCCGAGGGATATATTTTTTTGCGGCATATAAAAATCGGCAGTTACATCCGCAAATCCATCCTGCTTATCAATCGTACGGAAACCATCAAATTCTAATTTACTCACAATATAATCCTGCAACTGCATCAGCATAACTCCCGGTGATGTTTCTCCAGTTTGTCCACCTAGCTCGGCATCATTGCTGTACTTGCCATTTTGTACATAATCTGCTACAATCTCCTGAAAAGTTCTGTTTAACTCGGTAGATGAGGCAACAGACACAGATCTTTTCAAAGCCGGATCTACCAGTTCTTCTGATCTGTCGGCACTGGAATAGGAGATAAATTGGATGGCCAGACTTTCTGATAAAGCATGCACATCTACAAATTTTTCAAACTTTTCCTGATCGTGTTGTTCAGCCGCTTTTTTGATTTGATGCAGTGAATATTCAGGCATTTGTTTATAGATAAAAAAGTAAACAACTGCCAGTACCAGCAATAAAGCAGGCAGAACTCTGGTATACATTTTCATGGCTCAATCATTAAAACTTAATCTATAAATTTACTATTTTCTGTCCGCCCTGACAAACAGTTATACTGCTTTTTGTAAAAAAACAAGTGTAATAACATATAGTTGCTACTGTTTTTGAAGGACGATAAACTCGTTGAATTTGGCCATTACCTGGTTATGAAACTCTTTTAGATACAAGAAATAATCCGCCGGTTGCAGGAATGGTTTAATCGTAACACTGGTAGAAAGCTGTATCTGTTGCCCACTGTGCTTAATGTCATATTTGAAATCACCTTTATTTTCCGGCAAACGGACTAAAATGGATTTAGGTAATTCCTGAACCTGGTAACCTGCCGGAATTTTCATGTTGAGAATATAATTAAACCCAACCTGATAATCATGTTCTACCGGTAAGCGCCGGTCGACTTGTTTATATGGATTTTCCTGGAAAGAGTGAAGTAATACCGGCTTAATATATAGCATTTTTGCGTCGGGATCGATCTGATCTGAAGTAAACTGATATACAGTCCTAAAATCCTGCTCGGCATCTTCTACAGGCGAAGGCGAAAAATTTGTGAGGGTATAATCTGTTAAGCTGGCCGTTGTCTGCTTCTTGATATAGGCATCTTTGCCCAGTTTGAGGAAAGCCTTTTTGTGGTCTAAAGACGAATATCCCTTAAAATTGACATCTGCCTGGTATGTAGGATTTTTTATGTCTGACAAATCTGCTGTCATTACGATCACGTCTCTTGTTTCAATTGTGGGCTTAATTTCTATCCACCTGGGTTGATTTTTATCAAGCAGGAAACCGGCTATATTCAGGTCTTCTTTATCTAAGATCTTATAAGAGCGGAGTGGATCAGTAGCATTCAATAAATAGGTTTTATCGCCAACCAGTACGTGTACAATTACATGGTTGAACTGGGAGCGCAGGGGATAGGTGCGTTGCGGTTTGCCATGCTCCCTGGTACTCACCAGCACTGGGTTAGCGGTAAACCCGGCTTCAGAAAGCAATAGGGTAAGCAAAAGGTTGATCTCCACACTGCTGCCTTCTTTGGTTTCCAGCAGTTCAGCAATACTTTTTTTAGGGTATATTCTGTACAAACCATTCCAGCGTATATTGTTCTTTACATAGTCATAAATTTGCTGTACCCTGTCGGTGCTTTCAGAGGTGTTTATTTTCTCAATTATTTTAGAAGCCACATTCCTGCGGTTTAAATAGGAACTATAATCCTGGTCTTCCAGCACTTCCTGGGCTAATTTTTCCCAGGTAGTCATGGTTGTTACATATTCAAGACCTCCGCCAATGCCATCTTTACTTTTGTAATAGCCTGCCAGTTGAAAGCGGATTTTTTCTGCATAATCCATGTAGTTTGCCGTAAAAGGTTCGTCAATTAAAGCAGGCAGGTTATCGAGCATCCAGCGGTTGGAATTTTTTTCAGAATATTTATGCAGTAGGCGTACGCCTTGCAGTAAAAGCCTGTAATCGAGATCCTGCCCGATACTTGCCAGCAATTCGCTGTGCAGGGTAGGAATATCGTGTTGAAACACCCATGCGTCTAGAAAAGAAAAGTTCTTGGAAAGGGTGGTATATTTATATTCGATGATAGAACCTTCGCTGACAGAGGGCAAGGTGAATCTTTTCTCCTGCCAGTTTTCATTGATTTTTATGTCGAACACCTGCTTATCTGAGAGCTCATGGAAAGTAGTTTTGCCCTGGGCATTCACATTGATAGTCTGGGCTTTGATATCTGTGATTTTTTCCAGTTCATTTCCCACATAATAAGGCAGGGTAATATTGGCCCGGTCGAGTGCTTTGCGGTCCAGGATTTTAATACGTGTATGCCGTTGGATCACGATATGACTTCCATAGGTGAAAGTAATGGTGCCATAATCGTTCAGAACCACAGCGGTAGCCGCACTATCATAATCAACAAATTTCAAGGCTAAGTCCCTATCGGATACTTTTCCCCATTTCATAGGAGGACCCTGAGACTGGGCAAGGCCGGATTGCGTAAAAGAAACAGTTAGAAGAAGGGCAAAGAAAGTCCTGTACACACGGTTGTGCAGGCAGAAAAAAGTTGAAATCATAGCGTTACCTAAAAATTGTTGAAAACTTAAATTAAAATTTAGGTGGGGTGGCCGGGAGGGAGGTGGGGTAATATAAAACAGCCAGTCTGCAAAGAGCAATACTGGCTGTTTTTAGAGTATCATAAGGAATATAGATTATTTAACGATCGTCCGTTCGCTTACTTCCGTTTGCTTACGGATAGATTCTAAGTGAATCAGTTTGAAAAGGTCTGCTACAAAATCTTCATGCACATTCATTTTGGCAGCCCATTCCGGACGGGATTTGAACACTTCATTCCAGCGTTCTACCTGGAAAATTGCTACGTTGTTTTCTTTTTTGTATTCACCTAATTTTTCTACCAGCGACATCCGTGCAGCCAGTACTTCGATCAGTTCGCGGTCTACCCGGTCGATCTGGCTACGGATTTCTTCGAGTTTATTCACAAAGAAAGCATCGTTGCTGCTTGCCTGGCGGATTTTAAGGTCAGACAGAATTTCAGCCAGACGGTCTGGCGTAACTTGCTGGGCAGCATCGCTCCATGCATTATCCGGATCTAAATGCGTTTCAATCATCAAGCCATCATAGTTCAGATCCAGCGCTTTCTGGGAAAGGTCGAATATCAGATCCCGCTTTCCGCCGATGTGGCTAGGATCGCAGATGATCGGAAGGTCAGGGAAAATAGTTTTAAGTTCAATTGGAATCTGCCAGAACGGGTCGTTACGGTATTTGCCTTTCTGGAATGTAGAGAACCCACGGTGAATGGCCGCAATATTCTCAACCCCTGCATTGTAAATACGCTCAATGGCACCAATCCACAGAGCCAGTTCCGGATTGATTGGGTTTTTAATCAGTACAGGCACTTTCACCCCTCTGAGGGCATCTGCAATTTCCTGTACATTAAAAGGATTTACGGTGCTGCGGGCACCAATCCAGAGAATATCCACGCCATATTTTAAGGCTTCCTCAATATGCTGGGGCGTAGCAATTTCTACGGCAAAGGGCAGACCTACCTCTTTTTTTACGGTTTGAATCCAGGGCAGCGCCACTACACCATTTCCTTCAAAGCTGTTCGGACGGGTACGGGGTTTCCAGATACCTGCACGAAGGGCATCGACGTTCAACTTTTTGAGGGCACGGGCTGTATTAAGCAGTTGTTCTTCTGTTTCAGCACTGCAAGGACCGGCAATAACCAATGGCTTCTGATCATATTTGATCCACGAAGAAAGAGGTTTAAATGTTAAATTAGCAGACATATAGATGTAACGTTTGGTACCGGAGCCAAATTCCGGCAAATAGTTTGTAAAAATAATAAATTTAATATTATAGATGCTAATAATTTTGCACTATATTCAGAATAATATAATTTTATTAGGATATATTACAAATTGCAGCAGTTTCTGTTTGCTGTATCTACAAGCCATAGTATATGATCGGAAATAAGTATCCCAGCATTGAGGACCTGATGCGTGAAAATGAGAGATTGAAAACAGTGATTGCCTTGCTGGAAGAAAATAATCCTCAGAAAAAATATGGCCTGGTATGGGAAAAGCAAGCAGATGGCGAATCTGTGCCACCACAGGAATTGTATTTGCGGGAAGTAACTGAAAAACGCATTTATACCTCAGAGACGTCGCCGCTGCACTGGCTGATCGAAGGAGATAATTACCATTCCTTATATATATTGCTGCAAACCCACCGGCAGAAAATAGACCTCATCTATATTGATCCGCCGTATAATACCGGCAACCGCGATTTTAAATTTAAAGACCGCTTTTCAGACCAGGAAGCTGCTTACCGGCATAGCCGCTGGATTGCTTTTATGGAAAAACGCCTTCGTTTAGCCAGGCAATTATTATCTCCCTCGGGTGCCATCTTTGTCAGTATTGATGATACCGAACTAGCGCAGACCAAATTGCTCTGTGATGAGATTTTCGGAGAAAAGAATTTTGTGGCCAACTTTATCCGCAAATGCAAAACCGGCAGCGGGCATGATAGCGGAAAAATTGCCATAGAGTTTGATTACATGCTCTGTTATACCAAAGATAGCTCCAAACAAAAATTCAATAAGTTGCCTCTGGATGTAGAATCAGATGCCAAATACAGGCATCAGGATACATTTGTGGCGCACCGGGGCAAGTATTACCTGCGTGACCTGGATTACAAAGGCAGTTACAGTGCAAGCCTGGATTATCCCATACAGGCTCCGGATGGTACCGAATTATGGCCTGGAGGAGCTTTCGGGCGGCCCAATACCTGGCGCTGGAACCGTGAAAAATTTGAGTGGGGGCTAGCTAATGATTATATAGTATTTAAACGCAATGCAAAGCAGTGGAAAGTATATATTAAGCAGTACCAGTATGTAGATAACCAGGACCAAAAGAGGGTTCGGGAACTGCCTCACCGGGCCATGATCGAATTTATTAATTCTAAAGGAAGCAATGAACTAAAAGATATTTTGCATGAAGATATATTTACACATCCCAAACCGGTTGATCTGATTGAGTTTGTTATCAATCTGATGCCTGGAAAACAGCTTACTATTCTGGATTTTTTTGCCGGTTCAGGTACGACCGGCCATGCAGTACTGCGCCTCAACCAGCAACAGGGTACACAACACCACTTCATTTTGTGTACAAATAATGAAAATGGCATTTGTGAAAAAGTATGTTACGAGCGGCTGCGACGGGTAATTGGAGGATACGAAACCAGAAATGGGCGGTATGTAAAAGGCACGGGTGGCAATTTGTCGTACTGGCGGGTAGCAGAGAGTTGATTGTATATACTGCCATAATTAATTAAATTAACAGTTGCCTACTACCTTTTATTAGTAACATGAAATTTTTTTTGTACGGCATTTTAGTCATTTTATATCTATTCGTATTATTTCCTGTAAATGGACATTCCCAGAGTAACCTTGTAAAAAATGAGCCGGAAGAACTAAGATTTGACCGGCTCACCACTGCTCAAGGTTTATCGCAGGCGACCGTAAATACTATTTTACAGGATAGTAAAGGGTATATGTGGTTTGCAACAAGAGACGGTCTCAATAAATACGATGGGTATACTTTTACGGTATACCGGAATGACCCGACCAATCTCAACAGTTTAAGTTCAAGTCATGTCAGGGGATTGGTGGAAGATGCAAATAAGGTATTGTGGATTGCAACCAATGGCGGTTTGAATAGATTAGACCCTAAAACAGGAACATTTACTTCCTACCAGAATAATGAGCATAATCAAAATAGTTTAAGCGACAATCATGTAAGTGCTGTGAGTATAGACAAGGCAGGGATGTTGTGGATTGGTACGGAGGATGGTTTAAATAAATTTGATCCTGCCAACGGGCAGTTTACCAGATTTTTACATGATCCTGCGCAGAAAAATAGTTTGATCGATAATGATATTTATGACCTGCAATTAGATAGGAGGGATGGCACCCTATGGATTGGAACCGATGCCGGACTGGAGCATTATAATCCCAGAACCAATACCTTTCAACATGTACTTCTCACAGAGGCAAATGGTCAACCTGCCCTATCTTATAAGATCATAGAAGTGTACCAGGATCGCTCTGGGATGATCTGGGCCGGAGTAGATGGTATCGGTTTAATGAGGTATAATCCTGCTTCAGGTAAACAATCCTGGTTTGTTCACAATCCTGCCGATCCCTTCTCTATCAGTAGCAATAATATTACCGCCGTATTTGAAGACAGCAAAGGACAGCTTTGGATGGGTGCCTGGCCTGGCGGTTTGAATAAGTTTGATCCTGCCAGTCAGACATTCACCGTCTACCGGCATGACAAGAATAATCCCTCCAGCATTTCAGATGATTATATTAAAACTATATATGAAGATCCCAGTGGCATGCTCTGGTTTGGTACGTTCAATACAGGAATCAGTATGCATGATAGAGGCCGGAATAAGTTTAAATTGTATTCACATATCGGTGAAAATGCTACCCTGAGCCAGGGACAGGTTCATTCCTTACTCGAAGACTACTTACAAAATGTCTGGATTGGCAGTGAAAATATTCTGGTACGCTTAGACAAGAAAACCGCACAGAAGATAACCTATGTATTGAGTGATCCTTCTGTAAGCGGGGTAAATAAAATAACTGTGTATTCCCTTTTTCAGGACAGGCAGGGCACCATTTGGGTAGGTTCCAGAGGAAAAGGATTAGGAAAGTATATTCCGGAATCAGATTCTTTTCAATGGTATCAGCATGACCCTTTAAATACTTCTTCACTTAGCCACAATGTAGTTACAGTAATCCGGGAAGATAGTAGCGGCAAGTTATGGATAAGCACCAATAACGGCTTAAACCAGTTTGATCCCATGACTGGAAAATTTTCCAGGTATATGCCTGAAAAGGAATATCTGGATAAGGAAGGGCACTTTGGCATATCAGCTATACATATGGGTAAATCAGGAATAATATGGATAGCATCAGCAAAAAATGGTATTGCCAGCTTTAATGCAGATACAGGTCTGTTTACTCATTATCCTTACAGAACCGAAACGGCAAATGTTCTTAATAATTCTGGTACGCACTGCATTTATGAGGATAAAAAGGGATTCGTATGGGTTGGGTTTATTGAGAATGTTTTACACCGGTTTAATCCCCATACTGGTATTTTTGCCCCTATCACGCATAAGGAAGGTTTGCCTACTACCAAGATACGTGCAATTATGGAAGATAATTCAGGCAATCTCTGGGTTACAACAAGGAGTAATGGTCTGTATACCTATAATCCACAAACTAAAAGCTCCAGGCATTTTGACAGACGAAACGGCTTGCAAGGTGATGAATTTCTAGGAGCATTTTACAAAAATGAAAGCGGAGAAATGTATTTTGGAGGTAAAGACGGATTTAATGTATTTCATCCGGATAGCGTAAAAGCTAACCCATATGTACCGCCAGTTGCAGTCTCTGGTTTTAAGGTGTTCAATTCACCCAGAGCTTATTCAGATAGTATTATTTCTTTATCGCATAATGAAAATTTTTTCTCGTTTGAATATGTTGGATTAAGCTACTCTCTGCCGGAAGAAAATACATATCAGTATCAACTGGAAGGCGTAGACAAAGGCTGGGTAGATGCCGGTAACAGGCGGTTTGTATCTTATACCAATCTTGATCCCGGAGAGTATACCTTCAGGGTGAAAGCAGCCAATTATGATGGTGTTTGGAATCAGCAGGGGATTTCTCTAAAACTTCGGATTATACCTCCTCTCTGGCTACAAAAGTGGTTTCAGATTACCTCTGTTTTGATTGGTTGCTTGCTGGTGTATGTCTGGTATAAATCAAGGGTGTATACAATAAAAGCCCGCAACAGCCAACTGGAACAACTCGTTGCCCAGCGGACTGAGGAGCTAAGGCAACGCAGTTTACAACTGGAACAATCGCTTATTGAAACACAAAAACAGCAGCAGGCAGCCGAGTATCAGCGCCAGCGGGCCGAAGAAGCAAACCGGTTAAAAACAGAATTAACCAACCTTACCGTACATGACCTGAAAAATCCGCTGGGTGGGATTATGCTGTATTCTGACCTGATCAAAGAATCGGTTGCTGATCCGGAAAGAATTATCCGCCTTTCACAAACCGTGAAGGATATATCAAAGCAAATGTTTCATCTGCTTTCAAACCTGCTAAAAAGAGCAAAACTGGAAAATAACTATATCAGTCTCCAAAAAGATAAAATAGACATAGCCTTGCTTGTCAGAAGTGTAGTGGACCGCAACCAGCTACAGGCTATGCAGAAAGGGCAGAACCTGTTTTTTCAGGAAACAAGTGGCCTTGAGGTAGAAATAGATGTTGAACTTATCAATGATGCCCTGGAAAACCTGATCAGTAATGCCATTAAATTTACTCCTTCTGGCAAAAACATCTGGATAGGGATTGAAGCAAGCCAGGAACAGGTAAAAATCTATTTTAAAGATGAAGGATTAGGTATACAGCCAGAGGAAATGAAGCATCTTTTTGCGCCATTTCAGCGCTTATCTGCCAGGCCAACCGGTAACGAGAGTTCCACCGGATTAGGATTGTTTATTGTGAAAAGAATTATTGAACTGCATCAGGGAGAAATTATTGCCCAAAGCGGAGGCCTACATAGCGGAAGTACATTTACAATTGTATTGCCGCTTTCTCCTGTGGTTGAAAGCGTGGCTGCTGACTAAACTTTAATCAATTAGCCCTTGTTTAAGGGCAAATTTTACTAAACCAGCCGTATTTTTTACGCCAATCTTTTGCATAATATTCCGCCGGTGAGTATCTACAGTAGTAGGAGCTATAAATAATATGTTTCCGATTTCGTGGGAAGAATACTCTTTGGCCACCAACGCTACAATCTCCTTTTCGCGTTCTGAAAGGGTAGAAGCTATTGCAGGCTCTGGCATATACTGGCGGGCTAGTTCGGTTGCTACAGCTTCGCTGAAATAAGTTAAGCCTGCTTCCACCCTTCGTAAAGCTCTTTCAAATTCTTCCCGGCCGGTAGTTTTAAGAATATACCCTAAGGCTCCTGCCTGAAGTAAATTTCTGATGAGAGAAAACTCATTATTCATGGTCAGAATTAGTACCTTAGTCCGGGGGAAGCGCTGTTTGATGATCTTAGTGGTTTGCAGCCCATCCATTACAGGCATATGAATATCCAGAATGGCCACATCACACAACATTTTTTCCAGTTTGCTGATCACTTCCTGTCCATTATTGGCCGTAGCTATCATTTCTACCCCACTTATTTTCGATATCACTTCTGAAAGTCCGTCCACAAAGATCTGATGATCATCCGCAACAATAAGTCTGATCGGGGCAGTCATATCATCATAGAATTTTGTAGGAAAGGTACTTAATTTAAAAGCATGAGTAAATACTTAGTTTTATGGATTTTGCGTCTGAAATATTAGCCAAAAGCCGATGGTGAACGACAGGTTGCTACCGCATCCTACTGAAATTGGCTTCTGACCAGTCACCTGTTAATTTCTCTGGTTACTCTTCCCTAAACAAGCCGATCAACAGCATACTATATCAATATCATTATGGCTGTTGTTTACCAGGATGTTATCTCTTTACCTCTTTCAGAATCTGATATTTTACAGGCCATTCAACGGGCAAAACAAAGCAATTTGATGGATAATTTGCGGATGCGCCATCCAAATATTGGTTTTGATTGTAAAGTACGGGGATTTATTGGTGAAATAGCCCTCAAAAACTGGTTTGCCAGCCACCAGGTTTTCTTTAATCAGGTAAATTATCTGCCAGATGGTACTTGTATGGACATTGATTTTGTGTATGGATTGGGAACACAAGCGTTACACCTGGAAGTGAAAACATCCCTGATTCCCGATGAATGGCGCACACTGCCAGCCTGTATCCAGAAAGGAGATATCAAACTGATCCGAAGGGGGAAACAAACCATTGAACAGATGGGGGGAGATATCCATCTGCAGATTTATTTCCGGCAACGCCGTAAAGCCAAAGATCGCTGGTTATCTCAGCAAGCAGTTGATTTGCACCACTGGAGTGAAAAACAATTATATGATGCACTGTTGGGCAGAGCCTATCTGGACAATATTTTCCTGGTGGCCTGGATAGATAAATCTACACTGGTATCGAAACTTTCCCCTTTTCCTCTTTCTAACAGCACCTGGCAGTTTCCGGGATTGGCGAGAAAATTCTGGAGGTGCAGTATTGTCGGCTCTCATAAACCTGCTGAACTGATTCAGTACCTCAAAGCACAATCAACTAGAGTTAACAACCTAAATTTCCATGCAGCTTAGGAGAAATTTTTCTTGATTTTTTCCTGCCCTCGGCTGGGTTACCTTGATCAGATGGCTGTATAAATTGTCATATTTATTCTTCCTTTCCAAATATTCACTCCATTTATTGTGTATTGAACCTATGAAATCATATTTCAGCAGCTATCCTTTTGCATTTATTTTCCTGTTTGCCGTATTATTCGGTTGCTCTAATGAACGTAGCATGGAAAAAGCGTATACTGAACAAATATCTTTAGACTCAGTGTCCGTTGCACAGTCACCAGCAGCAGTGAGTGAAAGTAGTACTCCTGCTACACCCGAAAGAAAATTCATCCGTACGGCAGATGTAAAATTTAAAACTGACAATGTAACACAGGCAACAGAAACAATTGAAGAATTAACCCGCAGCTATCAGGGCTTTGTAAGCCATACAAATCTCACCAGTACTGTGGTTTATTCCACCTCTACGCAAATAAAAGCTGATACCATGCTGCAACAAACCGAATATATGGTAGAAAACAACATGACCTTACGGGTGCCAAACTCACAATTTGACAGCTTACTAAAAGAAATTAGCCAGGTGACAGGTTTTCTGGACCACCGGGTTATTAATGCGGATGATGTAAGCTTACAATTGCTGGAAAATAGCCTCCGGATCAAAAGAAATCAAAAGGCGGAACAGCGGGTAGAACAAGCCATTTAGGGTTTCCGCACTAAATATTAAGTTTTAAGAATAGCTAACAGGAAATTAGTGTCTCTGTTAGCTTTTTTTCTTTTCCGTTTGACACTCACGCAAGAAGGCTCTTTTTTGAGCAGATGCAAAGACCACTTTCTAATCAGATGCAGATTGATGGGTCCTTTATCTTTCCTGACTTTAGCCTCATCTTCCCTAAAGGTAACATCTAGTTGCCAATGCAAGCCATTCTCTATCGCCCAATGGCCTCTTATGTAGCGGCTGTACAAGGCAGGGTCTGTATCTGTTAAACTGCTTATATAGAACAGGGTTTGTTCTTGCTTTTTGCCTGCTATAATGCGTTTTCTTTCTACCATGACTAAAGTATGTAAGTCCTGCCATTTTTCCTTTTCCTCTACCAAATCAATGCATTGAGCAATATATACCCTACGTTCTTCTCCTCTGCCATGGGCTTTATCTAGTTGCTGATTAAAAGCGAGAGCAGACTTATTGATTTGCATAAAATGGGCTACCTGCTCATAGAGTACACCTTGATTAGCCTTTAGGGCAATCACATAATGGGCTTGCTTATCCCTGATCTTTTCTACAATTGCCTGCTGACAAGCAATAGCATCTATAGTAATGATACTACCTTTGCAATCAAGGGTATCTAATAAAGCAGGAATAGTTGTAATCTCATTACTCTTGGCTTCTACGGCTACTTGTCCAAAGCTTAAGCTATGTTCCTCTACCCATACATTGACCATACGAACCAAAGCATGCTTTTTGCCTGCAGGTATAGTACCTCTCAATTCTTTGCCATCTATACATACCTGCTTGCCTGCTAAGGAGAAGCCAGCTACACACGCTTTGAAGCATTGCTCCAAACTATGGCTATCCAGGTGTCTGATCACCCGATTTAAAGTGTCAGCAGAAGGTATACCATTAACAAAACTTAATCCTAGTTCTTGCTGCAGAAACGCTGTATTATCTTTGCCATAATCTGCTATCTCGTCAAAGTCATCACAATCGGCTATTACCCCACATAAAACTAAGCCTAAAATATCTGCTAATAGATGTAAGCAGCGGCCTTGCACCCGAAAATCAGCTACTTTGTTTAGTATCTTTTTAAGTTCCATGCACAAAGTTAGCCCCTCTTTCCTTTTTCTCTATCTTTGGTGCGGAAACCCTACAAGCCATTGCCCAACGGGGAAAAAAGTTAAATGAGACCATTCAGGCAGAAGAAAACTTGCTTAGTAAGCAGCAGGAGGCAGATGCGGGTACCATCCGGAATATGAACTATATGGATCAGGTAAATTTCAGCACCATCAAACTTACCTTGTATCAGCCCCATACCACCTTTCAGGAAAAAACATACCAGTATCCTGCTATTCAAGCTTATGAAGCACCACTAACCTCCAGATTATATGAAGCATTTCTGAGTGGATGGAAGGTATTTGAACAATTGCTGGTGTTTCTGGTCAATATCTGGGCTTTGCTTGTAATTGGATTTGTGGCGTATTTATTATATCGAAAACATGCCATCCGCATTGTTAAACAAATAGGGGACAGATAACTATTCAATTTTACTATTCAATAAATACCGTGGATCGTTGGAAACAAGCAGTACTTGAGCAGTGTTAGTATCTATAGTACATTTATGTTCTGGTACCAGTTGTTTCCATGAAAACAGTTAGTTATTCTCCTGCAGCACCTTTATCTCATTTTATCGACATCATCTGGTGTTCGCAGGCTGTCAGTTTTGATTATTGTAACCTCACCTTGCCAATGTTACATCAGGAACTGATCATTAACTTTTCTGATCAGTTTCTTGTATCCAGGGCAGACCAGGTGGGTTTTGAAAAACAGCCCGACAGGCATATTCCGGTTCTGAAAATGCAAAAGGACCAAGCAGTGCTGGTCAATAATGAACATGGATGGATTTCCGGCTTGCAAACAAGGCCTATTTACACCAGCACTGCAGGCAATCATTTTACAATCGGAGTGCTTTTTAAGCCATGGGGATTGCAGGCACTAACAGGAATAAATGCTTTCGAATTACAGGATTCGTCTGTATCTATGGAAGCAGTTTTTGGCAAACAGGCTACTGAATTAATTGATAAAATTTATGAGGCCAAAACGCCAGCAGCCATTTTTGTCCTGTTTGAAAAATTTCTGTGGAGCAAGCTAGGTGATCGCCATATTCCAGGTATTTTGCTCAATAGCTTAAGCCGAATGAAACAGGCTAGATTAGTAGAAGGGATTGTGGGGCGTATCGCTGATGAGTATAAAATTTCTTCTAAGACTTTCATTCAGTCGTTCAAAAAATATATTGGTATTACACCAGGCAAATTTCACCACTTGCTGCTACTCAACCAGACTTTACAACATTTAATACAACATCCCTCACAACCCCTCACTGAAAGTACCTATGATCTGGATTTTTACGATCAGGCACATTTTATACATTTTTTCAAGCGGTATACAGGGTTTACGCCAGCAACTTACATCCGGCAGTTTAGGGCAGGGCGTGTACTTCCTGCTTCGCCTCATATTATAGAAATAAAAATAACAGAGTAGCAACTGGAATTGAAGGTTAATTTTATACAATTCCCAGGCAATGTATTAAGGTAATTTTACAGGAAAAAAGATGTATGCGTAAAGTTAAATTATACATTGCCACCAGTCTGGATGGCAAAATTGCCCGGAAAGATGGCTCTGTCAACTGGCTGCCTGATCCAGCCTCTGAGGATTATGGCTACCAGCCGTTTGATGATTCTATTGATGCCACCTTGATGGGCTACAAAACCTACGAAATCTGCCTCCAGTTTGGAGAATGGCCATATCAGGGAAAGTCTACGTATGTTTTTACCAGAGATTCAGCTAAACCTGTTGTACCAGAATCAATACTGGTCACGCAGAATCCGGTGGATTTTGTGCGGCACTTGAAAGAGCAAAAAGGCAAAGATATCTGGCTGGTGGGCGGCGGGGAAATAGTCTCATTATTTCATGATGCTGATCTGATTGATGAATACATTCTAGCCTTTATTCCGGTTCTATTGGGTGAGGGCATTGAGTTGTTTCCTAATATTAAAAAGCAGGAAAATCTCCGGCTCATCAGGCATAATGTGTTTTCTAATGGGGCAGTTTTGCTGTATCTGGAGAAGGGATGAAAATTGTTGCCAGCTGCTTGCAAAATGCCTCTACAAAACCTGTTTGATTTTAGGCGAGTGTAGTATATTGAGTAGGGTTAATTTTCTAAAGGTAAAAACAAAAAGGCTGTCTTTCATCGACAGCCTTTTAAATTATTTAGAATCTTATCTCAATTTCAAAGTTGCTAAACAGAAGATGGCCAGCAGAATACCCAGAATCCAGAAGCGGGTGACAATTTTAGCTTCATGGTAGCCAGATTTCTGGTAATGGTGATGCAAGGGTGCCATTTTAAAAATCCGGCGGCCTTCTCCATACTTTAGCCTGGTGTATTTAAAATAATATACCTGAATGATTACAGAAATATTTTCCACCAGAAATATGCCGCACAATACCGGAATCATTAGTTCTTTACGTACTGTAAAAGCTAATACGGCAATTACGCCACCCAGGGTTAAACTTCCGGTATCACCCATAAATACCTGGGCAGGAAAAGAATTATACCATAAAAAACCAATACAGGCACCTACAAAAGCGGCGCAAAAAATCATCAGTTCGCCGGAATTAGGAATGTACATGATATTCAGGTAGTCGGCGAAAATGGCGTTACCGGAAAGATAAGCAAAGAGCCCCAGTGTAAACCCAATAATAGCAGAAGTTCCGGCCGCCAGTCCATCTATGCCATCGGTAATATTAGCTCCATTCGATACAGCAGTGATTATAAAAATCACTACCAGCACATATACAATCCAGGTATATTCATCTGGTAAGTAGGGAATCAGATTGTTGTAATCAAACTCATTGTTTTTGAAAAATGGCACCGTTGTACTGGTAGATTTGATTTCAATATAATTGCGTACATCTTCTACGGGTTGACTATTGGTAGTTTCAGCACCTGGATACTGGCGTATCACCACATCATCGTTAAAATACAGGGTAAGTCCTACAATTAGGCCCAGCCCAACCTGACCAACTACTTTAAAACGGCCATGTAAGCCCTCTTTGTTCTTCATGAACACTTTAATATAATCATCCAGAAAACCGATCAAACCCAGCCAGACGGTAGATACAATGAGCAGAATGATATAAATATTGTTGATCTTGGCAAACAGGATCGTGGGAATCAGAATGGCAGCAATCATGATGATGCCACCCATGGTAGGCGTACCTTTTTTGCTTAACTGTCCTTCCAGCCCCAGATCCCGGATGCTTTCGCCAATTTGTAAACGGCGCAGCAGGTTGATCAGATTTTTTCCAAATACAATGGCAATGATCAGCGAAATAATAACGGCCATACCCGCCCGGAAAGAAATATACTGGAATACCCCGGCCCCAACAAAATCAAAACGCTTGTCTAAATAATCAAATAAATAATATAACATGCTATGGTCAAACTGGATGGTATATACTAATGAGTTTTTACTGTAAAAATGGATTGCAGCACTTGCCTGTCGTCGAAGGGATGTTTTACCCCTTTAATTTCCTGGTATGTTTCATGACCTTTGCCAGCCACCAGAATAATATCTCTTGATTTGGCTAACTGGCAAGCTTTGGTAATGGCTTCTTTGCGGTCGGCAATTACCTGTACTTTTTTTCGGTCCGTAATTTTTACTCCCTGCATCATTTGATCCAGAATATCCATAGGATCTTCATTGCGGGGATTGTCGGAGGTAAGAATCACCACATCGCTGAATTTACAGGCAATTTCTGCCATTAACGGCCGTTTGGTGGCATCCCGGTTTCCGCCACAACCCACCACAGTAATAACCTGTTCGTTCCCTTCCCGAAGCGATTGTATGGTGGACAATACATTTTCCAGGGCATCCGGTGTATGCGCATAATCCACAATTCCAGTAATTCCATTAGGAGAAACAACTTGCTCAAATCTGCCGGGAGCTGCATACAGGTTAGATAATTCCATCAATACTTCTTCACTTTCTTCACCCAGCAAAATGGCCGTTCCATAAACCCCCAGCAGATTATAGGCATTAAAGTTGCCGATCAGTTTAAACCATACTTCTTTCCCGCCAATTTCCATTTGTAAGCCGTGCAGGGTATTGGCGATCAGTTTTCCCTTGAAATTGCCCATACTTTGCAGCGAAAAAGTATTCCGGCTGGCTAATGTATTCTGCATCATTACCAGTCCGCGTTTGTCATCGAGGTTCACCAGCGCAAAGGCTGAAGAAGGCAGGTCATCGAAGAATTTCTTTTTAGCCCGGATATAATTATCGAAAGTTTTGTGAAAGTCTAAATGATCGTGGGTAATATTGGTGAAAATCGCTCCGGTAAAGCTGATTCCCGTTACCCGGTGCTGTACCACCGCATGTGAACTCACTTCCATGAATGCATGGGTACAACCAGCTTTTACCATGTCATCGAGCAGTTTATTGAGCTGAATGGCATCGGGAGTGGTGTGTGTAGATGGAATAACCGTTTCGTTGATCTGGTTCTGTACTGTTGAGAGCAAGCCTGTATTATAGCCCAGTTTCCTGAATAATTTATGAAGCAAGGTAACTGTAGTTGTTTTGCCATTGGTGCCGGTAACTCCTACCAGTTTAAGTTTAGCAGACGGATTCCCATAATAATTGGCTGCAATCCAGCCTAATGCCTGGGCACTATCTGATACCTGCACATATACCGCTTCATCTCTGAGTTTATCAGGCATTTGTTCGCAGACAATGGCTGCTGCACCACTATCGATCGCTTTATCAATATAGGCATGACCATCGGTCTGGGTGCCTTTTACGGCAATAAACAAACTATCCAGCTGAACGGCTCTGGAATCAAAACATATGTTAGAAATCTGGACGGAGGTATCTCCTTTTACAGATAAGAGGGAAACTTTATATAAAAGGTCTTTTAGTAATGCTTTCAAAATGGATAAATTAATGGGATGTTAATACTAATCAGAATAAATTAAGATGCTCAATTAAAACTATTTACTAAGAAAATCCGAATTACTACATCTTAAATTTTCGTGAAATAAGAATAAAAGTAAGAAAATCAAAAATTAAAAATCGTTTAATATTACACTTTGCTTTTTCTCCTGCTTCACTTGCTACAATTCATCATTTGTTATCCGACCAATTCCTTTCTTCTTACGATGGCCTGATAAATTCATAATTTAGCTTTCTGATACGCTTAGAAAGTTAGTCTAATCTGTTTCAACGGATATTTACCGGCATTCACTATCTATTCTATCAGATAGGATTCAAATGATTGATGTGCATATATATAAATAGTACATTTTATTACATAAGCCGTTAGAAGGAATCTGACAGGCAGTTAAAAAAGAGCTGGCTTGAAGGCTGTTTTCAGGGCACTATTTATCCCTTTTTTCCGTATATAAATTAGCCACCTACTCAGGATAATCGGGCTGAAAGTCAGTTATTCTTTTTCAAATGATTCTCCCAACTATGACCATACCATTATATAAATCATTATTCAAACGATATCTGTTACCATTTGTCCTGGCTGTAGGAATAATGGCCTGTGGTGGGGTGCAACCATTGCGGGAAGTATTTAAAAAGCAAACACCTTATGAAAAATACGAACAGTCTCTAAAAACGGCTAAACTGGAAAACACGGCTTTAGGCAGAGAGTGGATGGCTGCCGGTCAACGGGCATTACGGGATTCGCTCACGATCACATTGCCATTTAAAGAAACCGGATACTTTGCTGCCGATAAACCCGCTGCCATCAGTTACCGGTTATCTGCAAAAAGAGGGCAACGCCTGGTGATTGGTACAGAAATAAAATCCACGCAGCCGGTACAGGTATTTATAGATGTGTTTGAGCTGAATAATGCTTCCGGCCGCAATCCCAGGCATGTAGCCACAGCAGATACCAATACTGCTTCCCTCAGTTATGAAGTAGAAGAAGACCAGATTCACCTGATACGACTCCAGCCAGAACTGCTCACCAGTGGAAATTATACCATCAGTATTACCAGAGAGCCTACCCTGGCTTTTCCGATTCCAGGAAAAAATAGCAAACAGATAGGCAGTGTATGGGGTGTTCCCCGTGACGGAGGCGCCCGTCGGCACGAAGGAGTGGATATATTTGCCAGGAAGGGAACGCCTGTTATTGCTTCCACCAATGGCTATATCAGGGCCGCCAATGAAAACAATCTGGGTGGAAAGGTAGTGTGGTTGTCGGATGAGAACCGGAATCAGGTATTATATTATGCGCATCTGGATAGCCAGTTGGTACGGGGTGGCGAACGGGTTGAGATTGGAGATACAATTGGTCTGGTAGGCAATACTGGAAATGCCCGTACAACAGCGCCACATCTGCATTTTGGTATTTACCGCTCTGGAAGGGGTGCTTTTGATCCATTTCCTGCCTTACAACTGGCATCCGAAGACCCCCAGCCAGTGATTGCAGACATGAAACGACTGGCGACATGGGCTAGAGTAGGAGCAAAAAAAGCCAGTGTCCGTATAGCGCCGGATGCTAAGGCAACGTTATTACTTGAACTAGACCGCAATACACCAGTCTATATTACTGGCGGTGCCGCAAACTGGTATAAAGTAAAGCTTCCCAACGAAATAACCGGTTATGTTTCTTCCACGCTTATTGAAAACCTGGAGAAACCTTTACGTACTCAACGATTGCAGGCTCCTGGTCTATTGCTGGAGCAACCAGATTCATTAGCTCCATTTGTAACAGCTCTTGAAGCAGGAGATGCTTTGCCAGTGCTGGCTGAAAATGATGAGTTTCTCTTTGTACAAACACTTAATGGCGAACAAGGCTGGATTCCTAAATCAGCTGAGATTGAATGAAAAAACTAAACCGCTTCTGGTGTACTATATCAGAAGCGGTTTAGTTTAATTTTGTTTGTACAAATGACTATTGAATCAACAGTTTATGATGCGAGGTTCCTTCTGGGCTGGTGATCGTCACAATGTGATAACCTGGTATAAAGGATACTGATTTAAGTCCGATACGGATTAAGCCTTCTGAATCAGGAGCATGTGACTGCTGATACACGAGTTTACCGGTGATTTCTCTTACAGAAACAGAGTATGTATGCTCATAAGAACTGTTGTTTGTCAGAATCTTTATCAAACTGGGAGAGGTTGGATTGGGAATAATATATTCCGGAACTTGCCTGATTGTTTGAACAGCAATGATAGTTGAGTATTGGTTTTTTCCATCAAAATCGCTTTGTTTGAGCCGGTAGTAAGTAACTCCGGATAGCGGTTTCTGGTCGGAATACTGATAACTATTCAACTTACGGCTTGTACCTGCTCCACGTACCCTGGCTATTTCTTCAAAATATTTTCCATCGGCTGATCTTTCTAGACCAAAATAATCATTATCCGTTTCCGACACGGTATTCCATTCCAGATAAACTGCATTCTGTACAGCTTGCGCTTTAAAATGTAGTAATTCAACAGGTAATGGATTTACATTATCACTTACAGTCCATTTGGAGAATTGAGTGGTATTTACAGAAGTTGTCGTACGTAAAGTAGTATTTGCTACCGTTTGTGTAGAGCCGACCGGTTGCCAGGATGGAGCTGATTCCTGTCGCCATACTTGCATGGCTGATATATTTTTTCCATTATCTAAATCGCTTAGCCAGCTGAAAGAAACATTTCTTCCTCCACCAGTGGCAGGCTGGTTACTTACATTAATATCCCATAAGGAGGCAATGCTGGTATAAGCATCAACTGTACTGATACCTGTAGGTCCGGTTTTCCGGTTAATAAGCACGTTGCCTATATTATTAGAAGCATTTGCCGAGATATTGGCTCCCAGGAAATTTATTGTGCCTGTACCTATGCTTCTGCTTGCCATTTCTGCTTCGCCAATAATTCTTGCTGTGCTCACTTCAGCCGGACTGGTAGCGGTGGTAGAGAAAATAACTTTGCTGGTATTGGTAGATAAAATTCCTGCAGTTAAGTTAAGCGCACCTGTTAAAGTAATGTTCTGGTTTCCTAAACCTAAAGAATTTAGGCGATTTAGTGTCAGGTTGGTAAAAGTGGGTGCGGTGGTGAAAGTGCCATCTGGAATAGTAAATGCGCTTCCGCCAGTATTGCCATTTGTGCCGAATGTAAGATTAGCCCCTCCAGACACAGTAAGTGTTCCATTGGTACGGACAATTGGAGTATTTCCGTTTTGGAATATCAGGTTGCGTCCGGCTATATCAAGCACCCCATTGGTTAAAGTAAGACTACCAGTAAGGGTTATATCCTGGTTACTAAAGGAGATCGGATTTGTCCGGTTGATGATCAGATTACTAAATAATACTTGCGCAGCAAAGGTGTTATTGGGTAAGGTAAATGCATTTCCTCCCAGATTTCCAGGAAGCCCGAATTGAATGGTTGCTCCACTTCCTACACTAATCCTGTCTCCGCCTCCGGCTGCGATGGGTACATTTCCGGTATGGAAAGTAAGCTGATTGTTTCCTACATCGAAGATGCCATCAATAATATTTAACTGGGCTGATGTACTTCCACCAATGATAAGATTGTTTCCTAGTATTACTCCACCACTACCGGTTGAACGGTTCAGTGTAAGAATATGTATTTTACGGGTCACATCACTGGCCTGGGTGAAATAGAGCGTACCGGCATTACCACTTCCATTGATAGTCAGGTTAGAACTGCTGCTGCCGGTAAGGGTGCCTGTTCCGGGGCTATTTCTGGTAATCACTCCGTTTATGGTGAGGGTATAGCCATTAATACTTACGGTTCCGCTTTGCAAATCTATATTATTACATGCTGAATTGCTATTTAGTGCCGGATAATTGGGTCTGCCGGTTGGAATTACCACATCATCGCTGGCTGTTGGAACCACATTGGGAGTCCAGTTACAGCCCAGATCCCAGTTACTGCTTACACTGCCATTCCAGGTGCGGGTACCACTCACTGCGGTTGTAACAGTTACTACTGCACTTCCTGAGGTAGTACCACTACAAGAGGCATCGCTAACGGCAGAAACACTATAAGTGGTCGTACTTGTAGGTGAAACAGAAAACATATAGGGGCTCGTGGCAATATTAGTAACATTCGTAGTGGTACTGCCATCTGACCAGGAAAGTGCCCAGGGAGAAGTTCCGGTTAAGGCAATACTTATAGTGGTTGAGGACCCCCTGCAAATGGTGGTACTTCCGGTGATGGTAGCTGTAGGAGCGGCATTTATCGTCACCGCCACCGAACCACTGTTTGCAGACCAGCATCCGCTTGAGTTATTTCTTGCCCGTACATAATAGGTGCCGCTTGCATTCAAAGCAAACGTGGCGGATGTAGGATTGGTGGTGCTGATACCGCTAGAATTGTTTCCTTGCCAGTAATAAGTTACTCCAGCTGGTGCTGTCATGGTATTTAGTGTGGTAGACCCACAAGCCGGATTTGCAGCTGCTACCGGATTTCCTGGATTAACAGGTGAAGCATTTACGCTTAAGATAGCCGAATTGGAAGTAGTAGTTCTGGGACAGTTAGTAACAATCACTCTATAGTGATTATTATTCATAGCAGTAGTAGGAGAACTTATAGTAAGAGTGGCAGAGGTAGCACCACTGTAAATCCCACCATTTGAAAGCGTAACAAATCCGCCTGAGCCTACTCTTTCCTGCCATTGATAGGTAAGTGTAGAACCTGCCGCTGTAGCTGCTACTGAAAATGAAACGGGTGAACCTGCACAGGCTGAAGTATTAGCAGGCTGGGTATTGATTACCGGTGTTGTAGCAGTTGAATTTATTGAAGAGGCTGGAATAGACCCGTTATTAGGACTCGCTCCCTTATTTACTGTGACATTATTGGTAAAAGTGCCATTATTCGAAAAAGAACCACTTATTGCAATACTATTACAACTACCTGAAGGTCCACTAACGGTTACTCCGCTATTTACAGTAAGATTTCCGTTAACCGTGATTGGACTACTTATGAGTATACTACTGTTAATAGAGAGGCTTACAAAGGTGGAAATACTTCCTGGGTAATTAATAAAATTTCCGTTTGAATTAATCGAAACATTGGAGCCTGCTGGTTGAGTAAGGGTACCATAATTATGAAAAGGCCCATTGATGTCCATTCCATTCGTGGGAGTAAAGGTATTACAGTTGTATATCGTGCTTCCGCTGTTAAAGTTAACATTACCTGTTACGGTTCCATTATTATAGAGCGTTCCGCCGTTTAATGAAATACTGGTTACTGTAATGCCAGCATTAATACAAACAACTGCTCCTGAATTAATATTTAAATTACTTTGATTACTGCTTATGATAGTTGCTCCACTTGGGCAGGTAGGGCATTGCGCGTATAGCGGGCTTTGAAGTAAACTGCTTCCCAGCAGGAATGAAAGTAACCAGAGTGTATATCGACTATACAAGCCTATGGATAATCTTTTTAATAGCCTGAGTATAATGTGTATCATAGTGTTTTGAAGGCATATTATTTTACCAGCAAATAGGTAAATATTTTATAAGAATATGATAATTTTAATTTCTTATAATACATACATTAAATATGTAGCATGTAAGCTATTTAAGAATTTTACTAATTTTTTGGGAGTTGTTTAGATGTGACTTTAATATAAAATGAATGCTTGTCTTTATTATATGGATAAGAATTGCTGAAATAAAAAACCCACTAAAACATTCTGAAAGGAAGTTTTAGCGGGTTTAACGATAAAATATTACCGTTGATCTATCCGTTTTCTGTATTTATTACTTATTTCATTATGTAATTTTTTGTTATAATTTTTTCTAAATTTTCTAAAAAATGATCAGCATCTTTTCTCTGTAATGCTAAAGAAGGCAGCAAACGTATGGTATTTTTTCCAGATGCACCTGTGAATATATGATGATCAAACAACAATTCTTTGCGGATCGGATCTGCTGACCCTTCAAACTCAATGCCGATCATTAAACCTCTTCCCCGGACTTCTTTGATATTAGATATAGTTTTGAGTTGATTCATGATGTAATCTCCCACTTTTGCTGCATTTTCTACCAGGTTTTCCTCTTTGATCACATCCAGCACCGCAATACCAGCAGCACAAGCCAGATGGTTTCCACCAAAAGTGGTTCCCAGCAATCCATAGGAGGCTTTGAACTTTGGATGAATGAGCACACCTCCAATTGGAAATCCATTGCCCATTCCTTTGGCTGTGGTAATCAGGTCTGGGTGAATGCCAGCATATTGATGTGAAAAGAATTTACCGGAACGTCCATAACCACATTGCACACTATCCAAAATAAGGACTGCTCCATACTTATCGCACAATTGACGGGCTTTTTGCAGAAAATCTTCAGAAGAAACATTTACACCACCTACGCCTTGAATTCCTTCTACAATTACGGCACAGACTTCTTCGTTCATGGCCTGTTCCAGTGCCGCTACATCATTGAAAGGTAGAAACTGCACATGGTCAGTTGAATTAATAGGCGCTACAATCGACTTGTTATCCGTTACAGCCACGGCTCCAGCAGTACGACCATGAAAGGCTTTGGAAAAGGCAATAACTTTTTTTCTTCCATTGTGAAAAGAAGCCAGCTTTAATGCATTTTCATTGGCCTCTGCTCCAGAATTACACAAGAATAAGGCATAGTCCTGGTAACCAGATAAGGCTCCTAATTTTTCTGCCAGTTCTTCCTGCATCGAAATCCTGACGGAATTAGAATAAAACCCGATTTTATTTAGTTGCTCGGTAAGCTTTTCAACATAATGCGGATGAGCATGCCCGATAGAAATCACTGCATGGCCACCATATAAGTCCAGGTATTTTGTAGCTTCATTGTCCCATACATAACTTCCCTGGGCACGGACCGGCTCAATGTTATAAATAGGATATACGTCGAATAATTTCATGTTGCAGTTGTTTTGTAATAGCAATATTTAATCAGAAAAATACCGGCTTTAAGGCCAATCCAGCTGTTTCGGGTATTCCTGTGATCAGATTCATATTCTGAACCGCTTGCCCGGAAGCACCTTTTGTAAGGTTGTCAATTACGCTGGTAATGAGTAACTGATCTTCTACTTTTTCCAGGTACAAAAAGCATTTATTGGTATTTACCACCCGTTTCACATCTACCGGATCAGAGCTGATATGGGTAAAAGGATGATTTTTGTAATAATCCTTATATAATTCCTGGGCTTGCGATAAAGTGAGATCAGTAGTGGTATAACAGGATGCAAAAATTCCCCTGGTAAAGCTGCCCCTATATGGAATAAAATTAATTTTGCCGCTATAAGAAGTCTGTAATTTACCCAGGCTCATGCGGATTTCTTTGAGATGCTGATGAGTAAATGCTTTATAAACCGAAATATTTCCATTCCGCCAGCTATAATGCGAAGTAGCGTTCAAGCTTTGCCCGGCACCGGTTGAACCTGTAATGGCACTGATGTGTACAGCTTCATTTAACTGTTTTTCTTTAGCCAGCGGTAATAAGGCCAGTTCAATACAAGTGGCAAAACAACCAGGATTTGCAATTTTATGAGCCCTTTTAATTTTCTCCCGCTGTAATTCTGGTAATCCATATACAAACCCATTACTCTCATCCCGGAAATCCTGGCTTAGATCAATAATTTTTACATCCGGCGAAAATTGATTTTCACTCAGAAATACCTTCGATTCGCCATGACCCATACAGAGAAACAAGACATCAGCGGGAATATCCAGCCGGTCTGTGAAAGTTAACTCTGTTTCTCCCAGTAAATCATGGTGGGTATTATAAACAGGTTTGCCTGCCTGACTTTTACTATGGACAAATACTATGTTTACTGAAGGATGCTGCAATAAGATCCGCAATAACTCACCTCCGGTATAACCAGCGCCCCCTATGATGCCTATATTTAGTTGATTAGTCATTGGTTAGTTTTTAACTCTACAGAAGCCATTAAAGAATTACTGAATGATAGAAGATAAAAATAATATATAATTATATAATCCTGTCATTCAGTAATTTCCGTTGACTATTTTCTATTCGTTATCCTGGCTGATTTTGCCATAGATCATCGTCTGGTTGGAGAGTATTTTCGAAAAGCCGCGTACATCTTCTCCCGACCATGCATTGTTCATTTCACCATAACTGCCGAATTTTGCCGACATCAGGTCAAATTTCGATTCAATTCCCAATACATAGAAACGATAGGGAGCCAGTTGGACATGTACGGTTCCGGTTACATGTTTTTGGGTATCTGTCAGGAAAGTTTCAATATTACGCATCACTGGTTCCAGGAATTGCCCCTCATGCAGCAGGTTTCCATACCAGTTGGCCAGTTGTTCTTTCCAGTATAATTGCCATTTGGTAAGCACATGTTTTTCCAAGGTATGGTGTGCTTTAATAATGATCAGCGGAGCAGCGGCTTCAAAACCTACCCGTCCTTTAATACCAATAATGGTATCGCCTACGTGAATATCCCTTCCTACGGCAAACGGAGTAGCTATTTCTGTAAGTTTTTTGATGGCATCAGCCGGGTTTTCGAATTTTTGTTCGTTGATGCCTTTTAGTTCTCCCTGTTCAAAATGCAGGTCTACCGTTTGAGGCTCCTCTTTGGTAAGCTGTGTTGGAAAAGCAGATTCCGGCAGGTATCCATGCGAAGTAAGTGTTTCTTTGCCTCCCACTGAAGTTCCCCACAGTCCTTTGTTGATAGAATAGGCCGCTTTATGCCATTCCTGCACCACACCTTTGGATTTGAGGTATTCAATCTCCTGTTCTCTGGATAGTTTATTATCGCGGATAGGCGTAATAATTTGTACATCCGGAATCAGAATGCGGAAAATGATGTCAAAGCGGACCTGGTCGTTGCCGGCACCAGTACTGCCATGGGCAACATATTTGGCTTGTATTTTCTTTGCATATTCAGCTACAGCCATTGCCTGAAAAGCCCGTTCTGCACTTACTGAAAGAGGATAGGTATTATTCTTTAAAATATTACCAAATACCAGGTATTTGATACACTGTTGATAGTAAGTATCTACCTGACTTACCGTGACATGGCTGGTTACCCCCAAGGATTTGGCTTTGTTTTCAATCTGCTGCAATTCTTCCGGGGAGAAGCCGCCTGTATCAACCAGTACCGAATGTACTTCCAGTCCTTTTTCTTCTGATAAATATTTTACGCAATACGAGGTATCCAGGCCTCCGCTGAAAGCCAGAACTACTTTTTGTTTCATTTGATATGACAGTTATTGAACCGGGGTTTAGCAGGAAAACCAAGAATTAAACTGATTTAAAAATTTCTTAGTCTCTAAACCCCGGTCTGGTGGTTAGTTTTAATTATAAATTAAGACAATACTTTTTCTTCTTTTTCCTTGGACTGGTAAGTATTGTACAATACCCTTTTTTTCAGCCGCAGCCACCTTTCATATAACCTGGACTTCTTGGCAAAATTCTGCTCATTTTTTTCAGGCTTTTTCTCGTCTGCCGGATCAAAGAGCATACCGGTACACAGGCAGTGTTTGCGGTTGGTACGGTTCAGAATATCATAGTTGATACAGCTGGCGCAGCCTTTCCAGAATGATTCATCATCCGTCAGTTCGGAGAAAGTAACCGGCTTGTAACCTAAACTGGTGTTTATTTTCATCACCGCCAGACTAGTCGTTAACCCAAATATCTTGGCATGTGGGTATTTTTTTCTCGACAGTTCGAAAGCTTTTTCTTTGATACGTTTGGCTATGCCACTTTTCCGGTGTTCCGGATGAACAATCAATCCGGAATTGGCTACAAATTTACCATGTCCCCAGGTTTCAATGTAACAGAACCCTACAAATTCTCCGGCCAGGGTAGTGGCTATAATCGCTTTACCTTCCAGCATTTTCTGGATCAGATAATCGGGAGAACGTTTGGCAATACCGGTGCCTCTTGCTTTGGCACTTTCTTCCATGTGAAAACATATTTCCTCAGCTAACTTTAAGTGATTATAAGTAGCCGACTGGACAATGTATTCGCTCATCTTGTATATTATGGGTTGTGTTTAAATTAAATGAAAATGATTAGTAAAAATTAAAATACACACTACACCTGTGAAAGCATTTTGCAGTATTAAAATTTCAGTATAAGTTTTCAAGAGTAGTTTGCCACGTAGGCAAAACGAGATATGTCAGTTCCGCGGGTGCGGTAACCTAAACCTAAATGGGGTAGTATGGAAAAACGTATCGATCAATGTGGTATAGTACCTAATCCGTTGTTGACGCAAATTTTATAAAATATAATTTTAGTAAGCAAATCTTTTACCAAAATTTTTAAAACCTTGAAGGAAACCTATCAGAATAATAACTTTGATACTTACTTACATCAATTAAACACAAATGCTGCAAAATAATTCAATAACTCATTAAATTTCTAACGGATCTTTACGGAAAACGAGCTTGCAAGATTCAACCGGCTCATTATTAGCAGATTTGATAGGATTCTTTGGCATTTCTTTTACGCTCAATACCGAATACCCAGCTTTTTATAGATAAAACTCAGCAGCCAGGCTGGTCCGATCAATAAAAACTGGAGATCTTTAAAAAAGGAAGGCTTTTTTCCTTCTATTTTATGGCCGATAAATTGTCCGACCCAGGCTGCAGCAAATATAATCAGAGATATGGCCCAGAGTGGAAGTACAGCTCTTTGAGAGAGTATATAGTTTCCAAGCGCAATTATAAAAGCGATCAATAGCATTCCCAGAAATAGGGTAAATGATAGCCTCAGATAAAAGAATAAAGCAAGTAATAGAAAAAAGGTACCCCAGTTTATAAAATCGTCGAAAGGAGCTGGCAAACTGGCAACAAAAGGGCAAGGAATAGACCATAATAACCCGATGATACTAAACATAATTAGTGGTACACATACCCAATGGACGAGCTTATTGGTATGGTTCTGGTGGCTTTCACTATATTCAGAAAACCATTCTTGTGGTGTTTTCATAGGTATAGATCTATAAAATACAATTTAATCTACTTTACGTACAAAGTCAAGGCGGCATTAATGTGATTGACTCTATTTTGGTAATTTGTATACCTTATAATTCTATAAATTAAGTGAATAGTTAATCCTCCGGGTAGGGAATAAATACAAAGTTGGTAAAGTCTGTGTCTACAACAAATAAACAGCAGAACTCATCCGGGTCTTTATAGGCTTGTTTGAATACATCAGCCTCTTCTACTAGTTTGAGCTGCTCAAATTCTTCCAGAAACGATGCATAATAATTCCACACGGTTGCCATCTCATATTTCCCGATCAGCAGACGGCCAATAGGTAGATCTGTTTTACTCACCGGAAAAATAGGGAAGGGGGAAAACCCCCGTTTGCGGATCTGATAAGAAGCTTCTTTTAAGGTATCAGATACCAGGGCAAAGTCTTTGGTGATTGTACCTAAATATTTGCCATTTAGTTCAGGATCATTGTTCATAAAAAGCGTATAATAATTTTATTGCTGTTTAAAGTGTAATTTTATATTAGATGTAAAATTAATTAAAATTAAAGGCATACTTCTGTAAAAAAGTACGTATTTGACTTAGGGGCGACTATAAATAATTTTTATATTACTGTATTGTTCATGTAGTTTAACCTATTTACATTTAGTTTTGAGAAAATAAATTCAATAGTATGCTTGAGCAAACCAGAATTGCAGATACCGGTAAAATACGCATTGTAATTATAGGAGGAGGCTTTGGAGGTATAGAACTGGCCAAGTCTCTGGCAGGTGCTGAAGTACAGGTAGTACTGATTGACAAACAAAACCACCACACCTTTCAGCCTTTACTCTACCAGGTATCCACAGCCGGTCTGGAAGCTGATTCTATTGTGTATCCATTCCGTAAAATATTCGATAAACAGGATAATTTTTATTTTCGCCTGGCCGAAGTTCAATCGGTAGATACCACTACCCAGATTGTAGAAACTTCTATTGGTCTGCTACGCTACGATTATCTGGTGATTGCTACCGGGGCTACCACCAATTATTATGGCAATGAACAGATTCAGAAACATGCCACTCCTATAAAAAATATCGAAGATGCCCTTTCATTGAGGAATACGATACTTAGCAATTTTGAAAAAGCCCTGCAAATAGACGATGAAGAGCAACTCAACAGCCTGATGGATTATGTGATTGTAGGCGGTGGACCTACTGGCGTGGAAGTAGCCGGTGCCTTAAGTGAACTGCGTAAACATGTATTTCCAAAAGATTATAAAGAACTCGACTTTGTAAAGATGGATATCCACTTGATTCAGAGCGGCCCAAAATTGTTAAACGGCATGTCTGACGAAGCATCTGTAAAAGCGCAAAAATTTCTGGAGGATTTTGGGGTAAAAATATGGTTTGACCGGAAAGTAGTATCTTATGATGGGTATACAGTTACGCTGGATAGCGGAGAAAAGCTGATCAGCCGTACCATGATCTGGGCAGCCGGTGTAGCCGGTGCTCCCATCGAAGGCATACGCAAAGAAAGTATAGTAAGGGGAAACCGGTTTAAAGTAGATACCTATAACCGGGTTGAAGGGTATGATAATATTTTTGCCATAGGTGACATTGCCGCTATGGTAACAGAAGAAAACCCACAAGGGCATCCGATGATGGCGCAGCCAGCCATGCAGCAGGGCAGATTATTGGGTAAAAACCTGCAGAATATCATAGTAAGTAAACCTTTAAAGCCATTTGAATATAGTGACAAAGGCTCTATGGCTACTGTTGGCCGCAATCATGCGGTAGCAGATTTGAAAGTGATGAAAAAAGAATACCGCACCCAGGGACTTATTGCCTGGTTTATATGGATGTTTATTCACTTGATTTCTGTGATTGGCTTTAAAAACAGGTTTTTTGTGCTGATGAACTGGATGTGGAGCTACTTCAGCTATGATAAAGGTATCCGCCTGATTATTGGCAAGAAAAAAGAAAATATTCCGGTAGAAGCTGTTACGCAAAAAGCAGTGGTATAAATACTACATAAGCCTGAATTGTTGCGCTATAAACTTATCTGCTGCAAGATAGATTTCTCATTCAATACAAAACCCGGTAGCTATTTACCGGGTTTTGTATTGAAAGGCAGGGAATAGTTATTTAGTGTTTATCAATGATGATCTTCTGAGGCTTAACTATACGCTTTCCTGCCAGCCTGATTAAATACATTCCATTGGCTAAACTGCCTACCTGATAGACTACCTGCTGCTTGTCACCTGCTTCTACCGGTTGATCAAACAAATTAGCCACTAAATTCCCTCTCATGTCAAATAACTGCAGGGTAGCCTGTTGACTTTCAGGAAAACTAAACTCGATGCTGATCTGTTTGGAAGCAGGTACTGGATAAGCTAATAGTTCTGTACTTGCCTGCCCTTCTTCCAATTCATCCCCGATCCGGTTGATGCTGGAAACAAAAGGAGAGAGTCTGTTACCGGCGATGGGTCTTTCCAGGGTGCCATCTGGCAGTTGCCAGCCCACAGCCAGGTTATCCGTTCCGGTGCCTTCCTTGTGTAAAGCTTCAATGTAATAACGCTTACCCGCCTGCAAAGAGATGGCCATTGACTTTTGGGTGGTATACTTTTCCCATTCTCTCACAGCTGTGAAGTAAGTAACAGAGGCAATCTTTACTTTGTTGGCCGGATCACTATTGGAAGACAACCACAGTTCGGATTTATCATCAGAGGCAATCCAGAAGATATAACTACCACTTTGAGGGGGGCAAATATAGCCTCTGAGGCGTTGACCATAGTTGCTGCCGATGTTGGTGGGCGTTTCAAAAGAGGAGAGCTGCGCTACCAGGGCAGGGGTGGTGGTGAGAGGAATCAGATTGACCGAATTGCCTGCCACATTGTTCCACACTTCCCGAAGGATAGTGCCGGAAGCGGTGCAGGTTTCTGTGGCTGCCACACTGATATTTACCACAGTAGAAGTAGTAACAGCATTCAGATTATCGATGGCTTTAGCCGTGATTTGATAGGAGCCAGCACTTACATTACTCCAAGTAAACTCATAAGGACTAGATAAGTCTTCACCTAACTTAATTGAACCTTGATAGAATTCTACTTTACTAATAGTGCCATCAGTGTCTGTGGCGGTGGCTGCCAATGTAATACTTGTCGGAGCCGTGAAACTCGCATTGTTGACAGGAGATGTTAAAGCCACTGTTGGCAATTGATTTACAGGCTGATTTACTTTCCAAAGTTCCAAACCTGACAGGTTAGCGGCTCCTCCACTAGCGCCTATGTTGAGAATGCCATCGGCAATGGTAGTGCGATACGGACCTAACTTTGCCCAGCTTCCCTTTCCGCCGGTGGAATAATTGCTGAGGATCACCTGTCCTTCCAGGGTGAGTGAATAGGGTTCAGGAGCAGAATCTTCCCATACATACAAGTACAAATCATATTCTCCATTGCTTACCCCACTCAAAGCAAGACTAGCCGGTGCAGAAGCCAGGGAATAGATTGAAGATCGGATCATGGAAGCTCTGGCGGCATCGGTTGCCGGAGAAAGGGTGATGTTCTGATTGGCAAACACCCGGCCACTGTAAGTGAATCCTGCGGCAGTGGCACTGGCTTCAAAAGTGCGGGTATCAATGGTTAGCGTTCCTCCATTCAGATTGAGGGCTCTGTAAAAGCTCACCGCTGCCGCCGGACTGACTGTGATAGTAATCACAGAGGAAGTAGTAACAGCATTCAGGTTATCGGTAGCAATAGCCGTGATTTGATAGCTGCCTGCTGCTACATTACTCCAGGTAAACTCATAAGGACTAGATAAGTCTTCACCAATTTTGGTCGTGCCTTGATAGAACTCCACTTTACTTACTGACCCATCTGCATCCGAAGCAGTGGCAGTTAGAGTGATATTATTACCGGCTGTGAAAGTTGAATTGTTCGCAGGCGCTGTTAAACTTACAATGGGCGCCTGGTTATCTTGACTTACTGTAATATTTACCACAGAAGAAGTAGTGGTGGCATTCAGATTATCGATGGCTTTAGCCGTGAGCTGATAGCTTCCTGCTCCTACATTGGTCCATGAATAGCTGTATGGACTAGTTAAGTCTTCACCTAACTTAGTAGTGCCTTGGTAGAACTCTACTTTACTTACAGTCCCATCTGCATCCGAAGCGGCAGCGGCTAAGGAAACAGAAGCCGGCGCCGTGAAACTCGCATTGTTGACAGGGGATGTTAAAGCCACTATTGGCAATTGATTTACAGGCTGATTTACTTTCCAAAGTTCCAAACCTGACAGGTTAGCGGCTCCTCCACTAGCGCCTATGTTGAGAATGCCATCGGCAATGGTAGTGCGATACGGACCTAACTTTGCCCAGCTTCCCTTTCCGCCGGTGGAATAATTGCTGAGGATCACCTGTCCTTCCAGGGTGAGTGAATAGGGTTCAGGAGCAGAATCTTCCCATACATACAAGTACAAATCATATTCTCCATTGCTTACCCCACTCAAAGCAAGACTAGCCGGTGCAGAAGCCAGGGAATAGATTGAAGATCGGATCATGGAAGCTCTGGCGGCATCGGTTGCCGGAGAAAGGGTGATGTTCTGATTGGCAAACACCCGGCCACTGTAAGTGAATCCTGCGGCAGTGGCACTGGCTTCAAAAGTGCGGGTATCAATGGTTAGCGTTCCTCCATTCAGATTGAGGGCTCTGTAAAAGCTCACCGCTGCCGCCGGACTGACTGTGATAGTAATCACAGAGGAAGTAGTAACAGCATTCAGGTTATCGGTAGCAATAGCCGTGAGTTGATAGGAGCCAGCACTTACATTACTCCAGGTAAACTCATAAGGACTAGATAAGTCTTCACCAATTTTGGTCGTGCCTTGATAGAACTCCACTTTACTTACTGACCCATCTGCATCTGTGGCGGTGGCAGTTAGAGTGATATTATTACCGGCTGTGAAAGTTGAATTGTTCGCAGGCGCTGTTAAACTTACAATGGGCGCCTGGTTATCTTGACTTACTGTAATATTTACCACAGAAGAAGTAGTGGTGGCATTCAGATTATCGATGGCTTTAGCCGTGAGCTGATAGCTTCCTGCTCCTACATTGGTCCATGAATAGCTGTATGGACTTGTCAGATCTTCACCTAACTTAATTGAACCTTGATAGAATTCTATTTTACTAATAGTGCCATCAGTGTCTGAGGCTTGTGCCTCAATGATAACAGTGGCCGGAGCATTAAAACTGGTATTTGTGGCCGGAGCAATTATATTGGCAGAAGGAGCCAGGTTTCCCGAGGAAATCACAGACACATCAGAAAAAGTAGAAGTATTGATTAATGTGGTATCATGTGAAGTTAAAGAGAGGCCCACATAAATAGTATTGCCCATCGTAATAGTTGTCTCCCATAAGGGGGTCCAGTTTACACCATCCGAAGAATGAGAAGCCGTAAAAGCATCTGTGTTCCGGACTAGTTTCAGCCAGGTGGGTGCACTTCCATTTTGACCTTGATAGGCTGGCTGGCTTGTACCTTGCCGGGACATCAGCAGGGTACCTCTAGGATTAACAACTGTTGCAACAAAAGACGAATTTGCATCTAAACTTTCTCTAAACATCATCCCGGCCAGTGCGTTTGCATTCGTTGCTTCGATGCTGTTTACCTTTGCAATAATGGTGCTGTTTCCTGATACAGGTTGATATACATAATGAAAGGCATCAGGGGGTATCCAGTAATCATATCCGGAGCTTTTTACAGTAAATACGCCATTATTAAACGATGCTCCCCCGGTTATAGCAACAGCACCAATGTCCGTGTGTCGCCATGGCGCAGGCAATTGAGCAGAAACCTGACTTACATTCACTGTTACCATGGACGATGTAGTTGATCCATTCAGGTTGTCAGTAGCTTTAGCAGTTAATTGATACGTGCCAGGTGCTACATCACTCCAGTTAAAACTGTATGGGCTTTCAAAAGCTTCCCCCAGTTTTGTGGCGCCATTGTAAAACTCTACTTTGGTTACTGCTCCATCTTCATCAGAGGCATCTGCATTTATTACAATACTAGCCGGGACAGTAAAACCGGCATTATTTTCCGGAGAAGAGATACCAACAGTTGGAAGAATATTTGTTCCACCACAATTAGGATACAACCTTACTTCTTTTGTTGTAGAAAGCCCTGCGCCATCTGTTACAGTAAGTGTTATCCGGTAGAAATAACTTTGGCCGTCGCAACCGATTGGATCAATGGTGGTGGTCGTCTGCTTTTGAGTATCTATGGGTTCGGGGTGCATGTGGTCTTCATGATGTAGGGTAGTTTGCCATTGATAACTCAACTGACTGGCACTATGCTCCTGGTCAGTAACGGTAGCCCGTAGATTAAGTGTCGTTTCTTCGTTTATAGAATACAAACCGTTATTAACAGGACTTGTAATAGTTACATTCGGAGGGGTATTATTAGCCGAGATGACAAGTGTCGTCTGATCAGTGGCAATATTATCGCTCACTTTTAAGGTAACTGTGAATTTGGTAGGCACAGCAGTGTTCGTAGTAAAGGTATGACTAGGGTTCGCCTCAGTACTGATTGCAGAACCATCTCCAAAGTTCCATTCATACGTTAAAGGAAACCCTTCCGGGTCAGTAGAATTACTCCCTGTAAACTGTACGGTAAGCGGACTTGTGCCATACGAATTATCTACCGATGCAACTGCGTTGGGAGGAAGATTACTTGTATTCGTAATTTTTCTGATCTCTGATCCAAAATTAATATAATACAAGCCGCCAGTAATAGGATGAGTGGCCATGTATACCACAATAGCCGTATTGTTGATAAAATTTGTAATGGCAACTGGCTTGTCGGCAGTTGTTACAGAAACATTCCGTATCCAGCCTGCTCCATAATCCCCATGAAAATAAGTGTTTTTATATTCAGGCGGAAAATCATCTCCAGTATAAAATACGCCACCGGTAGAAGCATTCCCTCTGAACATAGGCCCGGATACTGGCGAGCCTGAAGCACCTACATTGATTATTGCAGCCGTTTCTCCATTAAAAATTCCAGTCCTTGCCAGGTCGGTTCCATGTTTCCAGTCTAGTATAGGCCTGGTATGAATAAAAGTAGGAATGGCAGGAGGAATGGTTTGTGAGGCATCACAGGGATTGGGAAAACTACTTGTACCACTTGCAGTAGCTTGTTTCAAAAGTTCATTAAAACGGAAATATTGCCTGGTACAACCATTTATGCCATACAAAGGATTAGGGGCAAACTGGTTTTCTGTCGTCTGAGTAGCATAGGAGGGCCAGTTAGGGTCCGAATGGTAGTCGAGTCCTTCAAAAATAGGCCATCCCAGGTTTAAACCCGGACGGTCAATTACATTCAATTCTTCAAATACATTCCACCCTACATCTCCTACATACAATACTCCTGGGTTTGCATCATCAGGATTATGGCTGCCTGTACCTGGTTTAAGTAGGGTGCGAAAAGGATTTCTTAAACCAAGCGCCCATACTTTAGAACGGACAGAATTAGGATTAGCCGGATCATAGAAAGGATTGCTTGGAATGCCAGCACCAGTTTCCGGATCTATTCTGAGAATTTTTCCATTCGGACTATCTAGGAGCTGCGAACGGAATGAACCTACATTATCTTTGGTCGTAATAATCCCATCATTAAGGCCCTGTGGTGCATAACTGTTGCCGATAGCGCCGCCAATATCTGTGCCTGACGGAGATGCCCCATCGCCTGCCGAAACAAGTAAGGTACCATCTGTGCCAAATACAAGGGAACCCACTCCATGCGTTCTGCTCAATGTAGGAATACCAGTTGATTTAGTGGCACCCAGAAGTATTTTGCGATCTGATGCAGTATAACCATTTGCTGTTGTGGTAGCTGTATAACGGGTTAAACGCCCGATAGTAGCTGTAGAATAAAGGTTTGTGGTTTCACTATAAGAAGCTGTGCCATAATATAACAGGTGATGCCGGTCCACTACATATAAAACATAAAAATACCCATTGATCTCAAACTTTGGGTCCAGGGCAAATCCCAGCATACCATGATCATGCCAGGCACCCACCTCAGGACTTATATCCAGAAGCAAAGATTTTACACCATTTTCTACCACCCAGACTTTTCCGGCTCTTTCCCACACAAACATCCGGTTCCCATCTTTACTGAAAGTCATCCCAACAGCCTCATTCCATCCTGAGGAAAGCAGTGTATTAGAAAACCCACTGGGAGGTGTCTGGCTAAATACTTCAGTACAGCATCCACACCATAGCAAAATGAATGTAGCTAAAAATAGTTTTGTGAGGTGGGGATGGAAAGATGAGCAGATAAACCACAGGTGATCTATTTTTCTTCTGAGGTGTATGCACAAAAGGATGTAGAAAAACCTAAAAAGTTTTCTTTGTTTGTAGATGTTGTACATATAGATAGTTAGGAGTACTGTTATTTAGATTATACTGATGTAGTGTTACTTTAAGGAAGAAGTTTACAAATAAATAGGCTGTTGGTTGTGTTAATAGTAATAACTCTGCTATGTCTATACAGCAAATACCCCTAATCAATAATAAGATACGACCTTGGAGGGGTGAAAAGTTAATTGTACTAGAGTCAGATTAAGCAGTTTGCTACTATCGAAATAATGCCTTAAAAACAGCAATATTGTCTAAAGAAATCTTGCTTCAAATTTCTATAATTTAATAAATTAGTTCAATATATGCTATTATTTTATAATGACTATTGTAAAGCAACATATCAGGCCATTTACTAATTAATTTGCCGCAACTTTATAGCCAAATTTTGCCTTTTTCCGCTTTTCTACAAACTAAATTTTAGGGTTAATTTTCAGAACTAGTATAAATTCATACAGACAACATTTCATGCTGATAATTATTTATAACCAGTTCCTGTTTTTGCGCTTTAAATTCTACTTTTGTTCCTGTTTACTTGAACCAACGCATATAATAAAATGCCCGAATACCTTGAGATTTTTGATGTCCATAATGTCTCTTTACAAAAAAATAAATTACGCAGGCAGGTTCATGAAGAGGGTGACTGGCACCGGACCGCACAGGTATATGTAGTAAATAGCGAGCAAGAATTGTTATGCAACCTGCGCAGTCCTGAGAAAGATGTATTTCCTTTGCTCTGGGATCTGAGTATTGGCGGACATTTGATGCCGCAGGAGAGCTATGAATCCTGTGCAGCGCGTGAATTACAGGAAGAACTGGGGCTTGAAACTGCAGAAGTATCCCTGCACTATCTGGGAATTATTTCGATAGACGGCATAGATGAAGTTAATCACTTAACTGACCGGGAACATGCCGCTATTTTCTTGTATAACACTACTATGCCTGCCCGGGCGTTTGCTTTTCAGCCCGAAGAAATTGTAGAACTGCGCTATTTCTCTATTTCTTTCTTAAGGGAAAATTTATTGTCTGCCAATCCTGAAATCCCTGTTATTCCTTTGATAGATAAATTCCTGGAAATTTTATCTAGGATAGAGAAAAATCTGTAAATATTGTCTGGAGCTGTATATTGAAACCCATATCCCTTTACATGAAAATTATTGCTTTCGTTTTTCTGCTTTTTACGTTTCCAACAATCTGCTTAGGGCAGATTGATTTGCAAAAGCCTTTCCAGGATTGCCAGCTAAAGGGAAGCATAACCCTATATGATTATAAAAACAAGAAATGGACGTATAGCGATGAAGCCGATAGCCGGAAAGAAACGTTGCCTGCGTCTACTTTTAAAATTATTCACTCACTCATTGCTCTTGAAACTGGCGTAGTAAAGGATGAGTTTGAAGTGATAAAATGGGTAGGCCAAACAGATACAGTACTATATGGATACCGGCCGGATATTTACAAAGACATGAATATGAAAGAGGCATTTGAGCTGTCAGCCGGGTGGGTATATATTGAATTTGCCAAACGTATAGACCGCAAACAATATGTAAAATACCTCCAGCAATGCGGCTATGGCAACCATAATTTAACTGAACCAGATTTTGATTTCTGGAATTTTGGATCTTTTGGTATTAGTCCGGTAAACCAGATCAATTTTCTGAGAGATTTGTATGAGGAAAAACTGCCTTTTTCCAATCGGAACCAGCAAATTGTGAAACGTATCATGCAGGCTGAACAAACAAATTCCTATACTATATATGCTAAAACTGGCTGGACCAGGTTTAATGGAATGGATGTGGGCTGGTGGGTTGGCTATGTGGAGAGGAAAGATAATGTCTATTTTTTTTCTACCAGAGTGTCTAAGCTTAGGTCAACACCTCATCCAAATTTTGGTCCTTGCCGCAAGGAAATCACCAAGGCTGTATTGAATCAAATGGGAATTTTAGATAAATAAAAATGGCGGCCTTCCGACCGCCAATAATAACTCATGTAAACAGGCTAGTTTATTAAGCTGCATTGTCAGGCAATGCATTCAATAAAGGATTGTAAAAATTATGCGCCACTTTAATGTCAGCCACTTCAGTTAAGGTTTCTGCCCGGTAAATTTTATGATCGGATGCAAATTCTTTTAACTCTTTGGTAAGCGCCTGATCAGCACCAGCATAAGAGAATTCAGCAATATAATACACGCCTTTAGGCGTAATTTTAGTATTTTCTTTTTTTCTGGCAGTTGCTGTAATGATTACATCAGCCAGTGTCAGATCATCATAGTAAAGTGGCTCAATCAGCTTAAACAGATTTTCTACACTCCATCCATGAAACATCATGGCAGAAAGACAGTTTTTGTCATCAATAAAGAATATTTCAGCCCATTTTTTACGGCCCATCTGCATTATATCGTCTTCGAAAATACGCCAGGCTACCGGTTGAAAGGTAAAAGTATCTGTCAGTTTCACGGATCCATTGATGTTGAATTTACCTTCTTTGGCATCAAAACGGTACTGCTTGGGATGGCCTTCCAGGTATTTGTATTTGCTAAGAATTTCACCATTAATAGGTTCAATAATCTGGTACGTTTTCAGATTAAAAGATGTAAGTGTCATGTTTTTTGCTTCAGATGATGAATTTTCGAAATGTTGAACAGGTTGAGTCATGGTAAATTAGGGTTTATTGATAAGGTTGTAGATAGGAAGTAAGACAATGAGGATTCTTGAACCAAGTTTGTGATACTTAGTTCAGCCAGCAGGCTTCACAATGAAATAAGAATGAAGTTGGTTATAGTTTGGTAATGGCGGTTTTAGGATTTATGCCGCTACGTTCTCCATAAAGAAGATAGCATTCTGATTCAAATCAAAAAAACCAAATTCATTTGTTTGCCAATCTGTGTTTATTCGTAAGGCTTTAGAATCAATGGTTCCCCGTTGAAAAAATTCATTAAAAAACGGTTTAAGATCGTTTACTAATATTCTAACAACCGAGCCACCTAGCAGGGGATCATTTTCTGTATCAGCATGCCATTGCAGATGAATACAAATCGGATTCCGGTATAATACTGCATACAGGGAATCAGAAAAATAAATCTCAAACCCCATCTTGTCTTTGTACCAGGCTGTATCTCTGGCAATGTTTGCTGAGGGAAGAACAGGAATAATATTTAGAATATCTTCATTCATTGGTTATCAGGGGTAAAATAATGCAAGCAAACATATTGCAAGGCATACAAATGGCAATTGGAAATAGGTTGTTAAACAAGTACTAAGGCTTAGGCTGCTGATTGACGGCTTATGTATTGCAAATATTCAAAGGAAGTAAAATCTACATCTCTGGAAAGCACCACCCGGAGGTTATTTTTATCGTCAATGGCATCAAAGCAGTACATATTGGCAATTTGCCTGGGGCTATATAAGGTTCTGAGAGAATTTCCTGCGGAGGTGGCAAAACTATACATGCCATGAACCCGGTTTGTAGTGTATCTCATATAAGTTTAGTGAATAAGCTGAACAAGTGGATTAAAATTGTAATTATTTAACTGGCCATTGCTAGCCGGGAGCCGGATAGAATCTGATACCATTCTTGTATTTCCTGCAAAGCACCTGCAAGCGACTGGGAACGGGTATGTATACTTACCTGCTTATGATGAATAGTGCAGAGTACATATAGCTGCATTACCGGTTCCGAGGAATGATCCCACATACTGAATTCTACCTTAAAAGCCTCAACTCCTTCAAAGGATGCAACAAGTTGCCTGAGTGCTTGTTGAATGTGTTTAATAGATGTTGTATACATTTTCTTTGACTGATTACTGATATAAAGATAAACACAAGTTTTGTTATATACAACATTTAGTACATAAAAGTTTTAATTATTTATATATTAGTCAACAAATGTTTGTAAATATAAGTGTATTTATATTTTAAAAAACTGTAAATGAGCATTTTATGATAATAAAAGTATCTTAGAATTAAAACATGTATAAATAAGCAACAAATATAGTTGTATAATAGTTTAAATGATGATATGAATGGTTTAGCAAAAAAATATTGCTAAAGTGAACCATCGAATAATTATTGTCTTATATTTGTTGTACAAGCATAAAAATTCAGACCAATCAATAGATAATTATATATCCTTATGGAAATAAATGACAGAATTACGGCCCTGGTGAATGAGTTAGGCATGAGCGCTTATCAGTTTGCCAAAGAACTGGGTTACGACCGCCCGGAAAAGATCTATACCATCCTCAATAAAAGAAATAAGCCTGGCTATGATACTTTAGTGGATATTTTAAGTCATTTTCAGCAGGTAAATGCCGAATGGCTAATGCTGGGAAAAGGAGATATGTTTAAACCAAAATTTACTCCTTCCCGGCTCAATGGCAATACTGAAACTGGCTTGCAGGCATATTCGGGTACCAGAAATGGAAAAAACTACTCCGTAAAAAAAGAGGCCGGCATTGTAGCTATTACCCTGGACCGGGAAACCGGAGAAGAAAATATTGCCATGGTCGACACCAGAGCAGCTGCCGGTTACCCCCAGTATTTCCTGGAGCCTGAATACCTGGTCGATCTTCCTAAATTTACCCTGCCCGGACCTCAGTTCCGAAACTCCACTTTCCGCTGTTTCCAGGTGGTAGGCGATAGTATGTCCGAAACCTTATATCCCGAAGACTGGGTAATTTGCTCGTATGTTGACCTGAGCCAAGGACGTAAAGCCTTTAACAATATTAAGGAAGGATACATTTATGTGGTGGTAACGGAAGAGGCTGTTCTGGTAAAACGCCTGTTAAACCGGGTACAGGAACGGGGAAAAATTGTAATTATGTCGGATAATGAAGCCTATGCCACTAGAGAAATAGATGCCATTGATATTAAGGAACTCTGGTATGTAAAAGCCAAAGTAAGTTTCCATTTCCCCAATACCCGCTATAATACCCTGCGCAAACTCAGCGGCCTAGAAGCCGACCTGATCCATTTGCATGAACGGGTAAAAAGACTTGAAAGCACCAACCGCTAATTATAGTTCTGCAAAAAAGCAAAGGCTGTCTTTTGAGACAGCCTTTGCTTTTTTGAATTTAAAAAAATGTGATATACTAATTTGTTATTGCTTCTTCGTTGATAGTTGTTAGTATAATATTTATTATCAAGATGTTAATTCAATGATGCCATTCTTATCTTAATATAGTATTATATACTAACCAATAAGGAGCGGATTTAAAAAATATAAATGTACTATGTGGAAGAATTTTTTACTCTCCACCTTAATATCAGATAGGCCAGCAGAGAAATAATATAAATAATTAAGGCATAGAGCAAAGCGATTAGCAGTGCCTGCAAGCCGCCCATTAATACTTCCAGGGGAGGGGCAACTTTCATAGCTTGTAAACCTCTAAACATGGCATATAAGCCAACTATGGTAGCTAGTACGCCCCAGGATAAAGCGAGCATACCTGTATGCTTAATGGTTTCCAGCCACTTAGGAGTTATAGTTTTACCAGTAGCCAGGCTATAACTAGCATAAGCAATAAATCCAAGTAAAGTAAGTAACATCAAAGAAAGTGGGAACATCCATTCTAGTCCTCCACGTTCATGTAGTTCAAGCATAAGTTTAAAATTGATAAGGTTATTAATTAATAATTTTTGAAGGAAAATGGATATTATTTGCTTACTACTGCCTGCGAAATCTTTTTTTGCCGGTTTATCATATCACCTCTATATAAAGAAGAATATTCTATTGCATTAATTTTACCTTTTTCGTCTCTCACAAACTGCAGATAACTGTACATTTCTTTGGTAAAGAACCTGTCTTTGCCAACCGGCCAGAATTTCAGTTTCCGGAATTCACCGATATTACTAATAAGGGTATCTCCACTCAATGTAAATACCTCGTTTATTCCTGCAGGTGCACCAGGCACTTCAAAAGCGCCAGTATATTGTTGTAATTTACTAGCCGACAAGGATACTGGTGTAGGCATGGTAATTTCACGGCCTGCTACACGTAGAGCTATGGGCATAATAATTCCGGGATCTTTTGCACCTCCTGCATTGGTAAGCAAAATGGCATATACCTGTTCCTCAGGAATGCGAATACCTAAACATATGAATCCGGGAATACCTCCTCCATGCTGAAGAAGCGTAACATCCTTATAAGCGCCTATTCCCCAACCATACCCATACCCGGTAGCCCTGCCATCCGATATTTTGTAAGCAGTCCAGGCTTTTTGCAGCAAAGATTGCGGCAGCAGTTTATCGGTGTACAGGGCGTGATCCCATTTAAGTAAGTCGTCAACTGTAGAAATTATGGCACCGGCAGAAAAAGGTTGAGAAAAACTTAGGTACACACCGGGTTTAAAGGAGCCATCCGGACCAGGATCATAACCACTGGCCATATCAGGAATTACTTGATCGTAGGTTCCCAGCAGGGTGTTGGTCATGCCCAGCGGCTGCCAGATGTTTTTTTGCAGATATTGCTCATAGGATAGACCTGATGCTTTTTCAATAAGCATTCCCAACAGGTAATACCCGGAGTTATTGTATAGAAAATTCGTATTAGGCTCAAAGTTTAGCGAGTCGTCCATAAAGTATTTGAGCATTTCCTCCTGCGAAAAGTCTAGCCGCATCTTGCTCTCAAAGTCTTGTTTGCTTGTATAACTCTGAATACCGCTTGTATGGGTGAGTAACTGTTCAATGGTAATGGTTTCTCCATGGGTGTTAAAAGTGGGCAGGTATTTACGGATGTCATCTGTTAAAGAAAGCTCGCCTTGCTGCACAAGCTGAAGAACCGCTACAGCTGTAAACTGCTTGGTAATCGAACCAATGCGGAATTTATACTCCGGCTGATTGGGTACTTTTAATTCCACATTTGCCAGTCCAAATGCTTTTCTGTACACTGGAACTCCTTTTTTGGCCACTAATAGTACGCCTCCTGGCTGATCAGCTGTAAACGTAGCAGCTGTCAGGCTATCGATGTATGCTTTGGTTTTTGCATCTATAGATTGAGCTGAAGCAGTGTGTGTTTCCAGTAGGATTGCCGCTAAACAAATGAATACCAGTAAAATCTGAGAAGAGTATTTATACATAAGGTTAATAGAGGATTGGTTTATAAAAAATGTTCAGCAAGCTTACTGCAAAAATATATATCAACCTTTCCTTTATGACCATCTGAGAAATAGAAAAGGGATATTGCCTTTTAAGCTGGGGATGTGGCGAAAAGGGTATATTTCTGGTAGAAAAGGGTATAATGCTCTATTCTTTCTGTTCAGCGCTGGTAAGCTGGTTTATTTTTTCATAAATATGTAGTTGTAGAACAGGTCTATGAAGCAAATTCAACAGGTATATCATTCTGCTTTTATCTGCCGGCGATGGCTGATGCATAGTGCATTCTGGATAGGAGTGTTGTTGATATACGTGATTTTCTTTGGGCGTGCCAATCATAATTACTTACAAACCTTTGTATTTGTGGGATTATTGATGCCGATCACCATTGGAACAACCTATTTCCTCAACTACTATCTGGTTCCGCGCTATTTTATGCATGGACAGTATGGCTTATTTGCTTTGTATTTTATATACACGGTGTTAGGTTCGCTTTGCCTGGAAATGTTTGTAGCCATGTTTACCTACATGGCGATTGCCCAAATGCAATGGAACAATATGAACCCGGCTTCTGTAGATATTTTTTTTCTGCTGGCTTCTTTGTTAATGGTCGTTTTTTTCGGTGTAGCCCTTAAAGTGATGCTGCAATGGCGTCAATCCAGAGAAGCGTATCAAAAACTGATGCATGAAAAACTGGAGGCAGAACTCAGGTTTCTGAAAACCCAGTTGAATCCGCATTTTCTGTTTAATACACTGAACAATTTGTACTATCTGGCCAGTGAAAAATCTGATAAGGCTCCCCAGGCCATTCTGGCGTTGAGCGAAATTCTGGATTATGTATTACAGGAAGGAAAAGCCATTTTAGTTCCGCTAGAAAAAGAGCTCAAGCAGGCAGAAAACTTTATTGCATTAGAGTTACTCCGGTATGGCGACCGGGTAAAAGTTGAAACACATATAAACGGCTTTTTACCAGATAAAAATATTGTTCCGATGCTGCTGATTACTTTACTGGAGAATAGTTTTAAACATGGGGTGATGCAGGTATCAGGCAAATCATGGATAATTCTGCAAGTGGAAGGGAAAGCGGATGGTATATATATTAAGGTGGGTAATAGCTGCAAAAATACCAGTTTGGGTAAAGGCATTGGCCTGGAAAATCTGCAAAGTCAGCTTCAACATGTATATGCAGCTACTCATTCATTGTCTATAGACAGAAGCAAAGCCAATGAATTCTGGATTCAGGTGATGCTGCCTGGCAAACAAATAACAGGGAATATAGCAGCAAATAAAATTTTAACACACAAGCCATGAAATACAGATACCTCATTGTAGATGATGAACCTCTAGCCAGAAAGCTTGTTTTAGCACATACATCCAAAATAGAAGGACTGGAGCTGGCAGGTGAATGCGAAGATGCGATTGTAGCCGGTAATATGCTCCGGAGCAAACCGGTAGACCTGCTTTTCCTGGATATTCAATTGCCCGAAATCAATGGATTAAAACTGATGGGTACGTTAAAAAATCCTCCTGCTGTAATTATTACCACGGCCTACCGGGATTTTGCACCCGAAGCCTTTGATCTGGATGTGATTGATTACCTGCTTAAACCCATTGCCTTTGAGCGGCTCATGAAAGCTGTTAATAAATTCTTTGACAGGAAAGCTATTGTGTCCCATTTTTCTACAGGGCAGGAAGAACAGAAAGCCTTCATTTATCTGAAAGCAGAGCGTAAATCTCATAAGGTGTACATGGAAGATATTCTTTACGTGGAGAGCCTGGATGATTATGTAAAAGTTCATTTACATAACCAAATGCTGATTACCAGAGAGAATATCAGCCAGTTGGAACAAAAGCTGCCTGCTGAAGCATTTGTTCGCATACACCGGTCGTTCATAGTAGCTGTAAAAGCAGTGAGTTGTATCAGCCTGGAAGGAGTGGAGGTGAAAGGAAAAAGGTTACCATTCGGCAGGGTATATAAACACAGTGCCCTGGCCGGGTTGAAGTTTAAATAGATAATACTGTTGACAAATCTATTGGCTTACACTGTGTTTACATATTTTTCCCATTTTTCCAGTACAGAAGAAAAATCTTCAGGCAAAGGCGAATCAAACTGTTTCCACTCTTTGGTACGGGGATGCGTGAATCCTAAGGATTTGGCATGTAATGCCTGCCTGGGTATTAATTTAAAACAGTTATCAACAAACTGACGGTATTTGGTGAAAGACGTGCCTTTCAGAATTTTATCGCCTCCATAAGTAGCATCATTAAACAGCGGATGACCCAGGTATTGCATATGTGCCCGGATCTGGTGAGTACGTCCGGTTTCCAGGTTACATTGAACCAGTGACACATACCGCAAAGGTTTGAGTACTTTATAATGGGTTACGGCATTGCGTCCAAACTCACCCTCCGGAAACACGGCTGTTACCCTGCGGTCTTTCAAACTCCGGCCAACATGGGCATCAATGGTTCCGGATTCCAGTTTGGGTTCTCCCCATACTAAGGCATAATAGGTACGTTCGATGCTGTGGTCATAGAACTGCCTGGCCAGATGCGCCATAGCCAGTTCTGTTTTTGCCACCGCTAGCAATCCGGAGGTATCCTTATCCAGGCGGTGTACGAGTCCGGGACGGCCTTCACCGTTCTGTGAGGTAGGTAAGTGCTGAAAGTGATACGTTAGCGCATTCACCAGCGTACCAGTCCAGTTATTATAAGCCGGATGAACCACCATCCCTGCCGGTTTGTTCACTACCAATACATCTTCATCTTCATATACAATATCCAGAGGGATGTTCTCAGGGATAATTTCCGTATCCCGGGGCGGTTGGGGCAGGGAAATCGTAATTACATCTGCAGGTTTTACTTTATAACTGGACTTAATTACTTTATCATTCACCTTTACGGCTTCGCTGTCAATGGCTTGCTGGAGTTTATTTCTGGTTGCATTGGGAATGCGATCCATCAGAAACTTGTCAACCCGCAACAGTGATTGCCCTTTATCTACCTGTATCCGGTAGTGTTCAAATAAATCTTCATCTTCATTCCATTCTTCCTTTTCAATATCTGCATTCATGTCTGTAAATCGGCTTTGCTGAATTCGGTCTGTAAGTTAACCTGAAAAATCCTATAAATCTTATACGCTGCAAATCCTGGTTCTGACATTTTATTATTTCCCATGTGCCTGTTGATCGTAGTGTTTCTTGAGAATATCCTCTCCGAAGTCATCCGTCAGGTCGCGGACAACGGTGTGTACATGGTTTGCATGGGTCTGGGTATTATCATATTCGATCAGCAGGGTGGGTCCGTGAATGCGGTAATAATGGCCTTGTCCTCTTTCCTGGCTGCCAGCCCAGGCAAAACGAAGATTGTCCAGGCCTGCTTTCCTGATTTTCTTCATGTGGTTTACAGCCAGTTCTTCGTTAAAATTATCCAGGTATACATTCAGCAGTTCCATAAACCGTTTTTTCTGGATCAGGCTCATCTCAGCCATCCGGATACCCTGGCTGGACTCCAGTATGGCTTTGCGTTTATTGCTGGTAATAATTTCTCCGGGCGCTTTTACATCAATAATGACGGTTTTCAACTGTTCTGCCGAAAAAGACTGCATCAGGCTTCTGGCCAGGTCTTCTTCCAGTTTTAAGATCTGTTTTCCTTTTTGAGGGCCATCTGGAACAATGGCCGGATTAGAGCCCAGAAAAGCTGGTGTGCTGGAAAGCAATTGCCCGGTAACCGAAGAAAAGTTCAGCGAAATATGATGTCCTTCCATCCGCCAGGCCCAGGGTTCTTTGCCGCCTGGGGTACCAAAAACCGTAAAATAATAGTTTTCAGGATCGCGGTAGTGATCATTAGGTTCTCTATTTTCCAGGGCTTTTAGTATAATTTCCAGTTCCATAATTGCTATAGTTTTGGCATTGCCCTTCTCACTCAATACCGTCTGGATAATGGCCAGCGCTGCCTGCCTCTGGGATTGGTTCATGGATTTATAACAGGCACCTTTCCGGGGACGGGGTGTAAAATGCCAGTTAAAGCGCTCCTCATCGTCAAACGGAAATACGGCTTTTTGCTTCAGGGAATCTGGCAATACATTTAGAAATTGCTGCACAGTTGCTGCCATTTCTCTCAGTTCACGGGGTTTTAGTTGTTTGCTGGCAGCAGCCTGTCCATAGCTCACCTGCAATCCTGCCAATAGGCAGCCTATGATGACAAAAAATTTCTTCATGAATTTCAGCGACTAGTCTAAAAAGTTCTCAAGATAGTTAAATTTTGAATAAGGTAGCGGATAAATGAGCCTGTTGTATATAATCTGATGCAGGCAAAATTTATGCTGATGAAAGGGGAGGGTACAAAAAAATAAAGCATTACAGATATCTTCCAAGCTTCTACTCCTATCCGAATCTGTAATGCTTTAAAACAAAATAGAAAAACGAAAATCAATCTTTTTATTCAATCGAGCTGATTTTTGTTCCTCTGAATAGAGATTTAAACGCGGGTTTATGAGAAAGGTTACAAATTTTCTTAAAATTTTTAACTAGGTTTTTGGGAATAATACGCCATTTTCCGGATAATGCCTTTTTCCAGAAAAAGATAACGGGTGATAAAGCCGGGAATTTCATGGGCATAATGACTCACAAACAGCAGCGTCGTATCTGGCTGGCAATAGTGCTGCAATAAGCTTGAAGATTGATTTATGAATGCATTGTCCACATTTTGAAAAGGCTCATCCCAGATGATGAGATCCGGATTTTTAACCAGTGAACGGATTAGCAATATAATTCTTTGTTCGCCACTGGAAAGCTGCTGAAACCGCCGGTTGAGCAAGGATTCCATATTATAGTAATGGAAGAGATCAATAATTATATTGTTCTCTTCTTCAGTGATTTGCCGGTTCAAAGTAAGTACATCTCTGAATCCGGTGGCAGCTACTTCCCGGCTGGTCATACCGGTTTTAAAATACAAATGCAATTCTGGCGATACAAATCCGATGCGCTGCTTGATGTCCCAGATGCTTTCGCCTGAACCTCTCCGTTTTCCGAATAACTCAATATGATTGGCATACGCCTGTGGATGATCAGCGGCGATCAGGCTGAGCAAGGTAGATTTTCCAGACCCATTTGGCCCCAGCAAAGCCCATTTCTCGCCTTTTTTCACCGTCCAGTTAATGTGTTGCAGTGCTTTTTTACCTTCGTAGGCTACCTGCACATTTTTGAATTGAATTACTGTCTCAAAAGCAGGAGTTGGTTTATTCGCTAAGAACGGAAGCTGGCTTTGCTCAGCATAACCATTTTGTTGTACCGACAGTGTTCCCAGAAATTCCTTGCGGCTGTATTTACCTTTGATTTGAAGCTTATCCAGCCAGAGGACATGCGTAATACTCTGGGGAAGTTCCGTGGGATAAGAGGTGAGCAAAAGATGAATTCCCTGCACTACCAGTTGATCTATGATCTTATGCAGATCTTTTCTGGACGAAGCATCCAGACCGGCAAACGGATTATCCAGGACAAGTAAAGCTGGCTTTTGCAATAAGGCTTTGATGATTCGTAGTTTCCTGGTTTGCCCGTTTGACAATTTGATAAATTCCAGGGGCAATACTTCCGTAATTCCAAACTGGCGGCTTAGTTCTTCTACAAGTAAAATGCTTTCTGAATCTGGCAATGCCCGAAGTAAATAATCTCTGGCGGTAATAATTCCGGCCGTTTCTGTGGCATGAAAGCGTTGCTGGTAATAAAAATTGGCATAATTGAATACATGCGATTCTTCCTGAAAAGAGAGCAGGTAGGAAGCTTCATGAATATCGGGAGTTTCTGGCAGATCTTCAAGGAAAGGAAACATGGCTTCTCCACTTCTGAGAAACAATTTACCCGTAATTGCTTCAGCCAGACTGGTTTTTCCTGAACCCAGGCCTCCGACAATCGCCCAGCATTCACCTTTGCGGATGGTCCAGTTGAGAGAATCGAATAAATGCGTGTTTCCTTTATAATAAGTGGCATTGTTGAGTTGAATAAATATAGAATCAGGCTTCATTCTTTGCTATAAAATTATGCTTATGTTTAAGTATGCGCTATTTACTAAAAAGTAGAATGAAGTTGAACGCCATAATAATTATTATCAGCCTCAGTTTAGCACTGCTTTCCTGCTCGCAGAAAAATGAGGCAGAGCTTTCTTCGAAAGAGATAGAGTACTATTATGTAGAGTATAACATAGAGTGTTGCACCATGGCAGGGGTACTCAAACAGAAAATGCTCCATTCAACAACCGTTAAAGACAGCATGTACACGCTTACTTATATTATTGAAGGGAAGCAAAAGCCAGATACCCTTATTTACAGATTGAAGGAAAATCATACCTATATTCCGCAATATGAGTATAATACTATCCCTGATAAACTATTTTCATTGGTAGGCAGCACATCCATACTAGTGTGGGGAGATTCTTTGCTTACAAGAGGTTTAAAAGATACATACAAGGTATATAAATATGCAAGCAATGGGGCAAGCATGGATGGATGTTATAGTCACTTCTGGATTCCTCAATTTGGAATCATCTTAAAGCGTAATCCCACCTGGCGGAATTTTCAAAAATTAAGAACAAACAATGATAGTATTAACCGGCAAATTGAATTGTTAACTGATATTATCTACCAGGATCAGGACTTTTATAGAGGCTGTGATTTTGAGTTGCCTGATGAAGGGTTTGAAGTAGAAAGGGAGCAAATGATAGCAGAAAGAGAGAAGAAATTGGTAGAAAGGCAGAAGAAGATACTGGAAAAACAAAAAAGATCAAGGCACGGCACACCATCTCAATAATGTAGCATTTAGAAGTCTGGTAGGAATACCCCTGTTTTTACCTGTTATCAGGTCTATTAAAATACTATATTTGCCGGATGAAACCCATACTTGCTCCTTCCATTCTGGCGGCTGACTTTACTAACCTGGGCCGGGATATCGAACTCATCAATCAAAGCCAGGCCGACTGGATTCATTTTGATGTCATGGATGGGCATTTTGTACCCAATATCTCTTTTGGCCTGCCGGTATGTGAAGCGGTTCACCGGATCGCCCGTAAACCACTGGATGTGCATTTAATGATTACCGAGCCAGACCGTTACCTGGAAGCCTTTGCCAAGGCTGGAGCGGCGCATATTACTGTACACCTGGAAGCCTGTACTCACCTGCACCGCACTATTCACCATATTCAGGAATTAGGTTGTAAAGCAGGCGTCGCCCTCAATCCGCATACGCCAGTACAATTGCTTGAAGATATTATTGCTGACCTCGATATTGTGCTTGTAATGACGGTGAACCCAGGCTTTGGCGGTCAAAAATTTATCGAACACAGCTACCAGAAGATCGCTGCTCTTAAAGAATTGATCGCCCAGCACCGTTCGCATGCCTTAATTGAAGTGGATGGAGGTGTAAATGAACAGAATACGCCGGCATTAATTCAGGCTGGTGCGCAGGTACTGGTGGCAGGTAACTTTGTTTTCTCTTCTCCCAATCCCACCTTAACCATCGAAAATTTAAAAAATACAGTAGTTTCCTATAAAGTGTAACCAGCATGGTGCATAAAGTTTTTATTTGTTTGCTATGCTGTACTTTGTTAGTATTCAGTACATTATATGGTGTATTCGCACAACAGGCAACTCTGCAAGGGATTGTTACTGAAACTGATGGTACGCCTGTGCCATTTGCTACAATCAGAATAAGCAATACGACCACTGGTACAACGGCGGATACTTCCGGAATATTCCGTTTGGGTATTCCTTCGGGTAAACTCATAAGCTGTGTGGTAACACATATTGGATATAAAGAAGCACAGAAAAGTTTTTTTCTGGCAGAAGGGCAGGTTGCCGATTGGAAAGTGATACTGGAAAAAGATACCAAAGTACTGCGGGAAGTAGAAATTAAATCAGCCAGGGGTATATTGTTAAAGCCGGAAATCAGCATTGCCAATATTAGCCCTCAAACCGTAAAAGCGCTTCCTTCAGCTTTCGGAGATTTCAATAAAATACTGGCTACCTTACCTGGCGTTGTGAGCAATAATGAATTGTCGGCTACCTATTCGGTGCGGGGAGGCAATTTTGACGAGAATCTGGTGTATGTAAATGGCATGGAAGTATACCGGCCGTTTCTGGTGCGGTCTGGTCAACAGGAAGGTTTGAGTTTTGTGAATCCCGATCTGGTGCGGAATGTGGAGTTTTCATCTGGTGGCTGGCAATCTAAGTATGGCGATAAATTGTCTTCTGTGCTCAATATTGCTTATAAAGAACCCGATTCCTTGGCTGGTTCTCTTACCGTAGGTTTGCTTGGTGGTGCAGGACATTTGGAAGGAAAATATAAAGACCGGATTTCATATGTAGTAGGAGTGCGGGAAAAACGCTCACAATATTTGCTGGGAACGCTGGATGTAAAAGGGGAGTACCTGCCCAGGTTCACTGATGTACAAAGCTATATCAATATCGACTTATCGAAGCGGAAACTGTCTGAAGGTTTTGTTCCTCAGACTACGCTAGGTATTTTATTATCCTATGCCCGTAACCGCTACTTTATCCAGCCAGTAAGCCAGCAAACTTCTTTCGGCACTTTAGACCAGGTATTCACTTTATTCGTTGCATTTGGCGGACAGGAATTGCTGAGCTATGATATGTATCAGAATGGCCTGAAGTTTACCCACAAACTCAACCGGAAATTAACGCTCAATATCATTGTTTCTGGCATGCAAACCAGCGAGCGAGAGTATACCGAAACAGAAGGTGCTTACCGTTTGTGTGATACAGGCTTCAATCCGGCTACCGGCAGGTTTAACGATTGTATTGCCACAAGGGGGGCAGGTAGTTTGTATACACATTACCGCAACCGCCTGAAAGCAAGTGTAATAAATTTTGAAAGCCGCAATTTATTCGAGGCTAGTATTCGCAATAAGTTCGAATGGGGCTTACGCTATGGGCACGAAAAGATAACTGACCGGCTCGAACAATATACATTTATAGATTCTGCTTCCTATGTGCGCCTCAACGAAACCTTATTTACTGACCTGTATCTGGAAACCGACAGAATGAGTGCATATGGGCAGCATACTTTTCTCTTAAATTCTCAGCATACCTTTACCTATGGGTTCCGGATGGGATATTGGAGCCTGAATAAACAATTTTTGTTCAGCCCTACTTTTCAGTATGCGTTTAAGCCGGATTGGGAAAAACAGGTAAGTTTTAAACTGGCGGCAGGCATTTACCGGCAGCCTCCTTTCTACCGCGAACTGCGAACCCGTACCGGTGAACTAAATACCAGTCTGAAAGCACAGAGTTCCTTACATTTGATCGCCGGGGCAGAACGTGTGGTTAAATTATGGGGAAGGGATTTTTTGTTTACTTCGGAAGCATATTATAAACAGATATGGGATGCCGTGGCCTATGATGTGGAGAATGTCCGTTTGCGTTATTATGCGAATAATAATACCAAAGCCTATGCCTGGGGAACAGATTTCCGCCTGAGCGGCGAATTTATCAAAGGTGCAGAATCCTGGTTCAGCCTGGGTGTGCTGAGTACAAAAGAGGATTTAGGTTTTGATTCAAATGGGTATGTGCGAAGACCTACGGATCAACGGGTTACAATCTCCGCTTTCTTCCAGGACCACTTGCCAAACAATCCTACCCTCAGGGTATACATGAACCTGATTTATGGAACTGGTTTGCCCTTTAGTCCACCGCAGGTATTGCGCTACCGCTCTGCTTTTACAGCTCCCTCTTACCGCCGCATTGATCTGGGATTTTCTAAGATCATTACTTTCAAAGACAAAACAAAAGGAGTAGGTCGCTTTACAGAATCTCTCTGGCTGGGCGCAGAAATCCTGAATGTAGTGGGTGCCCGCAATACAATCTCCTACACCTGGGTTACTGATACTGAGCGCAGGCAGTATGCAGTACCGAATACACTTTCTGCCAGGTTTATTAACCTGAAAGCAATTGCAAAGTTTTGAGAACTTTTCATTTTTAAATTATCCGACATATTTTTATAACCACTCTTTTCTATATGTTACGTACACGGCTATAGCATCTCTACAAACTTTACAGCTATATGCAAACTGTTCCGGTCAGCCGAGTAAATTCTGTATTATTTTTGGGCTTTCTTATTTGTACAGCCTTATATTTTGCCAAGTCCTTCCTGATTCCTTTTGTGGTTGCCCTACTGCTCGCCATGCTAGTATTGCCCTTATGCAACAAGTTTGAAGGATGGGGAATAAAACGAGGATTGTCTATTTTTTTATGTATCCTGCTCATACTGGCTGTAGTGGCCGGTATTTTTGGCGTATTTACAGCACAAGTGGTTAGTTTCAATGAAGAACTGCCAAAGATGAAAAGCCAGATGCAGGAAGTATTATATAAAGTGCAGCAATGGATTGAAGTTCAGTTTAAAATACCTCCGCAGGAACAGGAATCTTTTCTGGAAGAGAATACGGCTTCTTCTGCCAAAGATGCCGGAAAAATAGCCAAACAAATTGTAAGTGGTGCCATTGGCGGACTTACAACCTTTCTGTTAATCCTGGTATATATTTTCTTTTTCTTGTTCTACCGGGAAAAATATGAAGTATTCTTTATGAAGATACGGGGAGAAAATAACGCAGGGGAGATAAAAGATGTACTCAATAAAATTGCCAAAGTAGCTATTAAATACATAGGAGGCCGGTTTGTAGCCATTTTAATCCTGGCGGTACTCAACTCGGTAGGTTTGCTGATTATAGGTGTGAAGTATGCCATTTTGCTGGGTTGCCTGGCAGCACTATTCACTTTTATACCTTACGTTGGAACCATTATAGGTGGTGTTTTTGCAGCCGGAACCGCCCTGGTTACCAAATCTCCTGGAGCTGCCCTGGCCGTGATTGGCATGCTTGCTTTCATACAGCTTGTTGACGATTATTTTATAGAACCCTATATTGTAGGCGGACAGGTAAATTTAAGTCCTCTGGCCATTATTGTGATTCTGGTGATTGGCGGTTTATTATGGGGCGTTGCCGGGATGATCCTGTTTATTCCCTTGCTGGGTATTGCCAAAGTAATTTTCGATCATGTGCCTACTTTACAGCCTTACGGGTACCTCATTGGAGATGATAAAAAAGAGGAAGGAAATTCATTCAAGCAGAAAATTAAAAATTGGTTTCAAAAACGCAAGCAGGCAGCATAAAAATGAAGATAGTGGTTGGTGGTTTATTGCTTGTTTTCCAGCCAGCGTAGCCCTATTTGTCTGTCATCAAATCTAAAATAGGATATAATACATTGAATAGTATCTCCTGCTTTTAATTTTTCAATAAAGTCGATTGGCAATCTATCTCCTCCGTTGAAATCTGTATGTCCAATATCCACTACACCCTGATATGGATAACCCAAATCAACAAATATTCCGAATGGTACAATTGCTTTTACAACTCCTGATGTGATGGTTCCTTCTTTGAGAGTTTTAATAACTTGATAAAAAGCTTGATATTCTTCCACTAACTTCAAGTCTTCCTGATCTACGCTTAAGCATAACGTATCATCTATGTGATTTTTGATAACAGTTTTGATAATACTTCCTCTTTCGGGAAGAAGTTCTTCTTTAAAGTCTTCGGCTTTCCCATGCAATGTTACAATGGCTTTATATTTTGTAACTGCTTTTAGTTCAATATTACAAACATAGAAACCGTTAAATTCATGTTTCTCCTATCTCACTACTTCTCCTGTCATTAGATAACCTACTTTGTGAACATTTTTCAATACATCGTATGAGTTCATCTTTAGAGACAGTTTTTAATTCTGTTTTGTTAAGCACGGATTGATGCAGTTTAAACCAAAGCTTAAATTAACCATTATCCCTTATCTCTTTTCCAAACGGAGCAAAGCTGAGCGAAACTAGCTTAAAATGCTGCATAGCGAATGGAATTCCGATGATGGTGATCGCACAGATCAGGCCGAACAGCAAGTGAGTCAGGGCGATCCAGATGCCACCAATCAGTATCCAGATGATATTCATCATCAGAGAAAGACAGCCATCAGCCGCCTCAGCAGTCCGTACTTCCTTGCCAAAAGGCAATAAGGCGACAAAAGATAAGCGGATACACTGTAAGCCAAAAGGAATTCCAATGATGGTAAGGCAAAGCAGGATACCGCCTATAAAATACTCCAGAAAGAGAAATATGCCTCCTCCAAAGATGATCCAGAGAATATTACCAATTGTGCTCATGGATTCGATTGTTTCAGAAATAAGTAATGACGAATGAGAATCTGTCATTACTTATAAGATTGCTTAAAATATGCCGAGCTGGTTTACTTTTACGCCAGCATTCTCTTCTTTCATTTCAGGAGTGGCATGCACAATGATTTTTTCTATGTCCTTTTCTGGCTTTGAGGCAAGCATTTTCACACGCAATACCTTATAGTTAGAGAGTTTATTTCCCAGTGCTTTCCAGCCCCTTACTTCTGTAAGCATGTCCAGGTCATAAAACTGGGTTTCTTCCTTATCTTTGGCGCTCTTCTTAAACGTTACTTCAATTTGTGGCTGAGGATCAGTTGAAACTACCACTAATCTTGAACCTTTGCTTTCGCTGATAAAGGAGAATTTTTTATCTACACTGGTCGTTTCGATGCGGAAACGTTTTACAAAAAAGTTATTCTGCGTGCCATCATAATGAATCGCCGATACTACTGTAGCCGGGTCGAACTTCTCGAGCAGCATAAGTTCGTTGGGTTCATAGCGGTTGGTGAGTTCATAATTGGTGAGCTCGTACTGCCCGTCTTTGTAGATCACCAGAATATTCTCTTCGCCCTCGAAGTTGCCTAGTTTTCTGCCTCTTCCTTCCCGGTTGAGGCGGCCTATGGATTCATCGTACCAGATCGCAAGTCCGCCCATGGTAGAAGTGCCTTCTGATTTGAGGCTTACTTTACGGATCGGATGTTTAGTGAGAATATTTCCCTGGGCGCTCCGGCCTTTGATTTCAATTTCAGCAAAATTATAATCAAACGCCTTGATCTTCGCTTTGCTGGCAGCCGTTAGATTTATTGTTACGACTTCTGCTTCTGCATTCGGATTGGCAGTAAAATAGACCACTTTCGAGCCAGGGTTTCCTTTGGTGAGATCATATTCACGGTCGCGGGTGACAGCGGTTACCTGGAAACGTTTTACATAAGCAATGCCATCTTTCCCATCTACATAGATCAGGTTGTATACCTGCCGTTCGTCATTTTTCTTGAAAACGGCCGCATGAATAATATCTTTACCTACAAATACTTTATCCTGTACTTTTACCACTTTACAAACCCCATCCCGGCGGAAAATGATAATATCATCAATATCTGAACACTCCCCAATCAGTTCTACATTTTCATCTTTCTTGAGGGAAACGCCAATAAAGCCATCTTTCCGGTTGACATACAGTTTCTGGTTGGCAGCTGCTACGGCAGTGGCAGCAATGGTATTAAACTGGCGGATCTCCGTTTTGCGTTCACCACCTTTACAATACTTTTTGAGCAGTTCCTTAAAATAATTGATCGCATACCTGGTAAGATTGGCCAGATTATCTTCGGTCTCTTCGAGTTCGTCCTGAAGCCGTTTCATCAGTTCATCGGCCTTAAAACCATCGTACTTGGAAATACGCTTGATCTTAATTTCTGTCAGACGAACAATATCATCCGTTGTGATCGCCCGGTAAAACTGCTTTTTGTATTTGTCCAGTGCTTTGTCGATGGTGTCGAGTACGGCATCCCAGGTTTCGCATTCTTCAATTTTGCGGTAGATGCGGTTTTCAATAAATATCTTCTCCAGGGAGGAATAGAGTATCCTTTCCAGCAATTCCCCTTTTTTGATCTCGAGTTCCTGCCTGAGCAATTCTACCGTTTTCTGAGTAGAAAGCTTGAGCATATCATTTACACTCACAAAATGCGGCTTCTCCTCAATAATAACACAGGTATTAGGGGAGACAGATATTTCACAATCGGTAAAGGCATATAAGGCATCAATGGTAATGTCAGGTGATACATTGGGTGCCAGATGTACCTGGATTTCTACGTCTTTAGCTGTATTGTCCACTACCTTTTTTATCTTGATCTTTCCCGAATCATTGGCTTTTACAATAGACTCCATCAGGCCGGTTGTATTTACGCCATAGGGAACGTCTTTGATTACCAGTGTTTTTTTATCGAGTTCTTCGATGCGTGACCGGATTCTTAGCTTGCTTCCTCTGGCCCCTTCATTATAGTAGGTTACATCTACTAGTCCGCCGGTTTGAAAGTCGGGGTACAGGTTGATCTCTTTTCCTTTTAATACATCGATGGAAGCAGTAATGAGTTCGCAGAAGTTATGGGGCATGATCTTGGTAGAAAGCCCGACAGCGATTCCTTCTACGCCTTGTGCCAGCAGTAAAGGGAATTTTACCGGCAAGGTGATGGGTTCTTTCTTACGTCCATCGTAAGATAATTGCCAGGGAGTTGTGTCAGCGTTAAATACCACATCCAGAGCGAATTTAGATAGCCTGGCTTCGATGTACCGGCTCGCAGCTGCACCATCTCCGGTGTATATATTTCCCCAGTTTCCCTGTTTATCTATTAATAAATCTTTCTGACCCATGTTTACGATGGCTTCATAAATGGAAGCATCGCCATGGGGGTGGTACTGCATAGTTTGCCCGATGATGTTAGCCACTTTATTGTAGCGGCCATCATCCATTTCCTTCATGGCATGCAGAATCCGGCGCTGTACTGGTTTGAGTCCATCTTCTATAGCTGGTACGGCTCTTTCCAGGATTACATATGACGCATAATCCAGAAACCAGTTTTCGTACATACCCGAAACGGCTGTAGCTTCATGCAGACTTTCGTTGTTATTTTCGTTCATAGGTGTATAGAAATGATAGAATTACAGCATTACAGAAGGTCAGAATAAAAAATAAATTATATAATTCAGTAATTCAGTAATTCAGTAATTCAGTAATTCAGTAATTCAGTAATTCAGTAATTCAGTAATGTTTAACTTAACTTCACATAGCTTCCCAGCCACTTTACATGCGACTGGTGTTTTTGCATAATTTTCTGCACATTTTCATCTTCAATATGTCCATCGAAATCAATGTAGAACCAGAACTGGAATTTTTCATCAGCTTTGGTAGGACGGCTTTCAATTTTGGTCAGGTTGATTTGCTTTTCATTAAAATCCTGTAGAAAAGAAGCCAGACTACCTGGTTTTTCTGATACGGGCAAGTCTACAATGATCGTAGTTTTATCCTGGCCGCTTTTCTGATTTTTGAAATCTTTGCTGATAATAAAAAATCTGGTCCGGTTGTATTGTCCATCTTCTATATTTTCAAACAAGATCGGAACCTCTGAAAGTTTGGCTGCAATGTGTGAACAAATGGCTGCACTATTTGGCTCTGTTGCTGCTATCCTGGCTGCTTTCGACGTAGATTCTATAGGAATTAGTTTAACTTTCGTAATGTCAAAGTATTCATTCAGAAACTTCTGGCATTGGCGGAAAGCAATATCCTTGGAATAAATGTTTTTAATGTCACTGAGTTTTTCTGTTTTTGTCGCAAACGTATGATGAATAGGCAGCAACACTTCGGCTACAATCCGGATATCAAGTTCATACAACAGATCGATGGTTTCATTCACAATGCCTTCCCGGTTATTTTCAATCGGAACCACTCCAAATCTCACCCTGCCGGTATCAACGCTTTCAAACACCGAACGGATGCTGGGCAAAGAAATATAATCACTCATGGCACCAAACCGGCTTTCAGCCGCCTGGTGGGTAAAGCTTCCCTCCGGACCCAGGAATGAAATGCGTTCTGGAAGTTCCAGATTCCGGCTCACGGCAAAAATCTCCAGGTAAATCGCTTCAATCGCCGACCGGTTCAGCAATTTTCCTTTACTATGTTCGGTCAGCCGGTCAATAATAGATTTTTCGCGTTCGGGCCGGTAAATAACTGTATTGGTGGTGCGTTTTAAATTGCCAACTTCCTTTACAATTTCCATCCGCTGATTAAGCAGTTGCAGCATCTGGTTATCAATCAGGTCGATCTGTTGCCGGAGTTCTTCTAAGGTCATAGCGTGAGTTATACTTGGGTTTAAATTCTTCCACTAAACTATTGAAACTATCCTGCAAAAAACAAAATCGACCTATATACTCATAATTTTCAGCCTTATTTTATTCATCCTTCTTGTTAAATCAGGGATTTAACTATTTTATGCTGCGCCAGCCTCAAGTGGCAGATTATCATCATTGGCCAGGTCTTTCTCTATGCGAAGGTTTTCAATAATAAACTTCTGGCGTTCCGGTGTATTTTTACCCATATAATAACTCAGCAGTTTAGAGATAGAGGTATCCTTGTGCAGAATAATTGGTTCCAGGCGCATATCCTCTCCGATGAAGTCTTTAAATTCATTGGGTGAAATTTCTCCCAGTCCTTTAAATCTGGTGATCTCAGGTTTTGGTCCCAGCTTTTTAATTGCTTTCTGCCGTTCTTCGTCGGTATAACAATAGATGGTGTCTTTCTTATTGCGTACCCTGAATAAAGGAGTTTCCAGTATATACAGATGCCCGTTCCGGACCAGATCCGGGAAGAATTGCAGAAAGAACGTAAGCATCAGCAAGCGGATGTGCATGCCATCTACATCAGCATCGGTAGCAATCACGATTTTATTGTAACGCAAGGTTTCCATGCCATCTTCAATGTCGAGGGCATGCTGCAATAAGTTAAATTCTTCGTTCTCGTATACGATTTTCTTGGTCAGGCCAAAGCAGTTCAACGGTTTCCCACGTAAGCTGAATACGGCCTGGTGCTGCACATTCCTGGAAATGGTAATAGAGCCGCTGGCTGAATCTCCTTCTGTAATGAAGAGGGTAGTTTCATAGCGTTTATCTTCCGGATTGTTCTTATCTACCTTGATCACATCGTTATAATGAATGTGGCAATCGCGGAGTTTTTTGTTGTGTAGGTTTGCTTTTTTCGCCCGCTCATTCGCCAGTTTTTTGATACCGGCAATATCCTTGCGTTCCCGTTCCGATTGCTGAATGCGTTTTTTTAGCGCATCCGCTGTCTCTTTATTTTTATGGAGGTAGTTATCCAGGTTCTTTTTAATAAAATCTCCCACAAAGGATCGTACACTTTGCCCTTCAGGCGCCATATTAATAGAACCTAATTTTGTTTTGGTCTGGGATTCGAACACTGGTTCCTGTACCCGCACACTAATCGCTCCTACAATAGAAGCCCGGATGTCAGAAGCTTCAAATTTTTCTTTGAAAAAATCCCTCACCGTCTCTACTATTGCTTCCCGCATCGCAGCAAGGTGCGTTCCGCCCTGGGTAGTATACTGTCCGTTTACAAACGAGTAATACTCCTCGCCATATTCATTTCCATGGGTAAGGGCAATTTCAATGTCATCGCCTTTCAGGTGGATAATAGGATACCGGAGGCTTTCTATATTTGTTTTCCGTTGTAAAAGGTCTAATAAACCATTCTGGGAAAAAAACTTTTGCCCATTGAAATTGATAGTAAGTCCCGCATTCAGAAAAGCATAGTTCCAGATCTGGTTTTCAAGGAACTGGGGTATAAACCGGTAATTTTTAAAAACTGTATTATCCGGTTCGAAAATGATCATCGTTCCATTCCGCTGCGTAGTAGGCGTTTCGTTACTTTCCTTAGTAAGTATACCTTGTTGAAATTCAGCTATTTTAGTTTTACCATCCCGGTAAGACTGTACTTTAAAATAGTTAGATAAGGCATTTACTGCTTTGGTTCCTACGCCATTCAAGCCAACTGATTTCTGAAAAGCGCCGGAATCATATTTTCCACCCGTATTGATCTTGGAAACACAATCAATCACTTTTCCTAAGGGTATTCCCCGGCCATAATCGCGCACTTCCACCCTGTGTTCAGAAATGTTCACTTCGATGGTTTTCCCAAACCCCATCACGTGTTCATCTATAGAATTGTCGATAACTTCTTTTACAAGCACATAAATGCCATCGTCCTGAGAGGAGCCATCGCCTAGTTTGCCAATGTACATACCAGGTCGCAGGCGGATATGTTCCCGCCAGTCAAGAGATCTAATGCTGTCTTCGTTGTAATTATGTGGTGCGTCGGCCATATGCTGCTGAAAGAAATTAAAACTTTATTGAATGAGCCAGTTTTGAAAGTGATTGCAAATTAAAAAACATTCTTAGATAATAACCAACATTTGTATAATATTTTTATAAAGCAATCATTTGTAAAGATACCATTTTACTTTCAGATTTTCTATGAATTTTTGATGATTATTGATACTTGCTTATTCTAAAACTCAAACTTTACAATTCGTGAAAAATATTCTGCACTATAAAATGTTTAATATATGGTATGGTGTATACTTCAAAATATGTATATAAGTTTTGTTTATATAAACAATTTCTTTTATAGATAAGCTTGCCGGAATACAAAACATAATATGGTTGTAAACCAAAGTTCTGGTTGATTCAATTCATCATCTCCATACAGGCAAATCTCTTTAACATTTCATTAACAAAACTTTGAATACAGGATTATTGGATAGCTGATATAAATTTGTAGTTTTAACTGAAAAATTATACCTATACCATCTCTGATCATAAGCGCATTGCTTATATGTTAAATCTAAGGCCGCTAAGTATGGATGGGTAACGATTTTACTATTACCAGCTATTCATTTTTAATTGTCCATTTACTAAGGTGCGTCTTCTAAACTTTAAACTCTCCAACACAATATTATGGCTCAATTTACTTTAAACGTCAACGGACAAAAGCATACCGTAGATGTAGATCCACAGATGCCGCTTTTGTGGGTCATACGCGATTTTGTAGGCTTAACCGGTACTAAGTTTGGCTGTGGGATGGCCCAGTGCGGTGCCTGTACCATTCACTTAGATGGTGCTGCTACCCGTTCTTGTGTGTTGCCGGTTTCTGCCGTAGCTGGTAAACAAATCACCACCATCGAAGGCCTTTCCACTGATCGCAGTCATCCAGTACAGAAAGCCTGGATCAAAGAACAGGTTCCGCAATGTGGGTATTGCCAGTCGGGACAGATCATGTCGGCAGTAGCCTTGCTGAAAAAGAATCCCAAACCGACTGATACGGATATTGATGCAGCCATGCAGGGGAATATTTGCCGCTGTGGTACCTATCAGCGGATACGCAAAGCGATTCACACCGCTTCTATTGAAATGGGGGCATCTTCAAAAGTTGATTAATCATGAACATGCTAGACAAACCCTTGAAACGCCGCAAGTTTTTACAGCTCACCGGATTATCCGGTACAGCCTTAGCGCTCGGATTTTATTTTCCTGCGAGTGGCAAAGCCATTTCAACTGGTGCTACCTTATATAATATCAGTTCGGTGCCGCCAGCCGGTCTTGAGCTTACTGCATTTATCATCATCGATACAACTGGAAAAATCACACTCATTAACCCCCGTCCGGATATGGGGCAGGGTTCTTTCCAGGCGATACCCATGTTATTAGCCGAAGAACTGGAAGTAAACCTGGACCAGGTAGAAATCAGGCAGTCCGATGGGCGCAGTAAATTCGGTAACCAACTCTCCGGAGGAAGTGGCAGTGTGCGTTCATCCTGGGAACCTCTACGCAAAGCCGGAGCGGCTGCCAGAGAAATGCTGGTGCAGGCAGCTGCTAATAAGTGGAAGGTGAACATAGCCGATTGTTATGCTGAAGATGGAAAAGTAATCAACAGAAAAAACAAGGCTAGTTTACCATACGGGCAGCTGGTAGAGGAGGCTGCCAAACTGGAAGTGCCTAAAGAACCCAGGCTCAAAGACCCCAAGGATTTTAAGAAACTCACCAAATCACTGCCCCGTCCGGATGTACCTCTGAAAGTGGATGGCACCGCTGTTTTTGGCATCGATGTAAAAGTGCCTGGAATGCTGTATGCTTCTATTGAGCGTTCTCCGGTCATTCACGGCAAAGTGGTAAAGTTCGACGATAGTAAAGCCAAAGCCATCAAAGGAGTAAAACAGGTACTGCTTGCCGAACGCCCCATGCCGCACAAAACCACCCAGAGTGTAGCTGTGATTGCCGATCATTACTGGGCTGCATTACAAGGTAGAAAAGCCCTCAGTATCACCTGGGAGGATGGAACATACAATACCGTCAGTACAAGTAATTATTTTAATGAATTAAAGGAACTGGCTAAAAGTGAGGGGGCTATCTATAAAGTAGTGGGTAAATTTAAAGAAGCCCTTGCAGGTGCATCTAAGATTCTGGAAGCCCAGTATGAAACTCCTTTTGCTGCCCATGCGCCGATGGAACCAGAAAATGCAGTGGCTTCTGTAAAAGAAGATAGTTGCGAAATATGGGCACCAGTACAAGCCCCAGACTGGCTGGTAGGACAAGTGGCTACATACCTGAAAATAAAACCGGAGAATGTAAAAGTAAATGTAACATTCCTGGGAGGTGCTTTTGGTAGAAAAGCCTATTACGATTATGTATTGGAGGCAGTGTATTTGTCTAAACAGGTAAAAGCGCCGGTTAAACTGATCTGGACCAGAGAAGATGATACCATGCAGGGACCTTTCCGGCCCGGAATGCTAAGTGTGATGCGGGGAGGAGTAGATCAGAAGGGCAATGTGGTTGCTTTCGAACATAAAGCGGTTGGTGCTTCTATCCAGCATCAGGTATTTAAAGCCGATTTAAAAGGCAAAGCTGATGATTGGGTCATGGAATGTATTGGTCCTGATTCGAGTCCATATGCGTTTGCCAATGCTTCCTATAGCCATATACTGGCAGAAACCGACATTCCTATTGTGTGGTGGCGCTCCGTATATTGTTCAACCAGTGCTTTCGGTCAGGAATGTTTTGTGGATGAACTCGCCCATGCGGCCGGTAAAGACCCGATGGATTTCCGGATTGCCCTATTTGAAAAAGCGCCCAGGTTTAAGCAGGTCTTACAGACTCTAGCCCAGAAATCAGACTGGTATACCAAACTTCCGGCTGGCAAAGCGAGAGGGGTAGCCATAGTAAAATCCTTCGAGAGCATCTGTGCCCATGCGGTGACTGTAGCAAAAACTGACGAAGGCATTAAAGTGGAGAAGGTGGTTTGTGTGATCGATTGCGGTATGACGGTAAATCAGGATAATGTGAAAGCGCAAACGGAAGGCAATATCATTATGGGGATAACGGCTGCTGTAAAGGATCCAATTACCGTTGAGAATGGCAAAACCGTACAGAGTAATTTCCATAACTACCGGGTATTGCATATCAATGAAGTGCCACAAATGGAAATTCATATTATGCAAAACCAGGAAGCACCTGGTGGCGTAGGAGAACCTGGATTGCCGCCTATTGCGCCAGCCCTTGCTAATGCAGTGTTTGGCCTTACTGGTAAACGCATCCGCAGGCTTCCTTTCCGCTTAGATAGGGTGTAGTTATTGGTCAATAGTCTTTGGTCAGCAGTAAATGATTTATTGGTAAATGAACTTACTAAGTATGGGGAATTTACTGCTGATTGTTAAAGAATTATATAGTATTGCCTAAACCTTTTATGTATGGTAAATAACAATACGACTGCTATTAACCGGCGTTCTTTTATAAAGGTATCCAGTCTGTCTGGAGTTGCTTTAACCTTAGGATTTGCATGGCCTGTAGCTGGCAAGGAGCGTCAAGCAGTTTTACAACGGATTGATAAAGACACGCCTTCCTCGAAAGAACTCAATCCTTTTGTCATCATTGAGGGTACTGGAAAAATTACGCTCATGCTGCATAAGCCTGAAATGGGACAGGGCACATACCAGTCTATGCCGGTCATTCTGGCTGAAGAACTGGAAGTCCGTTTGGATCAGGTGGAAATCAAAATGGCAAAAGCGGATAAGAAGTACGGAGATATGGGGGTAGGCGGTAGCAACAGTGTAAAAGGTTCCTGGATGCTACTTCGTCAGGTCGGTGCAGCTGCGAGAGAAATGCTCATTGCCGCTGCTGCCCAGACCTGGAATATTCCGGCGGCTGAATGTTATGCCAAAGAAGGAAAAGTATATACGAAAACAGGTTCAAAGAGTCTTACCTATGGCGAACTGGTAGAAAAAGCCAGCAAACTCGAAGCGCCAAAAGAACCCAGGTTAAAAGATCCTAAAAATTTTAAACTAATTGGTAAAGCTGTTCCCAGGCCAGACATTCTCAATAAAGTGGATGGCACAGCCCAATTCGGCATCGATGTAAAAGTGCCGGGCATGTTGTATGCTTCCATTGAACGGGCACCTGTGTTTCATGCTAAGGTGAAAAATTTAGATGACACTGCTGCCAAAGCGGTACAAGGTGTAAAGCAGGTGTTACCATCTGAAAGAAAGCTCAACAAAAATACCTTTCATGGAGTAGCGGTGCTGGCCGATAATTACTGGGCAGCCGTTCAAGGGAGAAAAGTATTGAAGATTGAATGGGATAACGCTGATTTTAATCAAGTTAATACTGGTAGCTTATATAAGAAGTTTAATGACCTGGCAAAAGGTGAAGGACATATATCTCACCAGGCTGGGGATTTTGACAAGACATTTGCTGAGGCTTCAAAAAAAGTAGAAGCGATCTATGAATTGCCCTTTGCTGCCCATGCTCCTATGGAACCACAGAATACGGTGGCTTATGTACAAGGCGATAAATGCGAAATATGGTCGCCAACACAAGTACCAGACTGGGCATTGGGTGAGGTAGCCGCTTATCTAAAAATCCCGGCAGAAAATATTACCCTGAACATTACTTTCATTGGAGGAGGCTTTGGCCGGAGGCTCTTTTTCGACTCCATCATGGAGGCTGTACATCTTTCCAAACAAGCCAATGCGCCGGTTAAGGTAGTATGGACCCGGGAGGACGATATGACACAAGGTCCCTTCCGTCCTGGAACACTCAGCAGCCTGAAAGCTGGTCTGGATGCCAGTGGAAAACCGATGGCATTTCAGCACAAAGTTGTTGCTCCTTCTATTGGCTATGATAACTTTGGCAGCAAAGATCCTCAGCGAAAGGAAGATGAAGGAGCAATGGAAGGCATCAAGGATAGTGCGTATGAAATTCCGAATATTAAATACAATAACATTTACGCTGAAACTACTATGCCCCTAGGTTGGTGGCGTGCCGTATATTCCACGACTACTGCCTTCGCACATGAGAGCTTTATAGATGAAATGGCCCATGCCGTAGGCAAAGATCCGGTGGCATTCCGGCTGGGTATGATCGGGAAAAACACCAGGATGAAAAACCTGCTCACCTTTATGGCTGAAAAAAGCAACTGGAACAAAACAATGCCCAAGGGCTGGGGCAAGGGAGTAGCGATATGGCAGTTCTTCGCCGGGCAAGCTGGGCATGTGGTGTTTGTTTCTAATACCAATGGAAAACTTAAAATAGAAAAAATTGTTGCCTGTATCGACTGCGGCACAGCTGTAAACCCAGATAATGTGAAAGCGCAGGTGGAAGGAGCAACCGTTATGGCCTTAATGGCTGCCCTCAAAGACCAGATCACCTTTGAGAATGGCAAAGCAGTGCAGAGTAATTTTCATAATTACCGCATGATGCGCATCAATGAAATTCCACCAGTGGAGGTACATATTCTGCCTAGCACAGATAAGCCAGATGGCGTGGGTGAACCTGGTTTACCGCCATTGGCTCCGGCATTAGGAAATGCAGTTTTTGCCGCTACTGGTAAGCGCATACGTAAATTGCCCTTCAATTTAGAAGAAGTATAAATTTCGTTAATAGGGCAATGAATATTTGGTATGCTGCTGAACAAATGGCAAGAAAATTGTAACTTCATGGTCTGATTAATATAAAATCAAGTTCAAACCTAACTTTTACTTATTTTCATGAAGTTAAAATTCTTAGCAGTTCCTTTATTTATTGCCGGCTCATTCGGCTTGTACTCTTTCGATTCCAAGCCTGTAGAACCGGCACCGAAGCAACAAGGAGATCCTTTAGCCAAGAGTATTGCGGCCGGAAAAACGTTGTACACCACCTATTGCCAGGTATGCCATCAGGAGAATGGTATGGGTATTGAAGGTGCCTTTCCTCCCTTAGCCAAATCTGACTATCTGATGGGAGATGCTAAACGGGCTATTGGTGTTGTGAAGAATGGCTTACAGGGTGAAGTAACCGTGAATGGAAAAAAATATAACAATGTGATGCCTCCACAACCCTTAACGGATGAGCAAGTAGCACAGGTGTTAAATTATGTACGTAATAGCTGGGGCAACAAAGGTAAAATTATTACTACCGCTGAAGCCAAAGCCGTAGCAAAAAAATAGTTAATTTTAGTGTCCAACAAAAAGTTACTGAAGAATAGAATTAAAGAATTTTTGAATAAATAGTTTTACTCTTTTATTCATACCTTCTGTAAATCAACAATTCAGTAATTTTTTGTTGGACTCCAACCACCATCTTCCTATGAAAGAGCTTAAGAGAATCATAGAAGTCTATGAAAATATAGATTTTACCCAGCGGAAGGCCGCTATGGCTACCGTTGTGAAATTATATGGTTCATCTTACCGCCGGCCCGGTGCCCGGATGCTGATTACAGACGATGGGCGATGGGAAGGAGCTATTAGCGGAGGTTGTCTGGAAGGAGATGCTTTACGGAAAGCCCGCCAGGTAATGTCCACTGGCGAACCTATGCTGGTGACCTATGATACCATGGATGATGAAAATGCAGATAGCCTGGCTGTTGGACTAGGGTGTAATGGAATTATTGATGTATTGATCGAGCCCATCATTCCTGACCATATTTATAATCCGATTAGCCTGTTTAAAACCTATACAACACATTCTGTTCGGGATACTGCTGTTTTGATGACTGTTTTCAGAACGGAAGGTGAACCTGATTTACAGGTTGGCGAACGTTTTCTGTTATTGAATGATGGCACGCTTCATCCATCTACTACTAAAAATTTGCCCCTGTTTTTGCAGCAGGACCTTACCAAAGTTGCCCAGGGTGGCAAATCTCAGGTAAAATTATATGAACAACCTTCCGGAAAAATAGAAGCGTTTCTGGAAGTATTACATCCAGGTATTCATCTGGTGATATTTGGAGGAGGCTACGATGCCACTCCGGTGGTAAGGTTAGCCAAAGAAGTAGGCTGGCATGTAACGGTATCAGATGATTGTGTTGCACATTTAACTCCTATCCGTTTTCCGCAGGCAAATGCCATGGTGAATGCCAACCGGAAAGAGATTCTGCAGCATATTCCCATCACTCCTTTTACTGCCACTGTGCTCATGTCGCACAATTACAAATACGACATGGCTGTAATGGAAAACCTGCTTACTACCCAAGTACCCTATATTGGCATGCTGGGACCAAGAAAACGCTTTCAGAAAATGCTGGAGCAGTTTGAATCCCAGGGAAAAACTTTTGATATAGAAATCATCAACCGGGTACATAGCCCGATAGGCTTAGATCTGGGTGCTGAAACGCCGGACGAGATCGCTTTGTCTATTATTTCGGAGATTCAGGCAGTTTTTGCCGGGAGAAAGGGAGAATTCCTCAAACAAAAGCCAGGATTTATCCACGAACGTAGCCAGCAGCAGGTTGAAATAAGCAGTGAATAGAGATCAGCATAGAATGTAAGTGTAAGCAGGCTGGCTCGTTTGATTTTTTAACACTTCATTACTACGGATATGCCCAGATCTAGCATAGGACTGATTATACTGGCAGCAGGTGCTTCTACCCGGATGGGCTCACCCAAACAATTACTTCCCTTTTCAGGCAAAAGCCTGATCCGCTATAGTGTACAAAATGCCCTGGCCTCTAAATGTTTTCCGATTGTAGTGGTGCTGGGTGCTAATAAAGACCTCATCAAATTAGAACTCGAAGATCTTCCCGTGTTTGTGGCCGAAAACCCGGATTGGAAGCAAGGAATGGCTTCATCAATTCATGCTGGTTTAGAGATGCTGCTCACTGCATATCCTGGTGTAAAAGGGGGAATTATAATGCTCTGTGACCAGCCCTTCGTCACTACTTTGTTCCTCAATCATCTGGTGGATACATTTGAGAAGGATCAGAGACACATTATTGCATCCTATTACGGAAATGATTTTGGTGTACCGGCCGTTTTTCCCAAAAAACTTTTCGATGAACTGTCTGCTTTAGAAGGAAATGCCGGTGCCAAAAAATTAATACAACAGTATTCTGCAGAAGTAATTCCTGTGGTTTTCCCTGAAGGCCTGGTCGATATTGACACTCCCGAAGACTATTTAGGGCTACAAAGTTTATAAAATCTAAACTGACACAATTTTACTTAGTGCTTTATAAAAGGGCTGTTTTATAGCAATGGATTCAAATTGTGAATTATTATTTCGATCATACTCCTCGCATTATTATTTTTTAACTATTCTTGTTCAATATGAAATGAGTGATTTGGTCGACTTTTAAGCCCAGTACTTTACTTTTATGCCCTTAATTAATAAACTGATATTAAAGAAATTCCATTTCACTTCAATGATTATTCTGATTATAAATTTCTTGATGGGAATTGTCTTTAAAATAAATTTTAATGCCATAGTTATTTTGCTATTCAATACGATTATATATGTTTCAGGCATAGTGTTATTATTTCTGTCTTTAAGGCACAAAAAGCTATTGCCCTTGTATTATTCCTTATATATTTTTCTCCCTGTTGCCGTATTACTGGCTTGGCTGGCTGATGGAATATTTGGAGCATTGCTAGGGACTATATTCTTTGCATTATTAGTACCTCCAGATACAATACGACAGTATAATAACTATGAATTAAGAAGCCCATTTTCCGGCGTTCTATCTAATTGCTGTTCGTATGATATTTTTCAAAGCCACTATTTATTATTTGAGCGTAAAGTGGCTAGTTTCAATTGTGAACACAGCCTGGATATTATAAAGGATTTCCGAGTATTTAAAGATAAAAAAAAAGCTTTTGTTTATTTTTATGATGCATTCAATGGTGTGGATTCTACAGTGACCGTAACACTCGAATAATGGTTGAATGGCAAAACTTATATAAAGTATTATGTGTGTACTGAATCTTATAAAAGAGGCTTTGTATTACATTACTACTTTAATATTTATAAGTTATCTATTTATTTGTGTGAGATTTATAATATTTTACAATGATAGAGAAATAGGAAATTCATTTTTTCTGTTATTGATAATTTCTTTTGGAATCTATATTGTTCCAGTCTGGTTGTGGGCAAGACATATTCATAAAATAGCTGTTAACTACAGTGCTATTCGAATGCAACTCCTTTTGTTTTTCCTGCTTGGATTCACTCCGTTAATTCTATTAAGCCTGGCTTTTTATTATTTGACAAATCCCTTTTAATGGAGAAACCTAGCGGGCTAATTATAGCCATCGACTACAGATTACTGGCTAATTCATATCTTTCCGAACAAATCCTAAACTGCATCAGTTAGTGTAAGGAATAGCAACAGCATGACTCGAAAATATAAGATCAGCGAAATTTTACAGCGGCTCCAACAAGGTGTGTATGAGAAAGAAGAGGCTACCAAACTATCGCTCCTTGCAGCATTAGCCGGAGAAAGTATATTTCTACTTGGACCTCCCGGCGTTGCCAAAAGTTTGATCGCCCGTAAACTGAAATTTGCTTTCCGGGATGGACGTTCGTTTGAATACCTGATGAACCGCTTTTCTACACCGGATGAAATTTTTGGCCCTGTTTCTATCAAAAAGCTGAAAGACGAAGATAAATATGAACGCCTCACGGATAAATACCTGCCTGGAGCCAATGTGGTATTTCTGGATGAAATCTGGAAAGCAGGCCCGGCCATTCAGAATGCACTGCTCACCGTGCTGAATGAAAAGATCTACCGCAATGGCGAGCAGGAAATAAAAGTGAACATCAAAGCCATTATCTCCGCTTCCAATGAACTACCAGGGCACTCAGAAGGATTAACAGCTTTGTGGGACCGCTTTCTGGTCAGATATATGATTACCGAGATCCGGAGCAGCACCCATTTTGTGGATATGATCGTGGATACAGCTGATGTATACGAAGATTCTGTGGAAGAAAGCCTGAAAGTAGGAGAGGAGGAACTTATTGTCTGGGATATAGCCATTAATTCAATAGAAGTGCCTGCCGAAGTACTAAATGTAATTCAGGTCATCAAATACCGGCTGGATGAATATGATAAAGAAAATCCTGAGAGTGCCTTTCAGGTGTACGACCGGCGCTGGAAAAAAATTATACGCCTGCTGCGGACTTCTGCTTTTTTGAATGAACGTAAGGCCATAGACCTGATGGATTGTTTTCTGATCCCACATTGCCTCTGGAACCGTCCTGAACAATTTGAATTAAGCCGGGAAATAGTAGCCGAAATCATTCGTAAACATGGCTATAGTATGGCCATGAATTTAACCCCTCTGAAAGCTGAACTCCGGGATTTTGAGGAAGATGTACGCAAAGAAACCCAGATTCCTAATATAGTTTTGATTGATAAACCCCGTCCGGTAGATAAGGAATATTACGAAATTTTAAATATGGAGCAGTATTTTGATGGCAACCGAATTAAAAGAGGCGAATTTGACCGGCTGGGTATTGATGAGGAAAATACAGTGAACCTATTTGATGCCAATGGAAATCTGACTAACAGGGTTAAAGCCCGCAAGTCAGAAGAAAATCCAAATGCCATTATTATTAACTATAATGCCCGCCTGTTTACTTTCCTGTTACTCACCGATAAGGCCGAAAAAACAGAATATATCTACAAAAAGCCTCATCCGCTGGTACATCAGTTCTGGAACGAAAAAGCAAATCAGCTCAGGCAATATATGCTGGAGCAAAAAGAATTTACCCGGAATAGCCGTCCGGAAGCCTTACCGCACTTACGGAATAATTTATTTGTCGATCCAGCTTTGGCGGATATAGTAGAAACCAACCTCCGTGAATCTTCAGATATTCTTGATTCTCTGCTGATTAAAGTAGAGAAGATCAAGCACTTGTACGAAAGTATTAAATAGTGGTAGACTACTTGTTGATAGTAATTAGGATTACTGTAAGAAAATAAATTGCCTGGGTGCTTAAATACGAACAACCAACAACTAAATTAAACGGCTTGTTTGCCTGATTCAAATCTGGGTGCTACTCTGTGCTTAGAAGCTTGTTCATAAGCATAGGCTAAAGTTATAAGCGATGCTTCCTGGTAGGCAATACTAAAAAACGACAAACCAATGGGTAAGCCATGCACCATTCCCATCGGAACCGTAATATGTGGATATCCGGCCATAGCAGCAGGAGCAGATAAACCATAGCCTGAAAAATGGTCGCCGTTTACCAGGTCGGTACACCAGGAAGGTCCATAAGAAGGGCCACAGATAGCATCCAGTGAATGTTCTTTCATGATCGATTGAAGCAATTTCCGGGAAGTATCCCTGCTTGTTGACAGCGCCTCTTTGTACTCTTTGCTATCAAGTCCACCTAGTTTTTCCGAGCTTTCCAGGATTTCCTGTTTAAAGAAAGGCATAGCTTTCGCCTCATTCTCTTTATTAAACTCAATGATTTCTTTCAGAGATTTTACTTTGGCATTGGAACTCGCCAGATATTTATTCAGCCCATCTTTAAACTCATATTTTAATAGGGTAAATTCGGCGTCTCCAAGCTTGTTGAACTTCTCTATTACTTCTACTTCCACAAGGATAGCTCCTTTGCTTTTTAATAGCTCCATCGATTTTTTTAACAACTCGTCTACACCTTCGTGCCCTTTCATAAATTCTTTTACAATCCCAATACGTTTGCCTTGTAAACCATTGGCATCCAGAAATTGCGTATAATCAGGTTTGATTTTTCCATTACTTTCCAGTGTAACAGCATCAGATGCATCTATACCTGCTAAAGCACCCAGCACAATAGCAGCATCGGCTACTGTTCTGGTCATTGGACCAGCAGTGTCCTGAGTCTGGGAGATGGGGATAATGCCAGAACGGCTCCACAGACCCACCGTTGGTTTGATACCTACAAGTCCGTTAATAGATGAAGGACAGATAATAGACCCATCTGTTTCAGTTCCAATAGCGGCTGCACATAAATTAGCTGATGCAGCAGTACCAGAACCCGAACTGGACCCACAGGGATTCCGCTCCAGCTGGTACGGATTTTTGGTTTGTCCGCCCCGGCTGCTCCAGCCACTGCTCGACCGGCTGGACCGGAAATTGGCAAATTCACTCAAGTTGGTTTTTCCCAGCAATACAGCTCCTGCTTCGCGGAGTTTACTTACAATAAATGCATCTTTACTGGCTCTGTTTCCGGCCAGGGCTATGGAACCGGCTGTAGTTTCCATTTTATCGGCGCTATCAATATTGTCTTTGATAAGAATCGGAATCCCATGTAATGGACCTCTGAGTTTTCCATTTTTACGTTCTTCGTCCATGGCTTTGGCAATGCTGAGTGCATCCGGATTCACTTCAATCACCGAGCGAAGAGATGTCCCATTTTTATCAATGGCTTCGATCCGGTCTAAATACAGCTTTGTAATGGCTTCCGACGTATACTGGCCATCTTTCATTCTCTGTTGCAACTCAACTATAGTGAGTTCTTCCAATTCAAAAGCAGCATCAGATCCAGGTTTTTGCGTTATTTGTTTAGTATTTCCGGTAGGGCTATTTTCACAAGCACTAAGCCAAAGAGTGCCTAAAGAAAGGCTTGCCAGGGAACTGTTACGTATAAATTTTCTTCTATGCATGAGGTTTTGAGGTAGGTATCAAGCAGAAAAATAATGAAAAAAATGTAGTAATTAGCAATAGTATATCTTTTAATGATTAGCTTAAAAAAGTGTTAACAGGAACCAGGAAATGCATTCAATAATTTACCAGGCGCTTATCTTTGAAAAAACAGATAAATAGTATAAAAATGCAATGGATTTAGTAGATTTATATATTATCCGTTTAAGGAGAAGCTGGGCATTTGCGTATGTATCTTTCTAATAAATTTAATATACTACTATTCCCTTTTGGATTAATAAGTGTCATACTAGGTTTGATACTCCATCAGCCTGCTATTGTGTACGGAAATTCACCTTCATTTACAGGTAGTTCAGCGCATGAAATCTTTGTTGTCAGTGATTCACTCCCTATTAACAAAGTTAGGATTACCGGTATTATCACTAGCTCGGAAAAAGGAGTGCCAGTTCCGTTTGCCAATGTGTTTCTGGTAAATACTATGCTAGGCGATGTTACGGACGACAAAGGTGCCTTTGAGATTAGAAATGTACCGCTGGGTACCTTTGAATTAATGGTATCGTATGTTGGATTTATTGCCCAGAAAAAAACAATCCAGGTGGATGAGGAGAAGGATCTGGTTGTAAATATTATTTTGGAGCCTGATCAGCAAAAACTGGCGGAAGTAGAAGTAAAAAGCGAACGGGATAAAGAGTGGCAGAAACAATATAATCGTTTTGAAAAGCATTTTCTGGGCGGAACCACCAATGCATCACAATGTACGATTCTCAATCCATGGGTGGTTAATTTTTCTCCAGGTGAAAAGAATACCCAATTTAAAGCGTCAGCAACAGCGCCCCTGGAAATTGTAAATAAAGCCTTAGGATATAAACTCTGGTTCTTTCTCAAACGATTTGAAGCAGAAGGAAATCAGGGGTTGTTTGTGGGAGAAACCAAATTCGAAGAAATTACGCCGACTAATTCCAAAGAAAAGGAACGTTGGGAAAAGAACCGGCAAAAGGCGTATGCAGGCTCTATCCGCCATTTTTTAAGATCACTGGTTCGGAATACCTGGCGGGAAGAGGGTTTTCTGGCCTATTCGGTAACAAATGATCAGCAATCGATGATCCGGAGTACATACTCTTTCCTCTACAATGAAGTAGGCAGGAATTTAACTGTACTCAAACCTGATGAAGTTATTTTTCCGGGCAGAATGCCTTTTGAGCGTAAACTGCGGTTTCCAGGCAAGATTGAGATTATTTATACCAAAGAAACGGTGATAGGCTCTCCCTACAAAGATGTGCCGCATCCGGTTACCAGAATCAAAATGATCGACCCTATTATTGATTTCACTACTGAAGGACGGGTATACAATCCTACTTCTTTTGAAGTAACGGGTGCCTTAGCCTTAGAAGGAGTGGCCGATATGCTTCCTCTGGAGTATACACCAATCAATGAAGAAACAGGAACGGGAGATACACTTGCAAACCCTACTACTATTTCTCAAAAGCTTGAAAATATCACCAGCCGGTTTGCGAAAGCAACCAGCTGGCGGAACCAGCAAAAAGCATATGTGCACACAGATAAACCATTTTATGTGAATGGCGAAACCATCTGGCTGAGTTCCTATCTGGTAGAAAGTACCCTGCATACGCTTGCTGCCGGCGACCAGGTTTTATATATTAACTTACTGTCGGCACAACACAAATTGGTGCAACAACTCATTCTCCCGTTATTTGCCGGAAGGGCAACTGGGTCATTAGTATTGCCGGATACGTTGTCTGCTGGAAATTACCAGCTGATGGCCTATACCAGTTATATGCGCAATTTCGAACCAGATTATCTGTTTCATACAACTATTCCAGTGTTTGATATTAAGCAAAATAATAACCTCGTCACATCCACTCCCCAGGCTTCGCTTTCCCGCCCGGATCTACAGTTTTTTCCGGAAGGAGGCCATCTGGTAGCAGGAATCACCAGTAAACTGGCATTTAAAGCCGTAAGGCCAGATGGAAAAAGCATGATCGTGAAAGGCCGGATCATCGATAATAACGGTAACCGGCTGATGTCTTTTGAAAGCAATGCCATGGGAATGGGTAAATTTAATTTTAAACCGGAAGCTGGGAAATCATACCAGGCAGAATGTACAATTGGTGAAGCTACCATTATGTATAGGCTGCCGGCCGTTGAGGAGGAGGGGTATGTAATGTCTCTGGATGAAATGGGTAGCGGTAAGGTCCGACTGAAACTGCTTGCCTCTGCTCCATTTGCCCAGGAAAATTATATGGTAATAGCACAAAGCAGAGGTGCCATTCAACAGAGCATACAGGGTAGATATCAGAATGGGGTTTCGTTTCTGGAGTTTCCAGTGTTCAATTTACCCAATGGCATTTGCCAGCTTACTTTATTTAATAGCCAGGGAATGCCTGTGTGTGAACGGCTTGTGTTCATCAATAATGTTTCGCAATACCTGAAAGTACAAGTACAACCGCAAGCGCTTACTTTTGAGCCCAGAGAACAAGCTTCGCTAAAAGTTATTGTCACCAATCAGGCTGGCGAACCGGTAAGAACATCCTTTTCCTTGTCTGTAACCGATGCCGGCCAGATAGTAAAAGGCGATCAGGAAACCAGTATCCTGACCTATCTGCTGCTTCAGTCAGATCTGAAAGGAAACATCGAATCACCGGGTAATTATTTTAAAGACCGGTCTGATTCTACCAGGGAAGCACTGGATATACTCATGATGACTCAGGGCTGGCGCAGGTTCAACTGGAATGATATTATAGCAGGCAGACAGAAAAATATTGAGTATCCTATTGAAAAAGGGGTAGAGATCAATGGGAAAGTTGTAACGCCCGATAGAAGAGCCAGGCCCATTCCCCAGACTAAGATTACCCTTGTCTCTAAGGATTCGTTAAGCCTCCCGGCCTTATATGCTTATTCCGATCCGGAAGGAAAATTCAGTATTAAAAATGTTCCTATAAAAGCAGGCGCAAAGATTGCCTTTCAGTTAAGTAGTACCAGAGGCAAAACAGTGGAAGGGAAGGTGATACTTGCTGATGATACGGCAAGCTATATAGCTCCTCCTGAACTTGCATTCCCTGTAACCTATAGTGTACCAGAAGTTTACCTGTCGAAAGCGGTCCAACGCAAGGAAATCGAGAATGCCTATTCTTTCAATAATGGGAAGGAAAGAGTGTTAAGCGAAGTAGTGGTGAAGAGTAAAAGATTGCCATCACAAAACAGTGATGCGAGTATTACCAGGCTGCATAGTTCTGCAGATGCAGTGATTGTAATAGACGATAAATTTCCTATATATGCTACTATTTACCAGATGATTGCCGGAAGAGTAGCCGGGGTAAATGTGCAGGGAACCAGGGTCACAATCAGAGGAATTGGTACGTTTAATTCTGGCACCCAGCCTTTATATATTGTAGATGGGATGCCCTTATCTTCTGTTTCTGCCACCGATTCAACCTCAGGCGGCCAGGGTGATGATCCCTTAAGTTTCATTAATCCCAGAGATGTGGCCAGAATAGAAGTATTAAAAAATGCAGGAAATACAGGCATTTATGGCGTTAGAGGGGCAAATGGCGTAATTGCAATATTTACAAAACGAGGGTATTCTCCGCCAGCAACACCGGTTGCACCAGAACTGGAAACTTTTATATCGCCCGGCTATTCTGCTGTGCGGGAATTTTATGCGCCTATGTATGATGTACAGCAGGAGGAACATGCCAGACCGGATAAACGGGCCACTTTATTCTGGCTTCCCGATATGCTGACAGATGAAAACGGCCAGGCAGAAGTGCGTTTTTATTTATCGGATGATTCTAAAAGTTTCCAGGTTGTATTGGAAGGAATCAGCGCTTCCGGGCAACCAGCCAGCCATAGACAAGTGTTTGGAAAATAAAAATTATAGATAAAATTTGTGATGGTTTCCTCCTGTAAATTTAACAAATACTTTACTTTGAATCGCTTCAAGTATATATTGTAGTTTAATGAGATTTTTCACTCATTATTAGTAGTTTACAATAATAAATTCCTTGTTGATATTAACCTGTTCAATATATTTTTAGCAGGCTCTCCCGATGCCTGTTATGTGCAAAACCCAATACCTTGATAGAGCAGCTGAGACTTGTTTAGAAAACGTCATTTTAGTTTTACAAAAAATCAGTTTAGTTTTACACGCAAGTTGCTGATGATTTTGATATAAACCAGAAATTCAATTCTGGAATTACCTGGTACACACCCTTAACCTTTGTAAGACTGATTATCAATCAGATATTTAGTAAATTTTTTCTTGCTGACATGCTACAGCGCAGCTTATTCTTTTTGTTTTCTCATTAATGAAAAAAGTTTTTGATTATTTTCTGGAGCACTACCAGAATGAATCGTTGTCGGTGTATAAAAAAACCAGGGTACTCATTAAAGCAAGTATTACAAGTGTACTGGTTCTTTTGCCCATCATCTTAATGCACTGCTTTTCTCATGGTCCGGCACTACTGATCGGTTCTGATATATTGTTCATTGGGCTGATGCTTTTTCCATTATTCCTGATCCGTCAGAAAAAATTCGAAGCTGCTGCCAACATCATCATGTTGGGTGTATCTTTATCCATTATTCTGCAAAATCCATTTAATGACCTGACTTCTAATGTAGTACATCCCTACAACCGATGCCTGGAAACGGCTATTTTGTTTATTGCCAGTATTGTACTAGTGGCCTTGTTTGCCTATAAAAAGTATCAGCTGGTGATGCTGGTAAGTACCGGAATTGTTGCAACCGTCAGCCACTATTTTATACTTATCCATAGACATTACCAGAGTCAACATTCTCAGCAGTCCATTATTTTCATCGTCACTTTTGTTTTTATCATGTTTCTGGCTGGTCTGTTATCCAGATTTATGATGAATATGTACAGCGATCTGATCTGGATTGTAGAAAAAGAAGCCCAAAAAGTAAAATTGTATAACCAGAACCTGGAGCAGAAAGTAGCCGAACGGACCAGGGAATTAAAAATTCAAAATGAAGAACTCAAAAAAGTAAACAGCGAACTCGACCGTTTTGTATATAGTGTATCCCATGACCTGAGGGCTCCTTTGCTTTCAACCCAGGGACTTATCAATATCCTGCAAATGGAAACCGATGAGTCGAAAAAAGGGCAATACCTGGCCTTGATGAACAAAAGCATTCAGAAACTGGATGGATTTATACAAGAGATCATTCATCTGTCGAGAAATACCAGGCTGGAAATACAGAAAGATTATATTGATTTTCAAAAGCTGGTGCAGAATGTATTGCAGGAGCATGCGTATATGGATAATGCCGGAAAAATTGAATACATTACGCAGGTAAATCAACCAACTGCCTTTGTATCGGATTATAAACGCCTGGAAGTAGTGCTTAATAATGTGGTTTCAAATGCCATCCGCTATGCCAATATGTATCATTCCGACCCATTTGTAAAAATTGTAGTCGATGTAAAGCCTGACAAGGCATTAATTGAAGTAACAGATAACGGGCAAGGAATTGGCAGGGAACACATCAGTAAAGTATTTGATATGTTTTACCGGGCCACTGCCAACAAAGCTGGATCAGGTTTAGGATTATATATTGTGAAGGAAACAATTCAAAAGCTGAATGGCAGCATTGATCTTACTTCGGAGCCTGGTTGCGGCACCTCCTTTTATATTCAGGTGCCTTCAGTGAGCTAAGAAAATGATGATGTTAGAAGATAGTTTTTGGCCGGACTTACAAGACTAAAAATTCAACTTATTTCTGTTATAATTGGTTTAAATTGTGTAACTGCGATTGTATGCAAACGTTTTCAGCGTTTTTGTATCTGTCTGTAGGTTACCATTCGTATACATACACATTAAGTGATACTTCATCTTAAATAGATACAAAATTATGGTACCGAAGCGAAAAGGGGCAATTATACGCAAGATCAAAGATATTACATTGAGTAGTACTTTAAGCCTGGGTTTACTGGCCGGCACAGGGTTTATGCAAAGCTGTGGTAATAGCAATGCAGAGCAGGAGGAATATGAAGTTGTATTCACAAAAGGAATGCGGACCCATATTCAGGAGACGGAGAAAGGCGTATTTAAAATTACAGACGAACAGGTAGTGGGAGAAGGGGAGTCGAGGGCCATTGTTACTTTTCTGAATGGACAAACTGATACACTTACTTTAGATCAGGCCAAACGTATTGTCGAAACACAGGCTGATAATAAGGATTGGGAAAATGACAACCAGCAAACCTATAATACCGGTGGTTATCATGGCGGGGGCTTAGGTAATGTACTCATGTATGGTGCGCTGGGGTATTATTTAGGACGTTCGATGAACAGCCGCCCCAATCCGGGCTTTTATGCCAGTCCGGATGTATATAGCCGTGCCCAGCAGCATACCACTGTGGTACAAGGTTCCAGGGTGAACAAGCCGGTAAATGCCAGCCGTGGTTATTTTGGAACAAAAAGTGGCAGTAGTTCCAGAAGTGTAGGTGCTTAAAAATAATTACGAATTACGAATTACGAATTACGAATTACGAATTACGAATTACGAATTACGAATTACGAATTACGAATTACGAATTACGAATTACGAATTACGTTTCTTTAGAAGCTTATTTTAACAATGAGTGATTGCGTATTTGTTTTATAATTTAGTCCATAATCTGGCTAGTCAAGCCTTGCAATCCTTTAATCTGTATAATCCTGGTTCCAGACAAATTTTCTCCATGATCAAACTTAAATCATTGAATATTACGCCGGAAGAACAATTGCGACGGCTGGGATGGGAATGGATGCTGGGGATTGATACCTTGCCTTACATTACAAGGGAAGTTGTATTGCTTCGTAAAGAAGAAGCGGAGGCATACGCGAAAGCAGTTGAACAATTGTATGAAATGTTTGTGGAGGCCGGTCAGTTTGTAATAGATCATAATCTTTTCGAAGCTCTCAATATTCCTCAGAATTTGATTGAACTCATCCGGCTTACCTGGGAAGATGACCGGAACCTGCACTTATATGGCCGTTTTGACCTGAGTGGAGGTGCCAGCGGACAACCAATCAAACTGATCGAGTTTAATGCCGATACAGCAACTTGTATACCTGAAACAGCGGTTGTACAATGGGCTCATCTGAAAAGCAATAACCTGGACGATTCGATGCAGTTTAACACTTTGTTTGAATCTCTCACCGGTAATTTCCGACGGTTAAAAACTGCCAATCCGGAGTTAGCGCCCACTTTATTGATTTCGGCTTTGCGGGATAATCCGGAAGATGATACCAATGTAACGGTGATTGGAGAAGCCGCCAGAGAAGCAGGTTTTGAAGTGGCTTACCGCCATATTGATGAAGTGGATTTTTCGCCGGAAGAAGGGATTTTCACAGAAGATGAAAAAGGAGGCTTTTCTCAATACAGTTTCTGGTTTAAACTCGTACCCTGGGAATACATTGCCTACGATGAACCCCAGCTGGCTGGTATTCTCACCCAGATAGTAAAAAACCGGAAAGCAGTTATAATTAATCCGGCTTATACCTTATTATTCCAATCCAAGGGTATTCTGAAAGTAATATGGGACTTGTATCCGTATCATCCGTTATTGCTGGAAACCGATGACAAACCTCTGGCTTATAAATCCTATGTAGAAAAGGTCATGTTTGGTAGGGAAGGGGCAAACATTCGTATTGTAGATAGTAGTGGTAAGGTTTTACATGAAAAAGATGGGGAATATGGAGAGTATGGAAAAATTTACCAGGAATTTACGGAATTTTTACAGGATGCTTCCGGCCATTTTTATCAGGCTGGCGTTTTCTTTGCCTATGAAGCCTGTGCCTTAGGTTTCCGGAGGGGCGGACAGATCATCAACAATACAGCTCAGTTTACCGGGCACCTGATTGATTAAAAATTCATAACTGACATATGTACCGTATGACCCTAAAAACTACGGTGCTACCAGAAAGAATTCCCTACTTTGAACGGTCAATCCATCCTTAACTGGCCTCTGTCCCGTTCATGAAATTATTACTGGTAACTGCTTTCCTGTGCTGGCTGACTTTATCGCTTTATGCCTCTCCAGTAGATACTTTTCTGGTGTCTACTACGGATACGAAAGAATACCATGATTTGACTCCCTATATTCAAGCAGTAAATGACCCAAAAGGTGTTCTTTCCATTAGTACTATGAGGGCGAAAGATTTTGTTGGTTCATTTAAACCTCTGAACGATCCTGGTATTAATGTTAAATCACCGGTTCATTGGCTGCATTTTTATATTCAAAATCCTGATACCCTCTCACATACTGTTTACATTAGTTTTACTTTTACCGATTTTATAGAATTTTACATCCGGCATGAAAATGGAGCAGGTCTGATGAAAAAATCAGGCGATCTGGTGCCATTCCATGAAAGGGATGTGAAAGTGGGACAGATGGTATTTATTGATGTGCCAGTTCCGCCACAATCTGTTATAGCCTGTTATGCCCGCTTGGAGAGCTCTACTGACATCTCCCAGCAATCCCGGTCTTTGGCGCTTAAATCCATCAAGCTCTATTCTGAAGCAAGTTTTGATAAACGGTTCGATGTAACCAACCGGATTTACCAGGCACTGTTCTATGGGGCTATGCTGATTATGCTGTTTTATAATCTGTTTATTTTTATCACCCTTAAAGACAGCAGTTACTTGTATTATGTATGTTATACATTAGCCGTGGGTGTTTTTTTTTCTTCTAACAGTGGATATATATTTGAATTATTTCTACCAGAGTATCCCCGTACCGATTTATATGTGCGTTTTTTGTCAACGCCAGTGCTGCTTTTTTTCTACCTGCTATTTAGTAGAAAATATCTGAAAACGGCCAACACTGCCCCGGTTCTGAATAAAGCGATTACTTTATTACTGTTTCTTTTTCCGGTTGTGTTTATCCTTATGATGTTAGGGTACTGGACACTGGGCAGAAGTGCCAGTATTATTGGAGCTATTATTTCGTTCGTTTTTATATTATTTGCAGCCATCAGCAGCGTGAGAAAAGGTTATACACCAGCACTATTCTTTCTAGTGGCGAATATATTGTTATTAGTTGGAGGCGCAGTATATGCATCACAGCGGTTTTTTGCCGTAGAACAAAGTCCCATTACACAGTATAGTGTACAGATTGCCTCGGTGCTGGAAGTGGTATTATTTTCCTTCGGTCTGGCGGCACGTATCAATTTGATGCAGAAAGAGATCACTGATAAAACGATCGAAAATGAACGGCTGGAAAAAGTGAAAGAAAGAGCCTTAAAAAGCCTTATTGAAGAAAAGAATCAGGAGCTCGAACAAAAGGTAAAGGAAAGAACGGCACAGATTCATCAACAGAAAGAAGAGATCACCACTCAGAACGATTACCTGACTCAAAGTTATAAACAACTCGAACAAGCCCAGCAAACCATTGAAAAACAGAATAAAAAACTTTCTCTGGTAAATGTCCGCCTGGAAAAAACGGTACGCGAGCGGACAAAAGAATTGAAACAGACAAATACTGATTTGCTGAAAGCAAACCGGGAACTGGATATATTTATTTACCGTACAGCGCATGATATTAAAGGGCCATTGGCCAGACTTATCGGCCTGAGCCAGGTGGCTTTACTGGATGTACAGGAGCAACAGGCCATTGAATACCTCAATAAATTGAATTTTGAAGCCAATTACCTGAATTATTTACTTAACCGGCTTTCGGTAATCCATGAAATTACGCATGCCGAAGTAAGGTTTGAACCAATAGATTTTCAGGAACTGATGATTTCTGTGATAGGAAAACTACATCAGGTTTCCGGCTTTGATCAGGTGCAGATCCATATATCAGTTGGTGCAGCGATTTGCATAGACTCAGACCATTCTATTCTTTCGTTTATTCTGCGGAACCTGATTGAAAACGCCATACAATTCCGGAAACCAGACGCAGCCGCCTCTTTTATCACGGTTGAAGTAAAGCACCAAGAAATGCTGATAATCATACAGGTAACGGATAATGGCATTGGCATTTCTCCAATAGATACACCTACGATTTTTGATCTGTTCAGCCGGGCAGCGGGTAAACATAAAAAGGCTGGCATGGGTTTACATATGACAAAGCTCAGCGTAGAAAAGCTAAAGGGAAATATCTCTTTACTGCCTCATCCTTCAGGTTTTACCCAGTTTCAGGTAAGTTTGCCGGTAAAGAATGCGTGAGTGAAAATTACAGAATTACATTTATTACTCACTCATGCAGACCTTCAGTAATATCTACTCAATCACTCAAACGCTCAATTACCTATGATCCGGATTGCCTATTCTGACCGATATTTATTGAATTTGCCCGGTGATCATAAGTTTCCCATTCAGAAGTACGCACTCATTAAAGATCAGTTATTGTATGAAGGCACCATCACAGAAGATAATTTGTACGACGCCGGTATATGTACCGATGAACAGGTGCTGGCGGTGCATACAGAGGAATACTGGTACAAAGTGAAAAACCTGCTTCTTAATGAACATGAAATCCGGAGAATTGGCCTTCCCTTAAACCAGCGGCTGGTAGAAAGGTCTTTAAGCAGCAGTTGTGGTACACTGAAAGCAGCAGATTATGCGTTAGATAATAAAATCAGCTTTAATATTGCTGGCGGTACCCATCATGCGTTTACCTATAAAGGAGAAGGTTTTTGTGTGTTGAATGATATGGCTATTGCCGCTTGCTGGCTTATGAAAACGCAGGGAGTGAAACGGATACTGATTATAGATCTGGATGTACACCAGGGAAATGGTACGGCAGAAATTTTCCGGAACGAGCCCAATGTTTTTACCTTCAGTATGCATGGAAAAGATAATTATCCCCTGAAAAAAGAAGTATCAGACCTCGATATTGCCTTACCCAGTTATATGAATGACGACGCCTATTTAAGCATTCTTGCTGAGCAACTACCAAAATTATTTGATAGCCATAAACCAGATTTTGTCTTTTATCAGGCAGGGGTAGATGTACTGGCAACTGATAAGCTGGGAAAACTATCGCTCACCAGGCAAGGTTGCCGTAAACGGGATGAATTAGTGTTTGACTATTGCCTGAAACTACGTATTCCGGTGGCAGTTACGATGGGAGGGGGTTATTCAGAACGGATGGCTGATATTGTAGAAGCCCATTGTAATACGTTCCGGACGGCTTTTGCGATGCTGGAGTAAAATAATTAGGATTTGAGAGGAAAAATCTGTATTCTTTTAATATTTTGAGAGCATACTTAAATATTGCGGTTTTTTTATAATTTTAGACCTTATGCCTCGCTACAATAAAAACGGGGTTTGAGCGTAACATACAAACATTCTTTACTCTTCCGGTTCATGTTAAAATACCTTTTTGTTGCCCTTTGCATTTGCAGCTTTATATTTCCGGTGCAGGCGCAGGACCCGCAGTATTCCCAGTTTTATGCCGCTCCTTTATATTTAAATCCTGCTTTTGCCGGGTCGGCGCTGGCACCAAGATTTACAGCCAATTACCGCTATCAGTGGCCGGCCTTGGATGCGAACTATATGACGTATGCAGCCAGTTTTGATTATTATTTCTCCAAAGTGAACAGTGGGGTAGGATTGGTAGTAAACCACGACAGGCAGGGAATAGGCGGATTGCGGTCTACAGATGTTGGGGCGCAGTATTCGTATCGCCTGCAATTGTCAGATAATTTGTTTTTTCAGCCAGGGTTTCAGCTTTCCTATGTAATGCGCAATATTAATTTCTTTGACCTCAGCTTTGGCGATCAGTTTAATCCGATTACCGGGGAATTTTCGAATCCTACGGGAGAAAGATTTGATGATGGGGCTATGATCAATTACCTGGATTTTTCAACCGGAGCTTTAGTGTATACAGAACAATTCTGGATCGGTGTTTCCGGCCATCACCTCAACCGCCCCAATCAGTCTTTAATCGGTAATACCAGCCGCTTGCCCATAAAAGCTACTATTCATGCTGGTTTTAAAATTCCTCTGGATGAATCTTCTAAACGTGGACTGGCTCAGGACGTAAATGCACCGGAACGCAGTATTACACCGGCTATTTTATACAAAATGCAGGGCAAATTCGATCAGCTGGATGTAGGTATGTACTTCACGCTGGAGCCTGTTGTGTTTGGCTTATGGTACCGGGGGTTACCCATCAAACGGTATGAAGTTGGCCTGAATAACCATGATGCTGCTATTTTTATGGTAGGGTATACACATAATAATATGTCTGTGGGTTATAGCTACGACCTGACAGTTTCCAGGCTGGGTGTGGCCACCGGTGGGTCTCATGAGATTTCCTTCAGATATGTATTTGCCTCTCCCGAAGAACGGAAAAAGTTTGCCAAAAAAATTCCTTGCCCTAAATTCTGATTGGAAGGAAGAAGCTGGATCGTAGAAGTTGGAATAAAATTGAACCACTATTCTTACTTTTATATTCCAACTTATGTTGTCTAACCTCCCATTTATACATAACACAAACCATCATGGAAGATATACGAATTGCTACGGCTCAGTTTGAAAACAAGAGCGGAGATAAAGAATATAACCTGAATAAAATACGTGAACTTTCAGCCAAAGCAAGGCAGCAGGGCGCGCAGGTAGTGGCTTTTCATGAATGTTCGGTTACCGGCTATACTTTTGCCAGGCGTCTTTCCAAAGACCAGTTATTGAAAGTATCAGAATACATTCCGGAAGGAAAAACAGTAGAAAGGCTCACTGCCATTTCTAAAGAGAATAACATTACTATCCTGGCTGGCTTGTTTGAAAAAGACCACGAGAACAAGATTTATAAATCGTATGTCTGTGTGAATGAAAATGGGCTGGTTGCTAATTACCGCAAGCTCCATCCCTTTATCAATCCACACATTACACCTGGAGACCGGTATGTGGTATTTGACTTATTCGGCTGGAAATGCGGTATCCTGATTTGTTACGATAATAATATCATAGAAAATGTACGGGCTACAGCTTTGCTGGGAGCCGATATTATTTTTATGCCCCATGTTACCATGTGTACGCCTTCTACCAGGCCAGGAGCCGGTTTTGTGGATGCTTCTTTGTGGCGCAACCGGGAAAAAGACCCAACTTCGCTGCGCCTGGAATTCGACAGCATGAAAGGCAGGGGCTGGCTCATGAAATGGCTTCCTGCCAGAGCCTATGATAATGCGATTTATGCTATTTTTTCTAATCCCATTGGCATGGACGATGATCAGCTCAAAAATGGCTGTTCGATGATTCTCGATCCTTTTGGTGATGTGATTTCTGAATGCCGCAGCCTGGGCGACGAAGTGGTTACAGCCTTATGTACAAAAGACAAGCTAACCCAAGCCGGAGGATTCCGTTACCGCAAAGCCAGAAGACCAGAGTTATACCGCGACATTATCGGCCAGCCGCATGTACCTGAGCAAAAAGTAGTCTGGATGAAGCCTTCGGAGATTATGAATTAGAGTACAGCGTAAATTCTACTTATAATGCTGAAAAATCATTCGTGGCTCATGAAAAAAAGGTGGATTATTATTACAAGTACTGCACTTAGTATTCCTTTGCTTATGGCATTTATCAGTTTGCCTAAAGCCTATTTCTTATCTAAGCCGGATTGTAAATCTACATTGAATTTTCCATCTGGAAGCAGTCCAGATTTTTCTTCGCCTGACTATGAGAAAAAGGTGATTGATATACTGGAAACAATGGAACAACATGAATTCAGGTATTTTTTCAAATCCTTTGTTCAGGAAGGAAAAACTACTTATATGATCGTAAATTTCCGAAACCATAAGCAATGCTTTGATGCCAGAATGCGCGTAGATAACTGGGATAAGCTGGCTGGTATGAAACGTACTAATGGATTATCCTATCCGGAAGAATTATATGAAGTGAAATGGCAAATAGGAGATAGGGAAGGTACAAAAGAGCTGGTTTACCTGGATATGCATTCCATCATAGATTAATGTAATTTTATAAATCCTGTAGCCATTCATTACCGGGCATCTTATCTAAGAATAGCTGCTTTTCATTATTGTCTATTATTTTAAGAAATTGAAAATAATCAGCTCAATTAGGGCTTATTTCTTCCTATTTTTTATATTGCGGACCGTTTTATTAACTGTCAGGAATTATATCCGTACAATAATACATCAATTATATCCGCTATGCCAACAGCCACCGCAGAAAGTATTCCAGACCATATTGCATCGCTTTTCAAGAAACAGTTTCACGAAACGCCGCTGATCGTACGTTCACCGGGAAGAGTGAACCTGATTGGAGAACATACAGATTATAACGAAGGATTTGTACTTCCAGCCTCTATTGATAAAGCAGCGTATGTAGCCATTACCCCACGTACCGATGATCAGTTTCACTGGATAGCTGCTGATCTGAAAGATGAGTTGATCGGAGATATTCATTCTTTGCAAAAGTCTTCCAAAGGATGGCCTAATTACCTGATGGGTGTTACCCAGCAATTGCTGAAAGCCGGCCATAAAGTAAAGGGATTTAATTGTGTATTCAGTGGTGATGTGCCCATAGGAGCAGGCATGTCTTCGTCGGCAGCTTTGGAGTGTGCCGTGGCTTTTTCACTCAATGAGTTATTTCATCTGAAAATATCCAAAGTAGATTTAGTAAAACTTTGCCAGAAGGCTGAGAATGAGTTTGTAGGTGTAAAATCGGGCATTATGGACCAGTTCGCCAGCATGTTCGGTAAAAAAGACCATGTAATTAGGCTGGATTGCCGCAGTCTGGAATATGAGTATTTTCCATTCAAAATGCAGGATATCCGCATTGTATTGTGCGATACGCAGGTAAAACATTCACTGGTTACTTCAGAATACAATACACGCCGTGCCCAATGCGAAGCAGGCGTGAAATTACTGCAACAATATGCCCCGGAAATCCAAAGCCTGAGGGATGTTGAACTTTCCTTACTGGAGCAACATCGTATGGAAATGGACCCGGTGGTATATAACCGGTGTTTGTATGTAGTAGAAGAAAACGCCCGTTTGCTGGAAGCTACTGAAGATTTGCAGCGAGGTGATATGGCCTCATTCGGAAACCGCATGTACCTGACACATTATGGACTAAGGGATTTATATGAAGTAAGTTGCCCTGAGCTGGATTTTCTGGTAGAATTTACTGAGAATGAGGAAATTGTATTAGGTTCAAGAATGATGGGCGGAGGCTTTGGAGGCTGTACGATCAATCTGGTGAAAGAAGAGAATATAGATTCATTTTATGATAGGATCACAGCCGCTTATAAAAAAGGCATGAAAAAAGACCTAAAGATATATACCGGTAAAATTGAATCGGGAACCAGCATTATCAGCCAATAAAATTGGCTAGTAGTCATTTGTCATTAGTGAAAAAACGGTATTCCGAGCTAAGTGAGAATGTCGGTAGTTTAAATGATACATTTTTTTGATTTATAACCTGTACAACCATTGATGCAACCTGCCTTCGACCTTCACGAACATTCCCATACCAGACTGAATATATTAACCGGCGAACGGGTGCTGGTATCGCCGCATCGTTCAAAACGACCCTGGCAGGGCAAAGTAGAAGACCTGCCCAAAGATGAACGTCCCGTGTATGATCCCAAATGTTATTTATGTCCAGGCAATGAGAGGGCCGGAGGTGTTAAAAATCCCGATTACAAGCAGACGTTTGTGTTTACCAATGATTTTGCAGCTTTGCAAGCGGATACGCCGGTAGGAGAGTTCAACAAAAATAATTTGCTGCAAGCCAAAAGTGAGTCGGGTATTTGTAAAGTGATTTGTTTTTCGCCCCGTCACGATCTCACGCTGCCATTAATGGATGTTGCTACGATCAGGCAGGTAGTGGATGTATGGGTAGAGCAATACAAAGAATTAGGCAGCCGGCCGGATATCCATTATGTGCAGATTTTTGAGAATAAGGGTGAAATGATGGGTGCCAGCAATCCCCACCCTCATGGCCAAATATGGGCGCAGAGTTCAGTACCAGTAGAAGTGAATAAGGAGACAAGGCAGCAAAAACAGTATTATGAAGCAAATGGAAAAAGTTTGCTATCAGACTACCTGGCGATAGAACTGGAAGAGAAATCAAGGATAGTGGTAGAGAATGAGCATTTTGTAGCCCTGGTTCCTTTCTGGGCCGTCTGGCCGTTCGAAACCCTGCTTATCAGCCGCCGGCATATCGGCAATATTACAGAGATGAACGATTCTGAGAAAAATGCGTTGGCCAATATTCTCAAACGTCTGACTACCAGGTATGATAATCTGTTTACTATTTCATTCCCATATTCTGCTGGTATGCACCAGACTCCAACGGATGGTGGTTTATATCCCGAGTGGCATTGGCATATGCATTTCTATCCGCCATTGCTTCGTTCGGCTACCGTGAAAAAATTTATGGTGGGCTACGAGATGCTGGGCAATCCTCAAAGAGACATTACTCCGGAATCTGCCGCAGACAGGCTAAGAGGTTTGTCAGAAGGGCATTATAAGTTGTAGAAATGGTTGCGTTAAATATCAGGAGTTATTATTGCACATCATCCTTTTTCCATGAAGAATAAATCTTTAAAAATAATTTTTCTTCTTCTTTGGTTTTTATTTGAAACTGATAACTATACTCTTTATTCCTGTAAGTAAAATATATCCAGGTTTCTATTCCTACTTCAAAAACTGCTTGAGAATCTTTCCGATTTGAAGGTATATATTATGCGAATCAGGAGTATAAAATAAAAAAACAGATGTAGAGTAAACAGGGTTTAAGTTTTATGCACGAACTTAAACTAATCCAATTATACTGCTACATCTGTGAAGAGTATAATCAATTTCTGCGTTGGAATGTTCAACGTTTTAGTAAAAATAATTTTGAAGGGCAAATCAGTGATGAAGAAATTCTGACTATTTACCTGTTTTGTTTATGCTATGAAGAAAAATATAAAATCAAATCCATGCATCAGCATATAGAAAAATACTGGCATAGTTGGTTTCCAAACCTGCCTGCTTATCAGACTTTTAATCATAGAATTAATCGTTTGGCAGCCGCTTTTACTTACTTGACCCAAAGACTGACACAGGCTTTTTATTTACCTGCTGACTGCCTTACCATTGTGCTGGGCGATTCCATACCTATTCTTACCTGCTCTCACAAAAGAAGTGGAAAAGTAGCCACCCCATTAACAAACAAAGCCTATTGTGCAACCAAAAACATGCATTATTATGGAGTCAAACTCCATACCTTAGCCTTAAAAAGAGCCCATACCCTGCCTTTCCCCTGCTTTTTAGCTATCACCCCCGCCTCAGTCCATGATTTGACGGCCCTGCGGAGTGTGTTGGAAAAAAGCTATGCCCATATGAGTGTTCTAGATAAAGCCTATTGTGATAAAGAATTACAACAACACATGCTTGCCAAGGGCAATACACTGCTCACGCCAATGAAAGAAAAAAAAGGGATGCCACTCATCGTTAAACAATTTGATCAGGCGTATCAGGATTTAACCAACACTGCCCTTGCTAAAATAAGGCAGCCTATTGAATCTCTTTTTAGTTGGATACAAGAGAAAACTTATATACAAAATGCTTCCAAAGTACGTTCCCAAGAAGGCTTGATGGTGCATGTGTTTGGTCGTTTAGCCGCTGCGCTGATGATGCTTTCCGGATTGTAACCCCTGATTCGCATATATTGTAGCTTTATATTATCAAGTTGGCTTATTTTATAAACAATAGTTAAACTTTTATTTTTGAACCTTACTTTTATTTTTTCAGGGGTAAAAACTATTGCTCCTTTTTTAAAGATAATATAGTTTAGAAGAATTGTCAAAATAAGTATTATTAAGACAAAAGTGATCAGAAAATAATAACCAGGCATTAAAGTTGCAAAGCTTGTTCCAGCAATACCTTTACTACCAAAAGTAAAAGGTGCCATTAAAAGAAACATCCAACCTAATGCATTTCTGATTTTGTTGTAAATGCTTTGATTTTTTTCGTTGATAAGAACTGTTTTAAATTCTAACATGTGATTGAATCATCATGTAAATATGTTGAATGACAAGATAATCATTTCACTGCTTTCCTCTCAATCTCCTTCAGGTTCTCCATTTTCTTATTTCGCAGAAAGCCATTAATATCCTCGAAGTGTTCTTTGATGCGTTTATTGCCGAATTCAAATACCTTATCGGCCAGGCCATCCAGAAAATCCCTGTCGTGGGAAACCAGAATGAGTGTGCCATCAAAAGCTCTGAGGGCATCTTTGAGAATATCTTTGGTTTTGATATCCAGGTGGTTAGTAGGCTCATCCAGGATCAGCAGGTTAACTGGTTGCAGCAGCAGTTTGATCATCGCCAGGCGGGTTTTTTCACCGCCGGAAAGCACTTTTACTTTTTTATCAATTGTATCGCCCCCAAACATAAATGCCCCCAGAATATCTTTGATCTTGGTACGGATTTCTCCCACCGCAATATTATCGATGGTTTGAAAAACGGTAATTTCTTCATCCAGCAAAGAAGCCTGATTCTGGGCAAAATAGCCGATCATGCAATTGTGACCTAGTTGAAGGCGGCCATCAAAATCAATTTCATTCATAATGGCTTTTACCAGCGTAGATTTTCCTTCGCCATTTTTACCAACAAATGCCACTTTTTGTCCGCGCTCGATAGTAAGAGAAGCATCTTTAAAAACCGTATAATCGCCATATTTTTTGGTCATGCTTTCTACAATCACCGGATAGTTGCCAGACCTGGGAGCCGGAGGAAATTTCAGGTTCAAAGCAGAAGTATCTACCTCATCTACTTCAACAATCTCTATTTTCTCCAGCATCTTCACCCTCGACTGTACCTGCAGGGTTTTGGAATAAGTACCCTTAAACCGGTCGATAAATTCCTGTATATCAGCGATCTGTTTTTGCTGGTCGTCAAACTGCTTTTGTTGCTGTTCCCGCCGTTCTTTCCGTAGTTGCAGGTACTGGCTGTAGGTAACTTTGTAGTCATAAATCCGGCCCATCGTGAGTTCAATGGTCCGGTTAGTGATATTATCGACAAAGGCCTTATCATGGGAAATGACAATAACTGCTTTGGCATTGTTCACCAGAAAATCTTCCAGCCACTGAATAGACTCAATATCGAGGTGGTTGGTAGGCTCATCGAGCAAGAGCAGATCCGGTTTCTGGAGCAGAATTTTAGCCAGTTCAATCCGCATACGCCAGCCACCGCTGAATTCGCTGGTAGGCCGGGTAAAATCATTTCTGAGAAAGCCTAAACCTAACAGCGTTTTTTCTACTTCTGCATCGTAATTAATGTCTTCAATGGAATAATATTTTTCGCTCAATTCTGAAACCTGCTCTATAATCTTGTAATACTCCTCCGATTCATAATCGGTACGGGTTTCCAGCGCCAGATTGAGTTCATCCATTTGCTTTTTCATATTTAGAATTTTAGAAAATGCTTTGGATGTTTCCTCAAACACACTGCAATCGTCTTCAGTAAGTAAATGCTGAGGCAGATAGGCGATTATTGCATCTTTCGGTGCAGATATTTTTCCCCTGGTTGGTTTATTTACGCCGGCAATGATCTTTAATAAAGTAGATTTTCCGGCACCGTTTTTACCCATTAGGGCAATACGGTCGTTTTCATTGATATTGAAAGTAATATTGCTAAACAAGATAGAGCCGCTGAATTCTACGGCAATGGCATCAACTGAGATCATGTATGAATAAGGTAAGCTGCAAAGATACAATAAGAACTGTAACAGTAGGGAACCTGATAAGTAGTGTTTTGAGTAGATTTATACTGTTTTATTACAGAAGTAGAGGGCTTTGCAAAAGGATTTATTAATTTTATTGGTGCTTTGGAAGCATCAATTTGTGATTTTCTATCATTTTTAGCAGATTGGCTACTTGTATAGGAATCAATAATGGAAAAGTAATAAATGAAGGAGTACATGCAAATTTGTAAGAAAATTCATAAAACTTTAGTGCCCTTCTGCCAAACCTGTCTTATATTTACCTTCGAAATGCTTTGCAGACAAAAAACCAAAACCTGTAAAGATGTAATAGTAACAAAAACCATTCATAATCCTATCTGTTAAACACATAATACTGAATTTAAGCATATACTTTTATGACAAACAGCGACGAAAAAAAATATACCCAAAATGGCAAAGTGATTAAAATTGTGCCGCTTAAACGGGTAAAAAAATCTGATGCTTCTGATGATACGACAGAGATCAGCAAACCTAAGAGAAGCAAAAAAGCGGAAATCAAAGGGCAGGCAAAGTTTGCTGTAAATGATAAAGTCGCCCTTAAAAATATTCCGGCTGAGTATTCTGGTTCTGGTTTCGCAGAATCTATTGTTACCAAAGTTTTTAAGTCAAGCCACGACCAGTCATACCGGTACTCGATCCGTTCACTTTCCGGCCAGGAACTGGCGTTACTGAAAGAAGAGCAGTTAAAAGTAAGAAAATCTTAAACTGGTCAGTCACAACTGGCCATTATTAATCAGTTTAGAAAAAAACCACAACCCCTCTCAAGAGGGGATTTTTTTGTGTGATGCACAAATAAGGAGAAGTATCAAAAAAGGGATCTAGTGCAGCCAACTTCTTCTGCGTAAATGAAGGTCACGTGTATAGGCTATGAAATGTAAGTCATGAAATGACCAGTAGACAATATTGGAAATCCCTAGATTTTGACTTTGCAGAAACTTACTCACTGTTGAGGGGAGAGACAGGCTTTCATTTTTATAACCAGATTCAGGAGAAATCCAGGAAAGAACCAGATCAAAAGAAGCGGGATGAATTACTAAGTTTATCCATCCGTGGATCGATTGATCTATTAAAACAGCAAGGAATATATCATCCTACCGCTGTTAAAACGAATGTATTTGCCAGGAAGTCCCGGGAAGTAGAACAACTTAGTCAAATCCTGCAAACCGAATTCATAGAGCAATCTTTATGGATGTGTGGCAAAACTTTCAGGGATGCTATCGTTTTTTACAAAGGCGGAAAAATAGTATCCCATATAAATATCTGCCTTTCTTGTCACTGGATAGAAACTTGCAAGGAGGTTTCTATAGATACAGATGATAGGGTATTCCCAAAACTGAGAGAGTTCTTTACAGCCATTGGCCATCCAGTAGCGGAAAATTGATATATTATTCCAGCCGCCGTACCACCAGGGCTTTTACTGTTTCATAAAAGCGGTTAGGGGTAAGGGTGCGCCAGTTATCAATTTCGAGCGTTCCCCCAAAATTAATATAATAGTCGAGATGGAATTTTCTCCATTCATCTTCCACAAACTCCCGGAAATTCACGGCAACAATCCACCCGTCTTCTACTTCTTCAAACCATTCTTCATAGTAACAATCGTCTGATCCATGAAAATTAAGTATATTTTCCCCGATCAGAATATACTGGTTAATGCCTTCTTCTACCAGGTAATCGATTACATTACGTTTAAAATGCATGATGTCGTTATGAAGGGTATCATTCCACTCACCGAACATTTCTATAATAGCAAAACGGCGCTGGTAATCGATATAAAGTATTTTCACATAGAGGGTTTCGGAGCCGATTTCATCCCATAGCGGATGAATATAGTAGCCATAAATATCGTGGGTATACATCTGCATGTTATATTCCCGGCCGTAAAAGGGAGACCTGTCGTCATCAGCGGCTACGTAATAGTTCTCCCAGTTGTAAAAAGGTTCTATTTCGTGCATGTAAGTTTCTTTTCAATACCGTAACAAGCCAAAAATGGCAGTTGTTCCGTAAGCTTGTTAAATTTAAGCTAAGATTTTATGAAATGTACATGTACAGGAATAATAGTCTGGACAATTTCCTCTGAAGCAAGAACTTACTTACCGGTATCAGTAATTAAAAATTCTACCCGGCGGTTCTGATTCCGGCCTTCCTGGCTAGCATTGCTGGTAACCGGCCTGGAACTACCATATCCTTTGGCGGAAAGCCTATGCTTCGCAATTCCTTTTTCTGCCAGATATTCAATAACAGCGTCTGCCCGTAATTGTGATAATTTAACATTGGATTTTTTGTCTCCGGTATTATCTGTATGCCCGCTTACAATGATTTTTAGTTTGGAATTCTGCTCCAGCAGCGAAAGCAATTGATCCAGTTCAGCCGTGGATTCTGGCTTTAGCCTGGCTTTACCAGTTTCAAAATATACATAGCGGAAAACCTGTGTCTGGTTAATATCCGGCTTTGGTGAAGGCTGTTTTTCTGATTCCGAAGCAATGACCGGCTCAGTTTCAAAGATTTTCTGAGGTGATTCCCTTTCCGGAGGTTTATTATTCTTATAGCCTTTGAATCTGTATTTTTTGTTAAAATTAATACTTTCCTGCCGGTTGATGCAAGTTTCGTTCAAACACACGATGGCTGATAACTTAGTATGCACAGGATATCCATAGACATCTCTTCCAAGTTTTATGGTTTTCCTCACGATCCCTTTTTCCTTGGCATCCCAGTGAGTAACGGCTATTGGACGGGTGCAGGAAATATGGATCAGGCACAACAGAAGCAGGCTACCCGGTAAAATTCTATTCATGTAAGCTGGTTTAGAAAACAGTTTTTAATTCTGTTACTCAAACTATATTGTATTGTTTGCTGAATTAAAATATGAAAAAAACCTGTACCGGCAAAAACAGGAGAATAGGGTAGATTATACAGATGTAAGATAGCAAAGTCAGGAGTTGTTCAACTTAAAACAGATAACAACTCCCTGAAAAATAGATTATACCTGCGCTGTTGTAAAAGCATTACTTATTTGTGAGCCAGATTTTTAAGCTCATTAGCTACCTTCAGATTATAAGACATAAAGGCTTTGTCATTAATCTCAAAATGCAGGGAATTATCATCATACACAATAAAGCTGATGCCAGCGCCCCTTTTTACAAGCCCGTCTCGTTCGGTAACGACCAGGGTGGCCTTTCCGGAAATCCGTTCAAGTACTTTGGAAAGATCGCTGCTTTTCTGGTCAGCAAGATAGATCATTTGCGTATTACCTACTTCTTCGGGTGTATTTACCTGATGTACTATAATTTTTTTGCCTGCCACCGTTTTATTCTGCATTAAAGGGAGCAATTCTGCCGCTACCTTCGATTTTCCGACAATAGTTATTTTGAAATCGTCTCTCTGTTCGGTGGGCCATTCAATGTACCTGGTGAAGCTGTATAGAAAAATAGCATATGCCTTATGATTGGTTGTTTGCCCAAAAGACTGCTGCGGTGCAATAATACTCACGCTGCAAAGCAAACACATACTAGTCCAGAACGAAAGAAGGAGTTGTCTGATATTTCTCATAGGTTGGCAGGTTATCTGGCTTGAAAAGAAAAACGATAGGAAAATTTCACTACCAGTTCCCGGCTGCGACCTGGCAAGTAATCTATTTCACTCTGGTAAGCCCGTAACAGAGGTTGCTTCGTATTAAAGATATCATAGATTCCTATGCCGGCATCCAGGCCTTTTATACCCAGGTTGTCATACCCCACATGCAAATTTGCCAGCAGATAAGGAGCAAAACGTTCCAGAACGGCATTTTCTTCTTCATCCAGAGAGGTATATCCATATCGTTCGCTTGAATAGATGAGGGAAGGACTTATCCGGAGATGAGAACCCAGCTGCAGGTTACCATTCGCTGTAACTTTATGAGCCGGAAAAGCCACAAATAAACCAGGTTTGGGTGCTACTCTGTACACATCTACTGTATGTCCGGCCAAAGCCTGGTAAAAGGAATAGCTCAGATTTGCCTGCCATTTTGGTTGCTGAATCTTGTAGATCGCCTCTAACCCTCTGGTGCCTGAACGATCATAATTCTGGTAATTTTCCAGGTAATTTCCGTTATCGAGCAAACTGGAAGTATAAATAATAATATCTCTGGTTTTAATATTATACAGATTTACTGCCAGTATCATATCGGGGGTAAACTGGTAGCCTAATTCAAGTTCTGCCACCTGTGAATGCTCTGGTTTTATACCTGCATCGTAATTGATATTCTCAATGCCTGGTGCCCGGTAAGCATGGCTGTACAAAGCTTTAAAATGAAAGTTGTCGAACCGCTTGGTAATAGCAAACCTTGGCACAAAAGCAGATCCAAAGGCATTGTGTTTGTCGTAGCGGAAACCAAGGGTTATGTTGGCCAGCCGGTGTTTGAGAAGTCCCTGAGCAAATAGGGAGCCTGTCTGGTAAGATACCTCATTTTTGTTTTCACCGAAATAATCTTCGCCAGCTTTGTTACTGGCAAAGTCATAAAAGTATTCTGCTCCGGCAATCAGGTTTATTTTTCGTGAAATGTCGTATGCTGCGGTCAGGTTGGCTTTCGAACGTTGTGTAATGATCTTATAATCATAGGTATTATCCGTATCTCCTAATCCATGTGCCTCCCAGGGATTTTGAATAGTATAAAAAAGGAAAGGAGTGAGGGTGAGTTTCTGATTAAGGCGGATATCATCTTTCAAACTGATGAATAAATTGGAAAAGCCAACCTTATAAAAGGGATGCCCTATGTCGAAACGGTCATACATGGCACGTAATCGGGCATTTTTATACTTGATCCCGGCATTTACATAGGTAGCTTCCTGCTCAGTTGATTTTGTTACATCATATTGTGAGGGCTGGCCTACAGTGGTAAAATCCTGGTAAGGCTGGTCAGTAGAAACAGATTTACCGGAAAAAAAGGAAAAATCAGTAAATACCTGATCGCCTAATTTTTTTCCCACAGAAGCACTTATATTTCTCCGGCCATATCCGCCCTGTAAGATCCCCATACTGCCTGAGGCAGAAACTTCCTCTTCGCCTGCTGCCCCTTTGGTGATAATATTGATTACGCCATATTCAGCGGTACCCCCATAGATGGAAGAACCCGGACCCCGGATGATTTCAATGCGGGAAATCTGATTGAGTGGAAATTTATCGCCGAAAGGCACGCCCTGGTAAAGTGTTTCATTGTATTCTATACCATCTACCAGAACTAATACTTTTCCTTCAATACCCCAGTTTCCACGCATGCTGATCCCTTGCACAAGGTAAATATCTGCTCCAAAATCCAGCCCTGGTACCTGCCTTAATAAGTCTACCAGATCTCTGGCACCCGAATGTTTGATTTCCTCACTGCTGATTACTGAAACAATACCAGGTGTCTCTCTTAAAGAAAGGGCTTTTTTTGAGGAAGCAGCTACATTTTCGTTCAGCTGTTGCTGAAGCACGCTGGCTTCTGTCTGGGCACTCAGGTTTTTAAGATTCTCAAGTGAGATTGCAGCATCGGTGCTGTCTGTCGACTGCGCATAGACAACGTGTGTACAACAGCCCAGCACTAGTGATAATACCTTTATTTTCTTCAGGTAGATTTTTTTCATAGATAAGCACAGGAGTGGAAATGAATAAAGAGACTGATTTTCAGGTGGGTATTTCAACAAAAATAAAATTCTGAAGAAAGCTGGGTATTCATTTTTAACCTATATTCTTACATAGGTAGGTTTAGCTATGGTTCAGCAAAGAACGCAGCAGGCAATAGGATTCCCTACTAGGATAGGAGCAGAAGGATAAGAATAAATCCCTATGGCTTAAAGTAATAATCGGGCGGTCATAAAATAGACCGCAATGCCCAGGATGTCATTGGCCGTAGTAATGAAAGGGCCGGAAGCAACCGCAGGATTAACGCCAAATTTATCCAGGATAAGAGGAGTAACAGTACCAGTAAATGACGCAACCAGTACAACGGAAATCAGGGCGACTGATACGACCATTGCCAGGCGAAGGTCCGTTCCGAAGGCGATATTAAAAGCAAATACAATACAGCTCAGTACAAAACCATTCAACAGGCCAATGAGCAATACCCGTATCAGGCGCTGAACAGTACTGGTTTCGAGAACCGATTTATTGGCAAGACTTTGTAAAATCACGGAAGAAGACTGGATGCCCACATTTCCGCCGGTGCCTCCGATCAGGGTAACAAAAAATGCCAGGGCTGGTGCCAATATAATTTCATTTTCAAACAAGCCCATAAATCTGGCAGCGATCAAACTTCCGGCTACCCCAATGGTGAGCCAGGGCAACCTGGCTTTTACAGAATCGAGAACCGTATCATCATCTTCGGTATCACCGGAAAGACCAGTCATGGCTTGCCGGTCTAAGTCGGCTTGTTCAGTGATTACGTCCACAATATCATCAATTGTGATACGGCCTAATAGTTTACCGCGTACATTCACCACAGGAATAGATTCCAGGTCATAGCGCTGCATAATATCAGCAACCTCTTCGGCAAGCTGGTGCGATTCTACGGATACTACATCATCGTCGTATATATCAGAAACCCTGGTGTTGGCCTTAGAGAGTACGATTTTTTTCAGAGATACCCTTCCTTTCAGAATACCCTGGTCGTCGATCACATACACAGAATTAAAGCGATCTACTTTCTCTGCCTGTCTCCGGATTTCATCCACACATTGTACCACCGTCCAGTTGATATTACATTTCACCAGCTCTTTTGCCATCAAACCACCAGCCGTATCTTCTTCATAATGCAGTAGGTCGATAATATAGCGGGCTTTTTCCCGGTTTTCGAGCAAGGCAATCACTTCTTCCCTGACTTTACCAGGTTGTTCATTGAGGATGTCAGCCGCATCATCAGAATCAATATAATTAATGAATTGTGCAATCTGAGCAGAATCAAAATCTTTCAAAAAGTCAGCCCGCCAGTATGCATTCAGGTTACTCACTACTTCGGCACCAGTCTCTTTATCCAGTAAACCCAGAATATACCTGGCATCATCGTCATCCAGCTCATATAAAACATTGGCAATATCAGCCGGGTACAATTCATTCATGCTTTCCTGAATGAAAGCCTCATCCTGAGCCTCAATGGCCTTTTCTAACTGCGTAAAATATTCTTTGCTAAGTTCAAAAGGCATTATACCGGTTGATTTATAAAGTGTATGAGAAGATTAAGCAGTTGTGCCAATCGTATTAGCCGTTCCTGCTGCAATTTTAATGCCTGCAAAAATAGCCTAAGTCCTGCCAAGTTTCCTAACAGGCACAGATAGTTTCCTTGTTTTTTAAAGCCGTTTCTTTAAAACTTTATATTTGTAACAGGCCTCAATATACTGCCAGATTTTGCCATAATCGCTCAAATTCATGCTCAAAAGCTTCTACGGCTTGTTTATCTGAGGTAATTAATATGTTTTCGTGGTTATATTTGGCAGCACTTCTGGTCCAGTTATAACTGCCGGTCAGCACATATTCCTTGTCGATGATGGCAAACTTATGGTGCATATGGTCGCTGGTCTTGTCAATACGCACTGGAATGCCAGCCTGTTCCAGCCGCTCAATGTCTGAACCGGCATCATGCAGTTTTTCATTATCAGTGATGATAAACACCTGTTTTCCCAGCCGGTGGCAGTCAATAATAGTATCCGAAATGCGGTCGTCGCTAATGGTAAATACACAAATCTGGATGGTATGTACAGCCGAGCGTAACTGGCTAATAATCGCATCCAGACAAGCTTCTCCAGGGCTAAAATACACAGTAGCTGGCTGCACATTTTCGGTTTTAATCAGTAAAATTTTATTTACTTCTTCCAGCCAGTGAATTACTTGCAGGTCGTTTGGATTAGTTATCTTCGCTTGTACCCACGAAAAAAAACGGTTTCGGAGCCAGGCACGGGTATTTTCATTGGCCTGCGCCTGATGTAATGCCTGTTTGAGTTCTTTTTTATCAGAAGAGGTAAGGATATGGGGAAAGGTTCGCAAAAATAGTTTTTCTAAATCTTCCATCGGTGCTATGAACTATATATAAATTCTATCGGGTAAATCCTATGGTGGGTGGCGTGAAAGTAAGAATAAAACGCTGAATAAAATGCGTTTGCAGGCAGGATATTCAATGAATTTATTTTTCATTTTTGTAGTTTATTACATTTATATAAAGAAAGAATGGCATTCCAGCCGGGAATGTTTTCCATCCTATATACCTTTACCTAAAGCCTTATGATAAAGTTAAAGCAATTTCCACTTTTAATAACTATTCTATTGATGTCCCTGGCTCCACTCACTTTTGCGCAAAATCACCAGAAAATTGCCTATCCCCTTACAGAAAAAACCAGTCAGGAAGATGAGTATTTCGGAACAAAGGTAGCAGATCCTTACCGCTGGCTGGAATTTGATACAGCAGCCAATGTTGCCCAATGGGTAAAGGCACAGAATGAGGTTACCCAGGCTTATTTAGCTAAGATTCCTTTTCGTCAGCAGATAAAAAAGCGGCTGGAAGAAATATGGAATTATCCCAAGTATTCATCTCCGGAAAAAAGAGGGGAGTATTATTTCTTCTTTAAAAATAATGGCCTGCAAAACCAGAGTGTGCTCTATTACCAGAAAGGCCATACGGGAGAAGCAAAGGTATTTCTAGACCCCAATACATTATCTCCCGATGGAACCGTAGCACTTACCGGAATTTATTTCTCAAAAGATAACCAGTACATGGCCTATACCATGGCTGCCAGTGGCTCTGACTGGAATGAAATCCGGGTGATGAAAGTAGCCTCCAAAAAGCTGTTGAGTGACGAAATCAAGTGGGTGAAGTTTTCGGATGCTTCCTGGCGTGGTAATGGGTTTTATTACAGCCGGTATGATGCTCCTGCCAAAGGCAAAGAACTTTCTAACCAGAACCGGTTTCATAAAGTATATTATCATACACTGGGCGATACCCAGGAAAAAGACGAACTGGTGTTTGAAGACAAAAATCATCCGCTCCGGTATTTTTTTCCTAAGGTCAGCGAAGATGAGCGTTTCCTGATTATCCATGGCTCTGAAGGTACGCAAGGCACAGAAGTGCATGTAAAAGATATTAGTGCCAATCAGAAAGACTTTACCCTTTTATGTAAGGGTTTTGAATACAACTATGCGGTGGTAGATAATGTAGGAGACAGGCTGCTGGTGTTAACAGATAATGGCGCTCCCAATTACAGACTGGTCTCTATTCTTCCAAAACAGCCAGAAACCGGCAACTGGCAAACCATCATTGCAGAAAAGCCGGAATTGCTCGAGAAAGTGAACACTGCCGGAGGAAAACTATTTGCCATTTATCTGAAAGATGCCAGCAGTAAAGTGTATCAACTGACAATAGCCGGAAAGGTAGAAAAAGAAATCTCGCTGCCTGCGATTGGTACAGTAGGTGGATTTGAGGGCAAAAAGGATGATCAGGAAGTTTTTTACACCTTTACTTCTTTTACTTATCCAACAGCAATCTATAAGTATGAGGTAGCGAAGGGTACTTCGGAATTGTTCCGGAAGTCTGATTTTAAGATGAACATGGATGCGTTTGAGACAAAACAGGTATTTTACCAAAGTAAAGATGGCACAAAAGTGCCTATGTTCCTGGTTCATAAAAAAGGCTTACAAATGGATGGTACCAATCCTACGTATCTGTATGCCTATGGTGGCTTTAATATCAGCATGACCCCTTCGTTCAGTGTGGCCAGAATGGTCTTTCTGGAAAATGGAGGCATATTTGCCATGCCTAATTTGCGTGGTGGAGGAGAGTATGGAGAAAACTGGCACAAGGCTGGTATGCTGGAAAAGAAACAAAATGTGTTTGACGATTTTATTGCGGCCGCAGAATACCTGATCCGGAATAAATATACTTCTACAGGAAAACTTGCCATTGCCGGTGGTTCAAATGGCGGCTTGCTGGTAGGTGCTGTGATGACTCAACGTCCGGACTTATTCGGAGTAGCTCTGCCGGCAGTAGGCGTGATGGATATGCTGCGGTATCATACATTTACAGTAGGCTGGGGCTGGGCGGTAGAATATGGTTCCAGTGCTAAGGAAGATCAATTTAAGTATTTGTATAAATATTCTCCTTTGCATAACCTGAAAGCAGGAACAAACTATCCCTCTACCCTAATTACCACTGCCGACCATGACGATAGGGTAGTACCTGCACATTCGTTTAAGTTTGCGGCTACTTTGCAGGAAAAGCAAGCAGGCCAGGCACCTGTATTGATCCGAATTGAAACCAAAGCAGGCCATGGTGCCGGAAAACCAACTTCCAAGCAAATAGAGGAATGGGCAGATATCTGGTCGTTTGTGTGGTATAATATGGGGGTAACACCTGTCCTCACAAAAGAACAGTCGATGAAAGAATAATGCTTGTTCCAGGTACAATGTGATGGAAGTTGGAGGTAAGAAGTAGGAAATAAACCTTCTATCTCTTTATTTCCAAAGAAAACATCTAAAGGTTGAACTAAATCGGCTCTCGCCTCAAGAGTGCCGATTTAGGTTTTCATTGAAAAAGCGATTAGCTGCTTTTGTGATACTTTATCTGGTAAGTCAACAGCAGTACACCCGACTCATAGACTTTTGTATCTAATAGGAGTAAGTCTACTTCTTTTTTACTGTTTCCAAAAAGGGGAATGCCCTTGCCAAAAAGCACTGGGTTGAGCTTGATTTTAAGCTCATCAATCAATTGATGCTCCAACAAAAAGCCAGCAAAATCCCCTCCACCACACAAGTAAATAGGGGTGCCTTCAGTCTGCTTTAACTGGTTAATAAATGCGATTTCGTCCCGGTCAATGATGTGGACCTGTTGACTGGCTTCATCAAAGGTCAAACTTCGTGAAAATATATAGTGCTGCATATGAGGATAGGCTGGCTGTCCTTTTTGCAGTCCATAATCATATCCAAATTCATAGGTTCTTCTACCCATAAGGACCGTATCATACTTCTCAAGGCTTTTCAAATAGTCTTCTACATGGGTTCCTTCTGCCAGAAAACCGTTAATTGTCCCGTTTTCATGGGCAATATAATGGTCCAGCGTAGTGGCTACATGATAAATAATCTTTCGCATCTATTCTTTCTTTGATTGACTACAAAGGTTTTATCGCTATTGATGAAAAACCTGTTTTACCTGATTCTAATAGTATGTTAGGGCTTGGTTTGAGCAGAGAGAAAAGTTTGTAATTCCTGAAGCTTGTCTGTATTGATAAAATCTACACCTGCTTCCAGTAAAGATTTCCATACATTTAGCTTCTCTGGCGATGCCCATAATCGCAACTTTTTGCCTTGTTTGTGAGTTTCTACTGCTAACTTTCTCAAAATTTGTTCGTCAGCTTCCGGAATCGTGCCTTCACCATTCCATTTAAGGACTTTCGAGTAATTCTGACTAATAACCGGCATAAAATCAGATGCATGGTTTGCGGCTAAATCTTCCGGCCTTCCATCTATGGAAACCAAAGGTGTAGCCTCCTGTTGCACCGTACCTGTTGGCCTGTTTCCGGATAGTACGACTTTCACTCTTCCATCCGGATTATTTTTTGTCTGTAGTAAACTGGCATAAGGCGTAAGCTGCTTTTTTAGTAGGGCATATGTTGGTTCCGCATCCGTTTTAATGTCTATCATCAGGTAAATAGCAGGAGAATAGCCAGGATATACATATCCTTTGTTGAGGGCGATATGCTGACTCAGTGGCTCCAGATAGGCTTTTTTCAGGGTTAGAATATTCTGTAAAGAACTTGGTTTGTCGTGCACTACATACAGTTCCCCATCGATGAGATGAATATCGGCTTCGATGCTGGTAAAACCATATGAAAGAGCATCCAGCAAAGGCTTTTTGTGCAGATAATCATTATGGGCATGGGCATTGGGCAAAGGTTTTACCTGTGCTTCTACCTTGAAAAAAAGGGCCTGTCCTATCAGGCAGGCCACAAATATACATAATCGCATAGGAATTAAATGGATGAACGCCAGGGGCCTGTAATTGCCAGGGTAATCCCCGGACCTTGAATATTTACAAAATACGTATTGCCATCAGGTGAGAACACGCCCCCTGCGAATTCTGACTTATAACCAGTGTTTTCAGCCAGTTTATAATAATCACCAGATGGGGTAATTCCCACTACAAACGGATGTGCATCGTCTTCGCACAAAACTACATCGCCCCAGGGAGCCACGGTCAGGTTATCGCAGTATTTCACAATATCAGAATCGTTGGGTTCGGCAAATATCTGGAGTTTTCCCGGTGAATTTTTTTCACCAGGTTTGCCTTCTTCCGGGCTGGGGACATATTTGAAAACCTGTCCTTTAGATTCAAAACCACCATTGGTGCAGGCAAAATACAGCTCATTGGTGCCAAACCACATCCCTTCTCCCCTGGCAAATCTGGCGGCTCCTTTATCAAAGCCCCGGTAACGCAAGTCGTCTTCCGGCGATTCAACATTGTCAATGTCTATCCATTCTACTTCAACATCAGTACGGAGCGGCATTTTAGCAGTTTCCAGCAGTTTCCAGTTGCGGGTATCAAAACTTTTCTGCCCTTTAATAGCTAGTACCTGCAAACGTCCACCTTTCGCCAGTTCCTTAGGCTGGTTAGGCAAATAGCGGTAAATTAATCCATCCGGGCGGTCTTCGGTTTCATAGACAATGCTGGTTCTGGGATCAACACACACTGCTTCATGGTTAAACCGGCCCATAGCTTTTAAAGGAATTGGTTCTGCCAGGCCGATTTTTTCACTGGCTGGTACTTCAAAATTAAATCCATGGTCTTTTTCGAGTTTTTCACCGGCTTTGTCAACGGCTTCTTCACAGGTGACCCAGCTGTTCCAGGGGGTACGACCGCCGGCACAGTTGCGGATGGTACCTGCCAGACTTAAATATTCAGTTTCAACAGATTGTGTTTTTGGGTTGTAAATCAAGGTTGTAGTGCCTCCTAAAGCCGGAAGTTCTCCCTTACCAAAGTCGTATAACTTATTGCTTTCTATTTTACTCAGTAACTCGTTTTTCTGCCCAAAAGGACTATCTGCCAGGGAGGATGGACTGATCTCATGGTTACGTACCAGAATTACTTTTCCACCAGATCCTGCAAATGAAGCCATACCATCTGCTTTTCCGGGGGTGAAAAAGCCATCGCTCATCTGAGTTCCCTGTTTGGAAATAACCTTATAGGAAAAGCCTTTGGGAAGATTCAGCACGCCATTGGGGTCAGGCAACAATGGACCATAACCTTTGGAAGTGTTGATTCCGGACGAGGCTACTGTCCGGGAAGCACAGGCATATAAACCCATAAAACCAAGACTTACGACTCCTGATACTTTCAGAAAGTTCCGCCTGGAGTATTGATTGTTTGATTGAGAATGCATACGAAATGAATAATTGTAGTTTCAGGTTTAATTACACCTGTGGAGGTGAATTGCAAGTTTATTTAATTAACATATCTTAAATATTAAATATACATTAATTTTTATACACATAATCCATTGTAACACGCTTTTGTTTGATGCCAAAGCTGTTGGAGTGATAGATAAGAAGAAAAGTAGGATTTATTTTTACAAAAAATTAGCAATGCAAATACGATTTTGTTTAAGCTGGCCGGTATTATACTATTTTATTGCTTTCTAAACAGATTCGTATTTTAAGAAGTAAATAACTTTACTGATCTGCTTTGTTTATTAAACAAAAAAAAATCGCCTCATAAACTGAAGCGATTTCTGAATTGATTAGTTACTGGTTAGGCAGCTTTTTGCCTGATTATTCCATTCATTTAATTCAAAGACTTAAACCACAATTTAGCTTCGGGAAGGTCTTTGAAAATCTGAGAAGTATAATGAGGTGTTTTCTTAATTAAATCCTGAATGGCAAATTGCTCAAAAATATCTGGCGGGTATATAAACGCAATATTTTTTAAACCTGCCTGAATTGCTTTTGGAAACCAGATATTGGCAATCCACTCATTACTAGCTGTCCAGGTACCTTTTACTTTCCGGGTATCAGAAATAATATTGGGGCATTTAAATTCCTGGATACAGGCTAAACTCTGGTTTAAACTCTTTTTAAGTTTTTCATCATTCGGATAGCCATTTCTGGTTGTAATAACTATTTTACTTGATGGATCATATTCTACCATGCAAAAATCATCCTGATAATATAAAACTAGCTCGCTTGTCATATTCTGTTGTTTACTATTTTTTGCCTGTATACTTATTATTCAAAGTGAGTAAACCATTGTAAAAACCCAACCTATAAAGTAAATGTAAGTTTGTTCATTTACTAGCCTGTAAGGCCAGACCAGTATTGCTTTAGTATTTATATAGTATCTGATCAAATTGAGCATTTTACCTGTATGATGCTAAAGTAGAAACATGTCCAGGTAAAGTTTTAAAGCACACTAATAAATTTTAAAAATAAACTAAAATATCGGCCATATTCCCAGGTTGAAATGTATAGTTTTGATAGATATTTTATGATGATATATGGAATATAAAACTCTGATTGATGTAGTAGGCTGGGCTGGTTCGATACTGGTAGTGGCCGCCTATATTTCGGTAAGTTACGAGCGGCTTAAACTTTCTCCCCGGCTGTTTCAGCTGTTAAATGCAGGTGGCAGTATCTGTCTGATTGCAAATACGATCTATTATCAGGCGTATCCTTCTGCAGCTGTAAATGTGATCTGGCTTTTTATTGCCTTGGTTTCCTTAGGGAGAATGAGTGCTAATAAGTCATTATAAATCCCAATGATATGAGTCTATGTAAAATTCAAAAGTTAATTCGGGCAGGGGCTATGCTTATTTTGTTGAACACAATAGTTTGGGTATCGTCCTGTATTTCTAAACATGAACGGTTAATTTCATTCAGTTCACAATATTCACATGACTTTTCTGAGAAAGAATTAGATGATCCTGAACAATATCCCATGGAGAAAATTATCAGTCAACAACAGGTCAGAGATACGTTGATTTTAGAAGTGGATCTGCCCTTTAGTGGCTGTGCAGACTTAGAAGGGAATATTCATATAAAAAATGATTCACTCATTCTTTTTTATTATTTAACTGATGAAACGCTGTGTACAGAACAGATACATTATTTGTTGACATATAAAATAATGAATCAAGAAAGGATGAAGTATAAGCCAGCTCTTCAATACAAAAAGAGATATAAAAATTACTAGAACAATATGTCTGGCTGTCCTTTGAATCAAGCCTCTTTTCTCCTGCTATTTAGCAAATTCATAAAATTATAAAGCTTCTTTTGTTTGATTTGTAAAATACTATTTGTAATGTTGCGGGCCTATGTCAAAACAGCCAGTATTTGATATTTTTTCCACTCAACCAGGTATGCTGCCGTACCGGGCAATGATCCGCTATACCGGCTTCCTTACGTGCTGCTTTTCTGCAATTATTATTACAACAGCTATTATTCCAACCCTTTAGGGGGTTGACAGCACACATATTATCACCAGGGAATGGTCCCGCACACAAAGGTTAGCACCTACGTTCCCCTGTTTCTCTTTCCAAGATTTATCATCCGTTTTTATATAGCATTACCCACCAATGAAAGTATTAAAGTTCGGAGGCACCTCCGTAAAATCCCCCGAAATGATCCGTAAATCCGGCGCCATCGTTCAGGCAGCCTTAGCGGAAGAACCAGTTGCAGTTGTGTTTTCTGCCATGTCGGGCATTACCGATCAGCTGGCCGGTGTCGCTGCCTTAGCCTCACAAGGAAACGAAACGTATTTACAGGGACTGAAGGAAATTGAGAAAAAACACATCAGCGCGGTTAGTGAATTATTACCCATTCAACAGCAGAGTAGTGTCCTGGCTTCGGTAAAAATGATTCTCAACGAACTGGAAGATGTGCTGCAAGGTTTGTTTCTGCTCAAAGAGCTTACCCCCAAAAGCCGTGATTTTGTAATGAGTTTTGGTGAAAGGCTCTCTTCCTACCTCATCACCGAATACTTCAAATCTATTGGTATGAACGCTTCTCTCACCGACAGCCGCAAACTCATCCAGACAGATAATCATTTTGGCAATGCAGCTGTCAACTTTGATATAACTTACAAGCACATTGCTGAGCATTTCAAACAAGTAAACAACGTACAAATATTTCCAGGCTTTATTGCGTCAACCGCTGCCGGAGAAACCACTACGCTGGGAAGAGGAGGGTCTGATTATACAGCTGCTATTATTGCCGCCGCCATAAATGCAGATATGCTCGAAATATGGACAGATGTGGATGGCATGATGACAGCAGATCCCAGAAAGGTGCGAAAAACCTTTCCGCTGGAACAATTATCTTATAAGGAAGCCCTGGAACTTTCCCATTTCGGAGCCAAGGTATTATATCCACCATCTGTTCAACCAGTGCTGGCAAAAAATATTCCGCTGAAAATAAAAAACACTTTTAATCCGGAAGCTGCCGGAACACTCATTACGGAAAAAAGTGGGAATAACCAGCTGGCGATCAAAGGTATTTCATCTATAGATGTGGTGGCACTGGTTACCCTGAATGGGAGCGGAATGGTAGGTGTATCTGGTTTTGCCATGCGCTTATTCAATGCCCTGGCCAAGCACCGGATTAACGTGATTCTGATTACACAAGCCTCATCAGAGCATTCCATTACCGTAGCCATAACTCCTCAGGATGCCATTATTGCGAAGCATTCCATCGAAGAAGAATTTAGTCGTGAATTGCAAATGGGTCAGATTGAGCCGGTTGAAGTAGAAGAAGGACACAGCATCTTGGCCATTGTGGGAGAGAACATGCGGAACACACCTAATATCTCAGGCACTCTTTTTTCAGCCCTTGGCAAAAACGGAGTGAACGTTCGGGCCATCGCTCAAGGCTCTTCGGAGAATAATATCTCAATCGTAATCAGCCAGTCGGATACTAGAAAAGCACTGAATGTGATTCATGAAGCCTTTTTCCTCTCGGGCACAAAAGTGTTGCACATTTTTCTGATCGGAACCGGTTTTGTGGGAGGTACCCTGTTAGACCAGTTGCAGAGGCAGGCAAAATACCTGCTGGAAAATCATGCGGTTGAAATCAGAGTAGCAGGGATAGCCAACCGTCGTAAAATGCTTCTGAATGAGGAAGGTATTCCCCTTTCTGACTGGAAAGCCTTACTTGAAAATACTGGCGAACCTTCAGACCAAGGGCAATTTGCCAGCCGCATGCATGAACTTAATTTACGTAACAGCATTTTGGTAGACTGTACGGCCAGTGCCGAAGTAGTAAGGTTATATGAAGATTCATTAAAACATGGGATTTCTATCGTTACGCCCAATAAAGTAGCTTGCTCTGGTCCCTACGGCCATTATACTAATCTAAAACAGATTGCTGCCAGACGGGGGGTAAAATTCCTGTATGAAACCAATGTGGGCGCTGGTTTGCCGGTTATTAAAACACTAAATGATCTTACACAAAGTGGCGATGAAATCATTCGTATTGAGGCCATTCTGTCTGGTACCTTAAACTTTTTGTTTAATGAGCATAAAGAAGGTGTTTCATTCAGCAGCATTGTAAAAAAAGCACAGGAACTCGGCTATTCCGAACCTGATCCACGCATTGATATGAATGGTGTAGATGTAGCCCGTAAGATATTGATTCTGGCCAGGGAGGCGGGAGCAAAGTTTGACTTTGCAGATGTAGTATCAGAAAACTTTCTGCCTGCTGCCTGCCGGAGTGCTGCTTCCGTAGAAGAGTTTTTTAAGATTCTGCCAGAGTATGATGTTCATTTTGAAAATATCCGCAAGGAAACAGAAGCAAAAGGTTTACGGCAGCGTTATGTGGCCGTGTATGAGAATAATACAGTTAAAACGGGTTTGCATATTGTAGATCAGTCACATCCATTTTATCAGGTAGAAGGCAATGACAACATGGTGCTTTTCACCACCGAACGCTATAAAGTTCGTCCGTTGATTGTAAAAGGGGCAGGGGCAGGAGCTGCGGTAACTGCGGCTGGTGTATTTGCTGACATCATCCGGATTGCTAATTTTTAGACCTTTTCCTGATTTATTCCAGTCAGGAGAATGAGGTTGTAATTACTTGTCATTGGTGTGTTACAAACTCTTAGCCAATGACTATTGACCAATGACTATTGACCTAAACCTATACAATGGAAAAATCCATTAAAATATTTGCACCGGCTACTGTAGCCAATGTTGCTGCCGGATTTGATATCCTGGGATTTGCCCTGGAAAAGCCAGGAGATGAGATTCTGATCCGCAAAACGGATAAAACCGGTATTCAGATCAAGAATGAGAGTGCATTCACTTCTATGCCCTTGCAGCCTGAAAATAATACAGCTGGGGTGGCTTTACAGGCGTATCTGGATGCGATTGAGAGCAAGCAGGGATTTGAGATTACCTTTATCAAAAAAGTAAAGCCGGGAAGTGGCATTGGAAGCAGTGCAGCCAGTTCGGCGGCAGCGGTGTTTGGTGCCAATGAATTGCTGGGGAATCCTTTGCCAGCTAAAGATTTGGTCGCTTTCGCGATGGAGGGTGAACGCTTAGCCAGTGGTTCGGCCCATGCTGATAATGTAGCCCCCGCTTTACTCGGTGGTTTTGTATTGATCCGTAGTTACCATCCCCTGGATATTATACCCTTGCCTACGCCAGAACGTTTGTGTTGCAGTATTATACATCCGCAGATCGAATTAAAAACTGAAGATGCCCGGAAAGTACTCAAAAAGCAGATTACGCTGCAAAATGCGGTAGTACAATGGGGGAATACCGCCGGTCTGATTGCTGGTTTATTCCGGGAAGATTATGCCCTCTTTGGACGCTCACTGCAAGATGTAATCATCGAACCCACCCGTTCTATTCTCATTCCAGGTTATGATCAGATGAAGGAAGCTGCTTTACAGGCCGGTGCGCTTGGATGCAATATTTCCGGTTCCGGACCTTCGCTGTTTGCTTTCAGCACATCCTTAGAGGAAGCAAGCCGGGTAGCAGAAGCCATGCAGCAGGTGTGCAGCAGTTTGCAAATTGACAGTGATATTTATGTTTCCAGAGTAAATAAAAAAGGACCGATTGTTTTATAAATGTCAATAGTCATTGGTCAGTAGTCATTCGTTGTTTTCTTACATTCAACAATAACCAATGACTATTGACCAATGACCAATAACTATTCCGATGAATTACTACAGTACAAATAAACAGATTGCGCCGGTAAGTTTTAATGAAGCCGTTATCTCCGGACTGGCACCAGACAAAGGCTTGTTCATGCCTGAGCAGATTCCGGTATTATCCCAATCCTTTATCCAAAGCCTGCCAGACTTATCTTTTGTCGAGATCGCTACAGAAGTTGCCAGTCATTTTATTGGCCAGGAAATTCCGGAGAAAGACCTGCAGACCCTTATTGCCGATGCATTCAATTTTGATATACCCCTGGTTGAACTCCGGGAGGATCTGCATATTCTGGAATTGTTTCATGGACCCACACTGGCTTTTAAAGATGTAGGTGCCAGATTTATGTCCAGGATAATGGCATATTTTCTCAGGAATGTGGGTCAAAAAGTGTATGTATTGGTGGCTACTTCTGGGGATACCGGAAGCGCTGTTGCACAGGGTTTTTATAAAGTTCCTGGTATAGATGTCGTGATTTTATATCCATCCGGAAAGGTGAGCAAAGTGCAGGAAGTACAGTTTACGACCCTAGGTGAAAATATAACGGCTCTGGAAGTAAATGGCACTTTTGATGACTGCCAGCGGCTGGTAAAAACGGCTTTTGCCGATGTGAACCTTCGCAACAAATTGTACCTGACATCCGCTAATTCAATTAATATCGCCCGTTTGCTGCCACAATCATTTTATTACTTTTATGCCTATGCCCAGCTACGCAGAAAGTACAAGGGTCCGGTTGTGTTCTCTGTGCCAAGTGGAAATTATGGCAATCTCACAGCCGGATTGTTTGCACAGCGCATGGGTTTACCGGTTCACCATTTTATTGCCGCCAGCAATTCTAACGATACAGTTCCGCTTTATTTGCAAAAAGGAACCTATCTACCTAAACCTTCTGTAGCTACGATCTCCAATGCTATGGATGTAGGTGATCCCAGCAACTTCGCCAGAATGTCGGATTTATTCGGAAACTCTTTACCTTCTATGCAACAGCAGATTTCCGGCTATAGCCTGAGCGATGCCGAAACCAGAAATGCCATGAAAGAAATGCGGGATAAATTCCAGTATACGATTGATCCGCATGGGGCTGTTGCATACAAAGCGTTTGAGACCTACAAAGCAAATGGTGGCGAGGGGCATGGAATTATTCTGGCAACGGCACATCCGGCAAAGTTCGGTGATGTGGTAGAAAGTGCTATTGGAAAGCAACCCATCTTGCCGGAACAACTGGCTACGCTTCTGAATAAACCAAAAAAGTCTATTCCTATGTCAAATTCCTTCGAGGGTTTGAAAGAATTTTTGATGAGCAATGCTTAGATGTAAGTTATTGTATAATAAATAATTGAATGTGTTAATTTGATTTAATACTTGAATAATGAATATCCTAATTATTGGCGCCGGAAACATGGGCAGCACCTTTGCCAAAAGTTTTCTGGCTTCCCACTTTACCACCCGTGAAGAATTATTTGTGCAGGAGAGAAATTCCTCATCCCAGGAACGCATTCCGGAGCTATTACCGCAAAACGTTTACAAACTGCCTGGTGCGTATATCTCCCAGGTAGATATCATCGTTATTGCGGTTAAACCACAAGATTATAGTGTGCTATATCCGGCTTTGCAACCGTTTATTCATGAAGAACAAATTATCTTATCACTGATGGCCGGAGTAAGCCTGACTACACTGGCAGAAACTTTACAGGTTCCGAAGCTGGTAAGGGCCATGCCAAATCTTCCTTCCCAGATCGGGATGGGAATGACCGTGTTTAGTTGCAGTGCAGGATTATCACGTAAAGAGTTATTCATTATACAGAACCTGCTCAATGCAACAGGCAAAGCCTTATATGTGGAGGATGAAAAACTGATTGATGCGGCTACTGCCGTTTCCGGCAGTGGGCCAGCCTATGTGTATTATTTTATGAATGCCATGATTAAAGCCGGTGTTGAACTGGGTTTTACTCCTGCCCAGGCAGAGTTGCTGGTGAATCAGACATTTATGGGCTCCGTGCATTTGCAGAACCGCAACAGCCTCACCTGTGAAGAACTGATGAAAAAAGTAGCTTCGAAAGGAGGAACGACTGAAGCCGCTTTCCGGGTGTTCAACGAACATAGTGTTGAGACTGAAATTATGGAAGGATTGTTTGGCGCCTTCAAGCGTTCGGTAGAATTAGGCAGATAATTGCATATTCACATCCTGCTATTTTTTCTCGCTTTCTAAATTGACAAATACAATAAATTCTTCTTATATTTATATGCTTTGCGATTTAATAAAGGTTTGATAAAAAGCTAAACAGCCATCTTAATAGTAAAATTATACTATGGATTTGTAGGTGGTTTGATTCAACCTTTATTTGAATAAAGTTATTATAAGAGGCTTTTACCTAATCCATTTGTTAATTTTCCTAAACTTATTTACATGAACATTTCGAGACGGACATTTTTAAAAAATAGTACCCTTGCCTTAGCCGGAACTACCTTACTGGCTAGAGAGGGGTTTGCTTTTAAATCCAAAGAACTCATTGGCGTTCAGCTTTATTCCATACGGGATGATATGAAAAAAGACCCGCTGGGTACGTTGAAACAATTGGCTTCAATGGGTTACAAACACGTAGAGCATGCCAATTATGTAGACCGGAAATTCTATGGCTATGGCGCTAAAGAATTTAAAAAAATACTGGATGATCTGGGCCTAAAAATGCCGAGCGGCCATACAGTAATGAGCAAAGACCATTGGGATGATACCAAGAAAGACTTTACGGACAAATGGAAATATACTGTAGAAGATGCAGCTACCCTTGGTCAACAATTTGTGATCAGTCCCTCTATGAGTGAAACGGTACGTAGAAATTATGATGAACTGCTGCGCTTTATGGAACTGTTTAACAAAAGCGGCGAACTTTGTAAAAAATCCGGAATGAAGTTTGGCTACCATAACCACGATTTCGAGTTCAGCGAGAAGCTCAACAACTTAACCCTGTATGATATTATCCTGAAAAATACAGACCCTAAACTGGTAATGCAGCAACTGGATATTGGTAATATGGTAAATGGCGGCGGAGAAGCGATGGAAGTGCTGAAAAGATACCCTGGTCGTTTTGAATCCATGCACGTAAAAGACGAGATTAAATCTGAGAGTAAAGAACATGGGACCTACGAAAGCACAGTTCTGGGAACTGGCCTGATCAATGTAAAGGAAGTAATTGACTGGGGACGTAAATCCGGAGGAACTATACATTTTATTATTGAACAGGAATCTTATCAGGGAAAAACGCCGCTTGAGTGCGTAAGAGAAGATTTGAAGGTGATGAAAAAATGGGGATATATTTCCTGAAAAGGAAAATAAAGAATTCCATATATTGGTATTAAATTGCCTGCGGTTGTATCTAATTAAGATATAATCGCAGGCAATTTAATTTACAGAAAAACTTGAAAATCGCTAACCTAAATCGTTGTTAGAAAGTTAAATATATGAAATGAAACTTTGTTATAGTGGCCTTCTCGATTACTAATAACCCTTACAAAATTTGTTAGAAAAAAGAGAGTTTGATGCAGTGGTAGTGGGAAGTGGCCCTAATGGATTGGCTGCTGCTATTACCATGCAGCAAGCCGGACTCTCAGTATTACTTGTAGAAGTGAAGCATACGATTGGAGGAGGGATGCGTACTGCCGAACTTACATTACCTGGCTTTAAGCATGATATTTGTTCGGCTATCCATCCACTGGGCGCAGATTCTCCTTTATTCAAAACGCTGCCTTTACAGCAGTTTGGTCTTGAATATATATATCCACCGGTGGCTGCTGCCCATCCTTTTGACGATGGAACTGCCGCATTATTATACCAGTCCGTGGAGGCTACGGCTGCTACTTTGGGAATAGATGCAGAAGCTTATCGGAAGTTAATCAATCCGCTTTCTAAAGACTGGCCAAAGCTGGGGCCGACGCTGCTTGGGCCATTGCAGGTGCCGCCTCCCAATTTTCTGGCAATGGCCAGATTCGGATTGTCAGGTATATTGCCTGCTACTACTCTGGCCAATATCAAATTCAAAGGGAAACTGGCCAAAGGCTTATTTGCTGGAATGGCTGCCCATTCCATATTGCCCTTATCATTTACCACAACTGCTGCTCTAGGTTTGGTACTCACTCTACTGGGGCATAGCAAAGGATGGCCTTTACCCAAAAGAGGTACCCAGCAGATTGCCAATGCCTTAGGTGCATATTTTATATCGATTGGGGGAAAAATTGAGACTAATTTCCAGGTGAATTCTCTCAACCAGTTACCTTCATCCCATGCTGTTCTGTTTGATATTACGCCCAGGCAACTGTTGAAAATTGCCGGACATACGTTTTCACCTTTATACAAATGGCAACTTCAACAATTTAAGTATGGATTGGGTGTATTTAAGATCGATTATGCGCTGGATGGACCTATTCCTTTCAAAAATGAAATGTGCAAACATGCTGGAACCCTACACCTGGGAAATACCATAGAAGAGATTGCTGCCGGAGAAGAAGCCATTTATCAAGGCAAAAATCCCGAAAAACCATTTGTATTATTGGCCCAGCAAAGCCTGTTTGATTCCACCCGGGCACCAGCAGGAAAGCATACACTCTGGGCCTATTGCCATGTTCCCAACGGCTCTACTGTTGACCAGACCAACGCCATCGAAAATCAGATTGAGCGCTTTGCGCCGGGTTTTAAAGAGCGGATATTAGTCAGACATGTCATGAATACAGCGGATATAGAGACCTACAATAGCAATTATATAGGTGGTGATATCAATGGGGGCCGTCAGGACATTACCCAGCTTTTTACCCGTCCTGCCTTACGTTTTTCACCATACAAAACTTCCCGAAAAGGACTCTATATCTGTTCATCATCTACCCCTCCTGGCGGTGGTGTTCATGGTATGTGTGGCTATCATGCTGCCAGAACTGCTTTGAAGGATATATTCAATATCAAAATTGGATTAATACCTGAGAAAGCAAGACTTTAATTGGCCTTTGATTTGATTATTATCTTACTGCTTTAACTGATATTAATTTTTAGTTAAATCATACACCATATAGAATTGGAACAGCTAATTTGTTATCTTTGTTTAATTACAAAAGGAATTCAATGGAGTTCTTTAATTTGAAATTTTATATATGAATAACACAATTTTTGAAGCGGTTATTTTTGATATGGACGGGGTTGTGATAGATACCCGTAAACCCATTGAGGCATTCTGGATAGCATTGGGCAATAAGCATCAGATAGCCATTACACAGGAACTAATGGAAACCAGGATTCATGGCTGCCCGGCCAGGCAAACGATCAATGCTTTGTTTGGGAATTTATCAGAGGCTCAAAAAGAGGAAATATTTGAAGAAGGCGAAGAGTTTGAAACCTCCATGGAATATATCGCTATGGCAGGGGTAAAATCATTACTTCAAAGCCTGAAAGCCAATCAGATTCCTACTGCCCTCGTCACTAGTTCGCTCCGGCCAAAAGTTGATAAAGTAATAAACCATCTGGCTCTCGAAGGCTTATTTGAAGTAATTGTTACATCAGACCTGGTAAAAATAGGAAAACCCGATCCAGCCTGTTATGTAATGGCTGCTGAAAAATTAGGTAAAAATCCTGCCAGCTGTGTCGTGTTTGAAGATGCAGTGAGTGGTGTAAAAGCAGCAATCGGCGCAGGCATGCTTACCGTAGGGGTGGGCACTGGCATGCAAGAGAAATTACTCAAAGAAACCGGTGCGATAGATTGTAAACCTGATTTCCATAATGTAGCCATCAGAAATCATAAGAATTCCCTTGAGTTAGTTGTTTCAAACCATCTGTCACTTGAACTTTCTGCCAGTCAGTATATCACAAGATAAACAGCTATTTACATGTTCTCCATATTTTCCATAGAAACAGTAGGCCTGATTGCAGGAGCACTAACTACAGTTTCTTTTGTACCACAAGTGATCAAAACATGGCGTTCAAGGTCAGCCAAAGATTTATCCCTCAGCATGTTTACTTTATTCTGTGCAGGCCTGATCTTATGGCTTATTTATGGAATCGCCTTATCTTCTCTTGCCATCATTATTGCCAATGCCTTTACACTGGTATTGGCGATCTGCCTGCTCGTTTTTAAATTCACTTTTAAGAACTGACAATCAATACATTGCGGTTGTTAATCATAGTGGTGGATACTCACTACTTGCGATTCTGAGCTTAAAAGCGAAATCGTCATTTTGTTGTGTTGGAAGTATTGATCTTCTGTTAAATGATTATATAGATCGGTACATTTTTCTGAATTGGTATACTGAACGTAGAAAAGTTGCTCGCCCTTTTCATTCTCTATCTTAATAATAGACCCCATAATTAGAAGAATTAGGTAAAATATAAAAAGTTGAAATCCTTTCAAATGTCTTGCCAGGATTCCATAAATTAAGCTTTACTAGTACTTTAACGTAATTAGAATAAGCATGCCTTTCAAGATAATAACAACTTATTGAACTTTTTTAATAAATTTCACCCTTTTCCTGGCTTATTATATTTTATGCACCTCATTCTGTTTATTGGAATACCCGGAAGTGGAAAAAGTACTTTCTATTTTCAGCATTTTTTCCATACTCATATGCGGGTGAATCTGGATATGCTTCGCACCAGAAACCGGGAGAACAGGTTGCTTGAGTTTTGTTTTCAAACCCAGATGCCTCTGGTCGTGGATAATACCAATGTACAGTTGGAGGAGAGAAAGAAATACATAGATGCAGCAAAACAACATAAGTTTAAAGTGAGTGGATATTATTTTGAATCCAGCCTTCAGGCAAGCCTTGAGCGGAATGCAAAGCGTACTGGTAAACAGCAGGTGAGTGAAAAAGGGTTGAAGGCGAAGTATTACCAGTTGCAAATCCCGGAAAAGACGGAAGGATTTGATGAATTATTTTACGTACGTGTTCAAGACAATTTTACTTTTGACATAAGCCCCTGGAAAGATGAAGTTTGATGAATTCGATGCGCAGATGCGGATATATGAAACGGCTCACGACCAGTTGATTGCGCCAGATTTTTATGTGGTGGCTAGGCTTGATGGCAGAGGGTTTACAAAATTAACGAAAGAGAAACTTGACCTGGAAAAACCATTTGCTGTAGAATTCCGGGATGCGATGGCAATTACTGTAAAACACATGATGAATTGTGGTGCAAGAGTAGTGTATGGATACACACAAAGCGATGAAATCTCATTATTGTTCCATCGGGAAGATGCTTCGTTTAACCGAAAACACCGGAAATTACTTTCCATTCTGGCCGGAGAAGCAAGTGCGGCGTTTACCCATGAGTTAAAGCATATGGGCGTATTTGATTGCAGGTTATCGATTTTGCCCAATGAGGCAAAAGTACTGGATTATTTTGCCTGGCGTGTGGAAGATGCCCACCGCAATTCACTGAATGCGTATTGTTACTGGAAATTGCGGGAAAAAGGCAAATCCGTAGCAGAAGCCACCAGGCAACTAAAGAGCTTGTCGGTAGCAGAGAAGAACGAATTGCTTTTCAGCATGGGAATTAATTATAATAATCTACCTGTCTGGCAGAAAAGAGGCATGGGTTTCTATTGGAAAATACAGGAAAAAGTTGGTTTTAACCCTGTAAGCAGGCAGGAAACAAAGGTGTTGCGGAAAATTCTTTACCAGGAAATGGAGCTGCCGCTCACCAACTATAAACAGTTGATTACACAACTCATGCATACATAAGGTGTTAAAAATAGATTGCTTATATAAAACAATGTATTAATGTCATGTATTTTAGAGTTGAATAAATTGAAATTCATACAATAAGTCTATTGCCATTTACTCAAGTACGGATAATAAACTACAGAAAGAACTTTTATAGCATACCAAGGCATAAATTCTTTATCTTTTTATTAAAGACTTAGTCTAAATCAATAAAAATAGAACGATAGATTAAGATATTTTCTTTGCTAAGCTGTGGATTTATGTCTATTATATTTGAGATAAACAGATTCTCATTTAATATTATTTCTAGCCTTTTTATTAAATTGTCACTTAAAATCAAAGAAGTAGTTTGTGTTGACACCTTTTTATCAAAAGCAATTTTATTGATTTTTCTAATTTTCGGATCTATTTCAACAACAAAAACAAGTCCTTCCTGCTTCCTTAGTTTTTTATACTCATCTTTAGAAAAAAGTCGTTTTCTGTTTTGCCTTATGAATTGGTTAATATTTATAGAATAATCAATTATATAACTTTTGTCTATTTGATAATAATTACTCTTGACACTGTCTGATTGGCTTTTAGCGATAGAATTACAAATAAGAATAATAATTACAATCATTAAAGTTTTCATAGCTATATAATGTTTCTTAATGAGCCTGTTTGATAATTTTGGCTCATCATTAGTTACCGCACCCTGTATAGTAGACATAGTTTCACCGTATCCTCCATAACTATTTAATCGTAATTGCGATTCAGTAAATATTCGGGGATGGCCATTATTATTGTGATAAATATTTATGTTTGATCTATTAGTTGTTCTTCTGAAATTTAATGGTATTTCATTAAGCGAGTGAGTACTTTGAAAAGAGGCCATAATAGAGTTTGTTAATCACCTCCGCCACCACCACAACCGCTGCTACAACCACTACTGCCACTATCTCCACCGCTATCACTGCTACCACTGTCACTGCTACTGCTGTCGCTTGAGTTGGAATCTGAATAGTCGCCCCCTGCACCCCCGCCACCAAAAAAACCTCCTCCAAATCCTGCAAAACCGGCTGCTGTTCCACCGGAAGAACTCGAAAAGTCGCTACTACTGCTGCTTGAAGTGTCACTATTGCTGGAAGTTGTAGAATGGCTATCTGTTCGTTTATTCCTGTGTTTTTGCTTGTGTACTTGCTTATTCAAAGTTTTTTGATGGACTCTTAGTGTAAGCCGGATAATAATAAAAATAACCAAGGCTATTGCTCCAAAACCTATAAGCAAACCAGTAGCTACCGGGTCTCCACTACATCCGATAAGTATTCCCGAAAGCAGTGCGATAAGCAGAAAAGATTGTGTGCGTACAGATAGCCTGGGTTTGGGTATAAGCCATACTTGCCGGGTATTGATACGCTTAAAGTATTTTGCTTCGTTAAATCTTTCTTCAGTCGATGGCCAGATATGAGCAGGAGGGACACTGCCAAAGAAATGCTGATAAGAAGCTAATGTACGGTTGTATAAATCTTCAAACTTATTGTCTTCCTTGGCTCCACCTTTGGTTGCATGGTGATGCAGTTTTTGATGTAAAATATCTTCACATAAGTCTTCCCAGTAGGATTTGGTGTAAGTTAAGTGCAAATGCCAGGCCTGGTCAACGGCATCGGAAGGAGTAACCGGATGACCTGCATGAACGGCGAGAAAAATAAACTTTTTGTATTCTTCCGTTACATCTTTAGCATAGGCATGTGTCCATCCGTTTTCCCGGGCCAATCGTTTGGAGAAGGATAGGGAAGAGTCTATATTATCGATCTGCCAATGGTTAAGTTTCTCAAATAACTCTTGTTGCGTGTTTGTCATAGATCTTTAAATTCATTGTAAGTATAATGGTTGGGGCAAAAAAAAGCCTCACCGGCTAGGGTGAGGCTTAATAAGTTTATATGTTGGTACGGATACCTGAGACATTTCATAGTACCCGATATTACAAAACTTTTCTCAGTTCTGCAAATTTTCTGAGCACTTTACTTCCGGTTTGCTTCTGCTTTTACCGGATATTGTTCAGCTACCAGTTCCTGCAAATCTTCATCGGTAATCAGCTTTTTCTCGTCAGCTAAAGCAATGAATTTTTTGTACATATCGTCCAGTTCTGCTTTTTCGAAGCTGTATCCTAAAATTTCCAACCGGTGTTTCAAGGCATGACGGCCGCTACGGGCAGTCAATACGATGGAAGATGAAGGAATACCTACTTCCTGCGGATTGATGATTTCATAATTCTCGGCATGTTTCAAAAAACCATCCTGGTGGATGCCAGAGGAGTGCGCAAATGCATTTTTACCTACAATTGCCTTGTTTGGTTGAACTGGCATACGCATCATCTCAGAGACCAATAAGCTCGTTGGATAAATGAGTTTCGTATTAATATTGGTATGCAACTTCAGATCCTGGTGGGTTTTCATGATCATCACTACTTCTTCCAGAGAAGTATTTCCGGCCCGTTCACCAATTCCATTCATGGTTACTTCCACCTGGCGGGCTCCATTTACCAATCCTTCAATCGAATTAGCAGAAGCTAGTCCCAGATCGTTATGGCAATGCACAGAAATAGTAGCCTGGTGTACATTTTTCACATGCTCAAACACATATTTAATCCGGTTACCAAAGGTATGCGGCAGGCAATATCCAGTCGTATCGGGAATGTTTACTACCGTAGCACCAGCACCAATTACCGCTTCAGTCAGTTTTACCAGAAAATCCAGATCAGCCCGTCCGGCATCTTCGGCATAGAATTCTACATCTTCTACAAAGCTCTTGGCATATTTAACCGCCCAGATTGCTTGTTCTAGGATTTTTTCCCGGGTACTGTTAAACTTGTATTTAATGTGCATATCGGAAGAACCGATACCAGTATGGATGCGCTTGCGTTTAGCAAACTTTAGTGCTTCGGCTGTACATTCGATATCTTCTTTTTTTGCTCTGGCAAGCCCGCAGATCACCGGCTCAGTTACCGCCTTAGATATTTCCACTACCGAGTTAAAGTCTCCCGGACTGGAAATAGGAAAACCTGCTTCCAGAATATCTACCCCTAAGGCTTGTAGTTCCAACGCAACTTCAATTTTTTCTTTGGTTGTTAGCTGGCAGCCTGGCACCTGCTCTCCATCTCTCAGGGTAGTGTCGAAGATATAGACTCTATCGCTCATAGTATAATTGTTTTTGTTAGAAATTGCCCTATTTTATCAGATACCTGAAGTATCCAAAAGTAAATAAGATTAAAAGTTAAGGATTTATCTGTAAAATACGTACTATAATTTTTTAATAATTTTTTCGCCCATCGCATCTGTCCCAACAATTTTATCTGTTGCAGTCGTAGCATCGGCAATATCTCTGGTGCGGAAACCTTCTTTCAGCGTCTGTTCTACAGCCTGAATTACCTTCGCTGATTCTGCTTTTAGCCCGAATGAAATATCCAGCATTAGGGCAACTGATAGGATAGAGGCAAGTGGGTTAGCTACTCCTTTACCAGAAATGTCATACGCAGAACCATGGATCGGTTCATATAAGCCAGTCTGATCGCCTAAAGATGCGGAAGCAAGCATGCCCATCGAACCGGCAATCTGTGAGGCTTCGTCAGTAAGGATATCACCAAATAAATTTCCGGTAAGCACCACATCGAACGAGCGCGGGTCTTTAATGAGCTTCATCGCAGCCGTATCGATGAACATATGTTCTACTTCCACATCCGCATAATCTTTAGCCATTTCCTGCACTACCTCGCGCCATAACCTGGAGGATTCCAGCACATTGGCTTTGTCTACAGAGGTTAACTTTTTGCTGCGGGTTCTGGCGGCTTCAAAAGCACGTTTGGCAATCCGGCGCACTTCCATTTTAGAGTAGATCATCGTATCCACAGCTACGTTGCCATTGTCCCGGCGTTCCCTGGGTTCGCCAAAATATACATCACCGGTTAACTCCCGGAAAAACAAAATATCTGCCCCTTTTAAAATTTCCGGTTTAATACTCGAAGCATGAATGAGTTCATCAAATAAACGAATAGGCCGTAAGTTTGCGTATAAACCCAGCTCTTTCCTCATTTTTAGTAAGCCTTGTTCCGGACGCACTTTCAGAGATGGATCATTGTCATATTTAGGATGGCCAACGGCACCAAATAGTACCGCATCAGAAGCCTTTAGTTTTTGAAGCGTTTCATCCGGTAGCGGATTGCCGGTTGCTTCGATGGCTGTGTGTCCGATGAGGGCTTCGTCAAATGTAAAACGAATGCCATTTTTTCCGCTGAATGTTTCTAATACTTTTTTACCCCAGGTAGTTACTTCTTTTCCAATGCCATCTCCTGGTAATACTACTATTTTCTGTTCTTTCACGTCGGGTTAAAGTGGGTTGTTGAAATACAATGAAGGCTATTTAAACTATCTGCTTTCAAAAGCAGTGATCTCATTTTTCAAGCTTAATAGATAATCGATATCATCATAGCCATTCAATAAACAGGCTTTTTTATACGCATTGATGTCAAAACTTTCTGAACTACCATCCGGTAATATTACTTTTTGTTGTTCCAGGTTCACTTCAATCTGAGCTTTGGGATTGGCTTCCAGTTGCTGCCAGATTTTGTTCAAAAATTCTTCGGAAACCTGTACCGGAAGCAAACTATTATTTAAGGCATTGCCTTTAAAAATATCAGCAAAGAAGCTGGAAATAACTACCTTGAAACCAAAATCGTGAATAGCCCAGGCGGCATGTTCCCGGCTGGAACCACAACCAAAATTCTTTCCGGCTACCAGAATATCGCCGGTATAGGCAGGATTGTTTAATACAAAATCCTTTTTATTTCCCCGGTTATCAAAACGCCAGTCACGGAATAGGTTTTCTCCAAATCCTTCCCGGGTGGTGGCTTTCAAAAAACGGGCTGGAATAATCTGGTCCGTATCAATATTTTCTATGGGCAGTGGAACTACTGTAGATTGCAGAGATTTAAATTTTTCTTTTAACATAAGATAATAAGTTGAGCTTTCAGGAATAGAATATCTTATCCCTAAAAGTATTTGACTGTCCTTAAATCAATTCCCGTACATCGGTGACACGGCCGGTAATGGCGGCAGCGGCGGCAGATAATGGGCTGGCTAAAAATGTACGTGCGCCAGGTCCCTGACGGCCTTCAAAATTCCGGTTGGAGGTGGAAATACAATATTTTCCGGCCGGAACTTTGTCTTCGTTCATACCCAGGCAAGCCGAACAACCAGGACCTCTTAACTCAAATCCGGCTTCCGTAAATACTCTATCCAGGCCTTCTCTAATGGCCTGCTCCTCTACCTGTTTGGAACCAGGAATAATCAGCACTTCTACGTTATCTGCTTTCCTTTTCCCTTTTACAAAATCAGCCACTAAACGCAGATCTTCAATGCGGGCGTTGGTGCAGCTACCTATGAATACATAATCTAATTGTTTGCCCAGCAGTTGAGAACCAGGCTCCAGGCTCATGTATTCTAATGATTTTTTGAAGGAAGTCGCTTCGCTATGATCTTTTAATTCTTCCACCGTAGGAATACGCTCGGTAATACCAATGCCCATTCCAGGATTCGTTCCATAGGTAATCATAGGTTCGATATCGGCCGCATCAAAGGTATATACTTTATCATACACAGCCCCTTCGTCCGTTTTCAGGGTTTTCCAATAAGCTACTGCTTTCTCAAATTCTTCCCCTTGTGGCGCAAACCGGCGGCCTTTTACATAGTCAAAGGTAGTCTGGTCAGGCGCAATCAATCCACCCCGGGCACCCATTTCTATGCTCATGTTACAGATGGTCATGCGGGCTTCCATAGACAGGCTTGTGATGGCTGAACCGGCATATTCCACAAAATACCCGTTTCCACCACTGGAAGAAATCTGGGAAATAATGTAGAGAATAATGTCTTTGGAAAGAACGCCTTTGCCCAGTTTGCCATTTACCTCAATACGCATCTGTTTGGGCTTGTTCTGCAGAATACACTGGGTGGCCAGCACTTGTTCTACTTCACTGGTTCCGATTCCGAAAGCAATGGCTCCAAACGCCCCATGGGTAGAAGTATGGCTGTCGCCACATACGATGGTCATTCCAGGTTGTGTAATGCCCAGTTCAGGACCGATAATATGTACAATTCCCTGAAAGGGATGAAGCAGGTCGTAGAGTTCTATGCCAAATTCTTTGCAATTTTTCCGTAAGGTTTCTACCTGAAATCTGGATAATGCCTCTTTAATAGGCAGATGCTGGTCTTTGGTAGGTACATTATGGTCGGCAGTGGCAGTCGTTCGGTCAGGTCTTGCTACCGGGATTCCTCTTTTGCGTAATCCCTCAAATGCCTGCGGACTGGTTACTTCGTGAATAAAATGGCGGTCAATATATAATACATCCGGATAGCCTTCCTTGCGGTTGACGACATGGCTATTCCATAATTTATCAAATAAGGTACTCATTGTTTGTTGTAGGTTATTAGTTGTTAGTTGTTCGAAGCCAGATTGATAATAGAATAGTTGCTGAAAATTTAAATTTTCAGCAACTATCAACTAACAACAAACAACTATTTTTTGGGTCTTAGTTCTCTTACTTTTAAGCCGGCCTGCCACATTTCAGACTCACGGAGTTCTTTTAATTCCTGGTCTAATTTTACCCTGTAATCTGGCTGGCTATTAAGTTTAATGGTTCTTTCAGCTTCTTTTCCGGTGGCTACGCTTTCGTATAATTCTTCAAAAACTGGTGCTACGGCATCCCGGAATTTATGACGCCAGTCGAGTGCACCTCTTTGTGCAGTTGTAGAACAGTTGGCATACATCCAGTCCATTCCGTTTTCAGCTACAAGTGGCATCAAGCTTTGTGTGAGTTCTTCTACCGTCTCGTTGAAAGCTTCGGAAGGCGTATGTCCTCTTTTGCGTAGAATGTTATACTGGGCTTCAAAAATACCCTGAATAGCGCCCATCAATGTACCTCTTTCGCCTGTTAAATCGCTGTATACTTCTTTTTTGAAATCAGTTTCGAATAAATATCCTGAACCTACGCCAATACCCATGGCTACGGCTTTTTCTCTGGCTTTTCCTGAAGCATTCTGGAAAACAGCAAAACTTGAATTTAATCCTTGTCCATCTAAGAATAATCTCCGCAAGCTGGTGCCTGAGCCTTTAGGGGCTACTAAAATGACATCAATATTTTTTGGTGGGATAATTCCGGTTTGTTCTTTATAAGTAATACCAAAGCCGTGAGAAAAATATAAGGTTTTCCCTTCTGTGAGGTGTTTGCTTACAGTTGGCCACAGGGCAATCTGTCCAGCATCCGAAAGCAGGTAACAGATGATGGTACCTCTTCTCAGCGCTTCTTCAATTTCGAATAAATTTTCGCCTTCTTTGAAACCATCCTGCACAGCATGATCCCATGATTTAGATGGTTTTCTCTGACCTACAATTACATTAAACCCATTGTCACGCATGTTCAACGACTGGCCTGGACCTTGTACCCCGTATCCAATTACGGCGATAGTTTCATTTTTTAGTACTTCACGGGCTTTTGCCAGGGGAAATTCTTCTCTGGTTACAACTTCTTCAACTACACCACCAAAGTTTATTTTTGCCATTTGTAAATAAATGTTTAAGGATTAAAAATGAGATGATTAACGAAAAGGCGAAATGATAGTAAAAAAATAAAAAAAGCAAGGATTATTTAATTTTTCCGCATGGAGCTGGCACTAAGCTCTTCCAGTTCTTTCAGGAAAGTCTCAGTTCTGCGTTTGGATTTAGAAATAGAAATGCGGCCGGAACGCACAAATTCCGATACACCAAACTGTTTGAGTTCTTCAAATAACTTGGTTGTCTCGCTCTTGCGGCCGGTTTTTTCAATAATGATATATTCCCGTTCGATCACTAAAATGCGGGCAAAATTATCGCGGATGAGTTTTTCTATGCGGTTATTACTGTCATTGAGAAAAGGCTCTAGTGGTACTTTATATAAAGCCAGTTCCTGAAAATGAGTATCTTCTTCCTCGTATAAGAATGCACCTAATACTTCAATCAGTTTGCGGATCTGCTTAACCAGTTTTTCGGCTTTTTCCCTGGTAATTTTTACCACAATGGTATAGCGGCTTACTCCGGAAACTTCAGATTCGGAAACGTTAATACTTTCTATATTGATTTTGCGGCGGGTAAAAATGATCGTGATGGCATTGAGGAGACCACTTTTGTTTTCGGTCAGTACGGAGATGATAAACAGCTTTACATCGGTACTATAACCGTTCTGATTTTCCATATAGGTAGGTTTATTTTGATTCTAAAAATAGTAAGTTTTATAGCGGGGCATTTAAACCCCGCTATAAAGGGAAATATTAAATCACAGTTACTCCAGCCGGATGTTAGAAATAGAAGCACCTGCCGGAACCATTGGAAATACATTTTCCTCTTTTTCTACAACCACTTCCAGTAAATACGGGCCGTCATGATCGAGCATCGTTTGCAAGGCTTGTGTGATGTTTTCCCGGTCAGTTACTTTACTAGCCTGAATACCGAAACCTTTGGTAATGGCTACAAAATCCGGATTTATCATTTCTGTGCAAGAATAGCGTTTTTCATGGAATAACTGCTGCCACTGTCGTACCATTCCGAGGAAGCTATTATTGAGAATGACAATTTTTGTGGCAATTTTAAACTGGGCAATCGTGCCTAATTCCTGTAAGGTCATCTGGAAACCGCCATCGCCAATGATGGCTACTACTTGCTTTTCAGGCTTTCCTATTTTTGAACCCATCGCGGCTGGTAAAGCAAAACCCATGGTACCCAATCCACCGGAAGTTACATTGCTGTCAGTGGTTTTATATTTGTAATAGCGGGAAGTAGCCATCTGGTGTTGTCCTACGTCAGTTACTACAATGGCTTCTCCTTTGGTGAGTTCAGAAATGTAGTTTACTACTTCCGACATTAATAAACCGCCACTTGGGGGATTCAAGGCTTTCTGAATTACTTTATCATATTCAATTTGGTCGCATGCACGGAATTCAGCCAGCCATTCAGCATGTGTATTTTTGTTTACTTTAGGTAGTATAGCAGTTAAAGCATCTTTGGCATCCGCATGTAATGCAACGGTTGTTTTTACATTCTTATCTATCTCTGATGCATCAATCTCTATGTGAATCACTTTTGCTTGTCTGGCATAGGTTTTCAGATCACCGGTTACCCTGTCATCGAAGCGCATACCAATCGCAATCAGTACGTCGCATTCATTTGTTTTTACATTGGGGCCATAATTGCCATGCATACCCAAATACCCTACATATAAAGGATGATCGCAAGGGAAGGCAGATAGACCTAGCAGGGTAGAGGCAACCGGAATACCAGCTTTTTCTGCCAGGCTAAGCAGTTCTTTTTGTGCACCAGAAATCAGAATCCCATGTCCGGCAAGAATATATGGTTTTTTGGCAGCATTAATCAGTTTAGCCGCTGCTTCAATATCCTCTGCATTTACTCTTGGATAGGGCGCATAGCTTCTGATTTTTTCGCACTTTTTATAGGTATATTCAAATTTGGCGTTTTGTACATCTTTGGTGATATCAATCAGAACTGGTCCCGGCCGGCCTGATTTAGCAATGAAAAAAGCTTTGGCCATTACTTCAGGCAATTCTTTCACATCTGTTACCTGATAATTCCACTTGGTGACTGGCATAGAAATTCCCAGCACATCTGTTTCCTGGAAAGCATCTGTACCCAGTAAAGCAGAACTTACTTGGCCGGTAATACAAACCATTGGAGTAGAATCGATCTGCGCATCTGCAATGCCTGTAATCAGATTGGTAGCACCCGGACCAGAAGTAGCGAAAACAACACCTGGCCTACCCGTTACTCTGGCGTAACCCTGGGCTGCATGTGTTGCGCCCTGTTCATGACGTACCAGAATGTGGCGAAGTCTGTCCTGGTATCCGTACAAAGCGTCATAAATAGGCATGATGGCCCCTCCAGGATACCCAAAAATGGTATCTACGCCTTCTTCCAGTAATGATAGTAAAACTGCTTCTGCGCCGGTTACAATTTTAGCTTCTGAAGTGGTCTTACTGGCAGGTGCTTTGGTTAATGCTTGCATATGTGATTTTATTTTGTTACTAAAAGCCTCTTTTTTATAAGGCGGATATAACTAAAATGGTTCTAAAATGTAATTTTATTTACAAAAAGATTATATTTTTCTCTTTTCTATTGTAATAATATGCTAGAGTTATAAATCAGTTACACAGCCTTCTGAAGCAGAAGATACATTTTTGATATACTTTCTTAAAATGCCTGAAGTTGCCTTGTAAGGGGGAGCTACCCAGGTTGTTTTTCGCTGAGCCAGTTCTTCCGCACTTACTTGTATATTAATAGTGTTGTTGACAGCATCAATTACAATCCGGTCGCCATTCTTAACAAGGGCAATTGTACCACCTTCCTGAGCTTCAGGCGTAATATGTCCGACTACAAATCCATGTGTACCTCCGGAGAATCTGCCGTCGGTGATCAGGGCTACGCTATTTCCCAGACCTGCTCCTATAATAGCTGAGGTTGGTTTAAGCATTTCAGGCATACCCGGACCGCCTTTTGGACCTACGTAGCGAATGACTACTACATGCCCTGCTTTTACTTTTCCGTGTAAAATACCATCATTTAACTCATCCTCTGAATCAAACACAATGGCTTCTCCTTCAAAAAACTCTCCTTCTTTGCCGGTAATTTTTGCTACTGCTCCTTGTTCTGCCAGGTTTCCAAAAAGAATGCGAATATGACCAGTAGCTTTGATCGGATTGCTAAAAGAATGAATAATATCCTGTCCTGCGGGAATATCTGATTCCTGTTCGAGGTTCTCCTGTAATGTTTTTCCTGTTACTGTTAAACAATTTCCGGTAATCAGACCTTCTTTCAGCATCAGTTTTAAAATCGCAGGTACGCCTCCGATGGAATCCATGTCTTCCATCATATATTTTCCGCTTGGTTTTAAATCTGCCAGCAAAGGAGTTTCGTTGTTGATCCGCTGAAAATCCATAAGAGTGAGTTTTACGCCTACAGATTTGGCAATGGCGAGCAAATGCAATACCAGATTGGTTGAACCACCTAAAATTGTGGTGAGCCGGATCGCATTTTCGAACGCTTCATAGCTCATGATATCTTTCGGCTTGATATCTTTTTCAAGCAATTGCAGAATAGCTTTCCCAGCATTGCGGCATTCATTCTTCTTTTTCTCGCTCAAGGCCGGAGAAGAAGAACTATGCGGCAGGCTCATGCCCATGGCTTCGATAGCAGAAGCCATCGTATTGGCGGTATACATGCCTCCACAGGCACCAGCCCCTGGAATAGAACGCTTGATTACTTCCTTAAAATCCTGCTCTGATATAGTTCCGGCTGCTTTTTTGCCTAAGGCTTCGAAGGCAGAAACAATATTTAGTTTCTCATCTTTATAAAGCCCAGATTTAATCGTGCCTCCATACACCATCAGCGAAGGACGGTTGAGGCGGCTCATCGCCATAATGGCACCAGGCATATTTTTATCGCAGCCTACTACTGTAATTAAGCCATCATAATAATGGGCTCCGGAAATAGTTTCAATGGAATCGGCAATAATATCCCGGGAAGGCAGGGAATAGGACATGCCATGTGTCCCCATTGAAATGCCATCACTGACACCAATGGTATTAAAAATCAAACCCATTAATCCGGCATCAGTAACTCCTTTTTTAATCTGAGCGGCCAGACCATTCAGGTGCATATTACAGGTATTTCCTTCATAGCCAGTGCTGGCAATACCCACCTGGGCTTTTTTCATGTCTTCATCCGTGAAACCTGCTCCATATAGCATGGCCTGGGAAGCTGGCTGGGTTTCATCCTGGGTAAGGGTTGCACTGTATTTGTTAAGAGAGGCTGTGGTTTGTTTTGGGTCGGTTTCCATTAATGAATTCTACTTATGTTTTTGAGAAATATAATTTGGGATATAATGAATCAGACTGATGATTTATGCTGCTAGTTAAGTAAAAATACTCAATTTTCTTTAAATGATTGTATAAGCCGGATCATGATAATTGCGGACAAAATTCTTAAAATCTTTTTCCATCTCAAAAGTAATGGTATGATGAAATTCTTTTTTGTATGGAATTTTGTTCACAGACTTTATTGCAGCCACTTCCACGGCTGTTCCTGTCAGGAATGCAGCATCTGCCGCATAGAGTTCGTCGGTAGAAAAAAGCTTTTCAATTACTTCAATATCTTTTTCCTTCGCCATTTCAATGACGGCTCCTCTGGTAATGCCAGGTAATATATTTCCCCTAGGTGGAGTATACAATTTGCCATCTTTTTCAATAAATAAATTAGAGGCCGCTCCTTCGGCTACATTCCCATTCTGGTCAAGTAAAATTGCTTCGTCATAGCCAGCATTCCTGGCTTCGGTTGAGGCTAGGATAGAGTTTACATAGTTTCCACAGGTTTTGGCTTCAATACAAAATGACTTAGGACTAGGCCGCACATACGAAGAGATATATACATTGATTCGCTTGTCACCTAAATATTTGTCCCATTGCCAGGCAGCCATAAACAGATTAGAACTGGATGTTTTCTTTACCTGCAAACTCATGTTTTCATCCATATACAGCAATGGACGGATATAGGCGTCCTCCAGATTGTTTTTCTCAAGCAGGGAATAGCTCAGTTGAATGAGCTCATCCACCGTATAAGAATGTGGAATACCCATCAGGTGAGCAGAATGAAGCAACCGTTCAAAATGCTCACGGGCTTTAAATATTTTGGTCCCATTACGTGTGTCATACGAACGGATTCCTTCAAAAACACCCATTCCATAATGCACGGTTTGCGAATAAAGACTACAAGTAGCTTCTGAAGCCTTTACAAATTTTCCGTTAAGGTAAACAATCGAATTCTCTTTATGATACATTATCGTTGTTAGCAAAAAAGCCTCTTCCGGCAAGGAAAAGGCTTTAGATTATACATAAATAAGCTGTTTTTTACTTTGTTGGTAAAAACAGCAAGTTGAATCAGAATAGTATGTAGTAACAATAGTTTTTTTCATGCCCATATAATATAAAAAAGCCTTCCTGAGAGAGAAAGGCTTTTTATTAGCGTACACCTTTCTCATTCTACCAGTTCACGACAAGCAGGATGAGTAAAAAAGGTGCTAAAATTCTTTTGATAAACATAAACTACATTCGAAAAAGTGGGTTAAGATGTATAAAATAAATCAGGAATGCAAGAAATATTCAATAAAAATTCAGTAATTATTTAAATTTTGATATATTGTTTTGGTATAATACAATTTTTTTGATTTTACATAAAGAGGGAAGTATACATTTGAAATTTTTAGATGTTACTGCTCGAAATATTTTAATGCTGTAGGATTAGTATATTTGTAAAATAATTTTCCCAAACTGTTCACTATTGTCCATACGTCGTAATGCTTGTTCAGCTTCGGCCATTGGAAAGGTTTTATCTATAACTGGCACAATATGTTTAGTGCTTACTAGTTGCGTCATGGAGGCAAACTCGCCCTCATTTCCCATCGTAGTTCCCAGAATGGAAAGCTGTTTCCAGAAAATCCGCCCTGGAATGATGTCTTTAATTGTTCCTTGCGTGCCTCCGTACATTGCTATTTTTCCTCCGGTTGCAGCCAGATCAATCAATTTAGGGAAATTCTCACCAGCCGCACTATCAACAATTAAGTCAAAGCCACCTGCTTGTTGCTGCAGCGATTCATGCCATTTTTCAGCTTTGTAATTAACGCCTGCCTGAGCACCCAAGGAAATAGCTTTTTCGATTTTAGAATCGGAGCCTGAAGTAACCCAGACTTTTGCGCCAACAGCCAGGCAGAACTTAAGGACAATTAAAGCAACACCACCACCAATACCGGTGATCAGTACTTTTTGCCCAGTTTGTAAAGCTCCTCTGGTGAACAAGGTTCTGTAAGCCGTAAGCCCTCCTAAAGGTAAAGCTGCCGCTTGCTCAAAAGACAAATGAGCTGGTTTTGTAAAGACATACTGGGACGGCACACATATATATTCTGCAAAAGTCCCCTGGTCTGGCATACCTAGAATTTTGAATTCTTTCCGTTGCGCCTCCGGATTAGCGCCCCAATTATGTCCAGGATTGATTATAACTTCCTTGCCTAGTAATTGCTTATCGACATCTTCTCCCATTTGCGTTACCACGCCGGCTCCATCAGAACCTAAAATAGCAGGATATTTGAGTCCAGCATATTTGCCTTTTTGAATCCAGACATCCCGGTGGTTCAGTGCAGCAGCTTTAATATTTATCTGTACTTCGCCTTTTTGTGGAGTGGGTGTAGGAACTTCTTTTAATGCCACAGACTGATTAACGCCTTCCAGTACGATTGCTTTCATAAATTGGTCAGATATTATAGTATATGATATATCTATGATTAATTGCCCGGAACAAACTTATATTCCAGTTTTTCATAATAGGTCAAGGGGTGAGCCGGCTTTTCATAACCGGCAGGAATAGGCATTTTGCTGAACTGCTGAAAATAAAGTACGCAGGAATTCCGCCATAATACGGCTTCTTTCTCCTGAATGCTCAACAGGGATTTTACCTGTGCAAACCGGTATTCATCTATACTTCCTTTTAAGCTATCCCATGTTTTTTGCATGTTCCTTACTTGTTCCACACCCAGATAATAATGCCCTACCAGATCTTCCCACAGGGTTTTTTCTGATTTCATCCGGTGCGTCCAGGGCAAATGGTGGAACCATAGCAAATACTTTTCAGGACAAGTTTGCAGGTTTTCCAGTTGTGCCTTTACTGGTGGAAAATATTGAGATAGGGCCTTACTTCCGGTTGATGTGCGGTTAAAGCCGATGCCTGCTGAATCTGCTTTGTGGTAATACGTGGCAGTCCAGTCGTCACGTTTCTTATTACTTACCCATGGCCCAGGGCCATAATGATGACTATATCCCATGAGGTGGGCCAAGCCCAAAGGAGTCATATAATTGACGACGGCTTCTCTGGAACCCATAATTATCTCTTTAATAGAATTAAGCGCTTTACTATCATTGGTAAATGTCATTTGTATCCATTCTTCGGCAATTTCTTCCGCAGATAAGGCAGGATTCCATGCAAGCCGGCCGTAACTGTACCAGTTAGCTTGTCCAAACGGATGCCCAGTCCAGTTGCGGTCATTGCCAATATTGGCAACCCCAGCCATCCCGGACATAGAATATTTATGCAGGCTTCCATCAATCACTTTAGCAACAGTAGCTCCTTTTCCTTTGGCATACGTATCAGAATCGAGGCATTCCTTAAATAAAGGAGCCAGATACGCTAAATGAGTAGCAAAACCTAAATATTCCTGGGTAAGTTGGAATTCCATCATCAGTGGCGTTTGTGGCATGGCTCCAAACAGTGGATGAAAAGGTTCTCTAGGCTGAAAATCAATGGCACCATTTTTTACCTGGACAAATACATTTTTCCTAAACTTTCCATTTAGTGGTGTAAACTCATTATAGGCTTGTTTGGCTCGGTCATCCGGAACTTTATCATCGTATACAAAAGCACGCCACATCACTATTCCGCCTTTTGAGGCTACTGCATCTGCCAGCATATTGGCCCCATCAGCATGGTTTCTGCCATAATTCTGTGGCCCCGGTTGCCCCTCGGAATTGGCTTTTACCAAAAAGCCACCGAAATCAGGTATATAGGTGTAAATTTCTTCTGCCTTCTTTTTCCACCACATTTGTACTTCTGCATCTAAAGGGTCTGCTGTTTTTAAACCGCCAATTTCAACCGGTGCGCTGAAACGGGTGGTTAGGTATACTTTAATGCCATATGGACGGAAAATGCCAGCTAGTGCTTTTACTTTTTCCAGAAAAGCAGGAGTAAGAATCAATGCATTGGCATTTACATTGGTAAGTACAGTGCCATTGATGCCAACAGAAGCATTTGCCCTGGCATAATCTGTATATCTGGGGTCGAGGTAATCGGGGAGTTTGTGCCATTCCCACAAAGAAAATCCCGCATAGCCCCGTTCAACTGTCCGGTCGAGGTTATCCCAGTGATTCAATATCCGATGCGTAAGCTTAGGTGAATTTTCGATAGACAAATTGGAAAGACTTTGCCCGGTTTGGATCAGCTTCAAAAAATGAAATACGCCATAAAGTACACCTGTATCTGTGTTTGCTGTAATTATAGTAGCATTTTTCTGGTTGATCTTTACGCTTTTAATAAAAAATCCTTCTGTGCCAATTTTTTCTAAACTTGATTTCAGATTCAGTTCAGAAAGTATAGGTGTAGTTGCAATTGTGCCTATGAGTAAAGCCCCATTTTGAGATACAGTCTTTGTTTCGGTGGGTTGCAGTTGTAGCAATCCACTCAACCCCTGGAATAATTCTTTTCTGGCAGCACTTATGGTGGGAGAATTGCCACTGAAGAGTACCTGCGTAACGCTTTGTTTATAAGCAGCTAATTGTTGGGCATTTTCAACTTTGTCGTACCGGAGCCATAGGCGGTAGCCATCTTCTGCTTTCAGATACTGGCATACGTTTACCAAACCTAGTGTAATCAGGATTTTTAGAGTGATGGTAAGTTTAGCAGATAATATAAACCTTTGCATATAAATTCGAGCGTTTGGTAAAATTGAGTGAAATAAAGAAATATATGCTTCTGTCACAATTCATTTTACTGATAGTTTAAGTGGACTGGCTGGTTTTAAAAGGTATTATTTACTGCTCTATCTGCCTGCTCGTGCAGTAACGAAGCATTTCATGAGCAGAGATAGTGCTAAAAAGAAGATTTATTTGCTGAAATACTCAACAATCGGAAAATATGCATGTTATTAAATCAAATTCCTTCTGTTAGTATTCAGATTTTTAAAAAACATAGATATTTTTCAAAATCTTGATAAAATTTAGTATTTTCAGGTTCTGATTGCATCATTTACCTACTACCGATTTTATCAAGATTCAACCCTATGAAAAGTCTATTACTTTCTTCCACATTTATTTTATTATTTTCGACTCTGAGCTATGCTGATTATATAGGTGAAATACCAAATATCAGTGCCAGGGAAATCGCTATGATGTCTGCCCAGGACCAAACGGATGTGATGGGTAAAGGCGTGTACATTAGCTCAGAACAAAAACACAAGATGAACCAGACTACTATCCGTAAAAGCTGCAAGAAGCCAGCAAGCAAGGTAAAATAGTTTGTGCGAGTTGTCAATTGCTATTGAAGTGCCTTTATTTTTTCGCTGGAAATACCTATATAATTGCACATAGTATTCAATGAAATTTTTCATTTGAACAGCTTGCTTTTCTAATAACAGGATTTTTTGCTCTAATTCGCCATTCTTTTCCTTTTTATATAAGTATTTCTGCTTTATCGTATTAAGCATTTTTTATAGAATGCTATAATATAACGTGCTATGATCTGAAAGTTTACTTGTTTATTTTGAGGTTGATTACGAGGAGTCCTTAAAATTCAATGGTCTACATTCATTTTCAGGATTTATTCTCTATTTTTGGCCGTATGAATTTACTGAAAGGAAAAACCGTACTCATCACAGGTGCCTCCAAAGGAATTGGACGCTCCATAGCCAAAAGATTTGCGGAAGAAGGCGCAAACGTGGCGTTCACCTATTTATCCAGTGTTGAAAAAGGACAAGCACTCGAACAAGAACTACAAGCACTTGGAATCAAAGCCAAAGGATACCGTTCGGATGCTTCCATTTTTAAGGCAGCTGAGGAATTGGTAAATCAGGTAGTTGCTGATTTTGGTTCACTTGAAGTATTGGTAAACAATGCTGGTATTACCAAAGACGGCTTGCTGATGCGGATGTCGGAAGAACAGTGGGATACTGTATTGAATGTAAATTTGAAATCTGTATTCAACCTGACAAAAGCGGCGACAAGAATTTTGATGAAACAAAAAAATGGTTCCATCATTAATTTAACTTCCGTAGTAGGTATCCGGGGAAATGCCGGACAAGCGAATTATGCGGCTTCTAAAGCTGGGATTATCGGATTTACTAAATCAGTTGCCCTGGAATTGGGTTCACGAAATATCCGCTCCAATGCGATTGCACCAGGATTCATAGAAACTGAAATGACTGGCGAATTAGACCAGAAAGTGGTAGATGAATGGAAACAAGGTATTCCATTGAAAAGAGGGGGAACGCCCGATGAAGTAGCCGATTGTGCCGTATTTTTGGCCTCTGACCTTTCCAGATATATCACCGGTCAGGTATTGCAGGTAGATGGGGGAATGCTTACTTAAACTTCTGAAATTTTATAATATATAATAAAACCCACCCAGACAGCGTATTCTTGGGTGGGTTTTAATTTTTTGAAAATTGTTAGCAAAATCTGTTAACTCTTTAATTTTTTATTATTGTGGTGCCTGTCAGCATCCCGTTTTGTCTTTTTATCCAGGTTATTCTGTAAAGCTTCAGTAAGGTTTACTCCGGTCTGGTTGGCTAAGCAGATCACCACAAACAAAACATCCGCCAGTTCATCGGCCAGTATTTTATCTTTGTCAGAGGGTTTGAAGGATTGTTCGCCATATTGCCTGGCGATAATTCTTGCTACTTCCCCTACTTCTTCGGTAAGCATGGCCATATTGGTGAGTTCATTAAAATAACGTACGCCAGTTGTTTTAATCCACTGATCTACCAGTTGTTGCGCTTCTTCTATAGTCATACAGGTGATTAAGAGAATGAGAGATTGAGTGAGTAATGAATGATAGAATTACAAAAGGTTTGAATTATAGAATAACAGTCTAAAATATTCAGCTATATTTTTAACTTTTTAACTCTTCAACAACTAGATAATCAAGCTATTCAACTATTGCTGCTGGTTGCCGAATTCATGATTCACTTTGATATATCCGGGATATTTGATTAAAGTCTGGCCGACCAGAATAGAAGGTTTTACTTTTAATGTAACTCTGGTGGGTTTGTTGCCAGAACCCGAAAGGCCTAATCCCATATTAACGGCCTCTTCGGTTGACATATTAGATAATATTTTCCTTAGGTCTGTAGAAATGCGGATAGGAAGTTTGGAAATTCCGCCGTTAGCAGCGATATCAATCCGGTCGTTTACTACGCCATCTACAATTTCTTTGTCATCAATAAGCATGATCCATTCCATGCTATTCATTGCAGCAGGCGTAGCATTGGGGTTTTTTACATCTACATTCACAGTCAGAGACAAAGGAAGAGAACCCCCGGCATAAGATTGGGTAATCTTGGCAGCTTGCATCAAATTAAGATCTGTGAGCTTGCGGATCTGCTGAACATTCACTCCGGCTAAGGTTGTACCTTCGACAGTAGCCACCCTGAATTCACATTTGGCAAAAGACTGCAATTCACGTATGGATTTGCAATAAGTAAAGTTAAGTAGAAGAAATATTAGGAATAGGCTGTTTCTTAGTTTCATGCAGAAATGTGGTTGTTTAGGAAATTACGCATACGAAATAATCATGCCATAGTAGGAGAGAGGCTCCCTGAATTTTAATAGTATGGCCCTGCAATTACTATTCAGACTTAAAACAATCGGGCTTCTTTAATGATATCTGCATTCACTTTATAGAATTCTTCATGCATATTAAATGGAGGATGGCCATTTGCAGAGCTCTTTGTATACGAACCATCTTCCTGCAATTCATACGCATTTACATTGTCCTTTAGATTATAGTCGAGCACATTTACAGCCTCCTGTTTTACATTTTCGGAAACAACCTGGAACAGTGATTCAATCCTGCGTTCAAAACTGCGGACCATAATATCAGCGCTGCCTCCATAGATTTTATAATCGCCTGTGTTGTGGAAATAAAACAACCGGGCATGTTCTAGGAAGTTGCCTACAATAGAACGGACAGCAATATTATCACTTAACCCGGCTCTGCCTGGGCGCAAACAACAAATCCCCCTTACAATCAATTTAACAGGAACGCCGGCTTGTGAAGCAGCATATAATTCATCAATGATCTCCCGGTCTTCCATTGAATTTAACTTGATTACAATGCCACTGGCTAAGCCCTGCTGTGCATGTGTAGCTTCTTTGCGAATCAATTCAATAAGCTGATTCCGCATGTCTCTGGGTGCTGTAATTAAGTACTGGTAGTCGTTTGGCAGGGAATGGCCGGTGATTACATTGAAAAATTCAGAAATATCATGTGCATATACTTCATTGGTCGTCAGCAGGCCAACATCGGTATACAAACGGGAGGTGTCTTCATTATAATTTCCGCTCGACATATGCACATACCTGGTTACTTTATCTCCATCTTTCCGTACGATCAGCAACAGTTTAGTATGGGTTTTATACCGGCTGATACCATAGATCACAAAACAACCTGCTTTCTGTAGCCTTTGTGCTTCCCGGATGTTATTTTCTTCATCAAACCTTGCTTTCACTTCAAAGAGAACAGATACGTGTTTGCCATTTTCAGCCGCTTTCAGCAGGGCATTGGTAATCCGGGAAGATTTAGCCAGGCGGTAAATAGTTAGTTTAATAGCCAATACATCCGGGTCTTCAGCGGCTTGTTCCATTAAATGTACCACAGGTTCGATGCTGTTGTAGGGATGATGGAGCAGTACATCCTGCTTCTTGAGTATATCAAAAATAGGGGCTTCCTTCACATTTTTTAAACTGACTGGCGGTACTTGCGGATGCACCACCGGAAGCTGGTCTCTAAACTCCTTATGATTGATTATCTGCCATAAGCCAGTAAAGTCGATCATCCGGTCGGATACAAAAATATTATCATCATCGAGTTCCCAGCGGCCTTTTAATACTTTCATCATCCAGGTAGAGTAACCTGGTTCCGCCTCTATTCGCACCACCCGTCCGGTACGGCGGGTTTTAATTTTGCGCTTAATCTCATCAATAAAGTCTGCTTCAATATCATCACTTTCTTCCAGGGTAAAATCTCCGTTTCGGGTGATACGGAACAGATTTACAGACAGAATTTCAATATTGCGGTATAGCTTATGAATTTCATGGCGGATAATTTCTTCAATGGGTACAAATACCAGCTGGTCGCCCCGGTACATTTCATAAAAGCGGGGTAAGTTCTGTGGAATCTGTACAAATGATAAGCGGCGCTGATCTTTACTATCATCCTGTGTTCTGGTAACTACCCCAAAAATGAGGATTTTGTTCATCAGGATAGGAAAGGTATGATAGCCATCAAACACCATGGGCGTAAGCATGGGAAAGATAGTGCGCATAAAGTAAGCCGACATATCCGAACGTTCCTCCGCATCGAGGTCTGTTACTTTGGCAATGCGGAAATCAGACAGTTCAAATAAAGGGAGCAGGTGCATTTTATACTCATCATTCTGCTCTTTGAAAAAATGCTGTGCGGTAGCCAGTAATGTTTTGCGGAAAGTAGTTTCCCGTAAACCGGAGTAATCTATACGTTCTTTGCCATAATCCAGATAGTTATACAAACTGCCCACCCTGATCATAAAAAATTCATCCAGGTTGGAAGAAGTAATGGCAAGAAATTTTAATCGTTCGAATATGTTACGCTCGGTATTTTTTGCCTGATCCAGAACCCGGTGGTTAAATTGTAGCCAGCTCAAATCCCGGCTGATGTAATTGCTTTGCTCAATTACATTGGATACTTTGTCTCTGACAAGCATTTTTTCACTAAATTTTTTAATCGGCTGTAGTATAAATGAAAAAGGGGACAAAAGCAATGCCCCCTTTTTCATTTGGTTGCTCCTGACAAATCCAAACACTATACATCTATTTTAGCGTACTTTGCATTTTTTTCAATAAAATCCCTTCTGGGTGCTACTTCATCGCCCATCAGCATGGAGAATAAATGGTCGGCTTCGGCGGCAGAATCAATACTTACTTGTTTTAGACTGCGGTATTTGGGGTCCATCGTAGTGGTCCATAATTGTTCGGGATTCATCTCACCCAGACCTTTGTAGCGCTGCACATTCACCGTATCTTCCTTGCCATCTTTGGCAATTTCCTTAATAGCTCTGTCCCGGTCGTCTTCATTCCAGCAGTAACGCTCTTCTTTTCCTTTTTTTACTAGGTATAAAGGAGGCAGGGCAATGTATACATAGCCTTTATCAATGAGATCTTTCATATAACGGAAGAAAAACGTCAGGATCAGGGTACGGATATGGCTTCCATCTACATCAGCATCCGTCATGATGATCACTTTATGATAACGGAGTTTATCCATATTTAATGCCTTGTCATCTTCCGCCGTACCAAAGCTTACGCCCAGTGCCGTAATCATGTTTTTTATCTCTTCATTTTCATAAATCTTGTATTCCTGGGCTTTTTCTACATTCAGAATTTTACCACGCAAAGGCAAAATAGCCTGAAAGCTCCGGTCACGGCCTTGTTTGGCAGAACCTCCGGCGCTGTCTCCCTCTACCAGATAGAGTTCGCAAATGTGCGGATCAGAATTGGAGCAGTCAGCTAATTTGCCGGGCAAACCAGTGCCGCTGAGCACACTTTTCCGCTGTACCATTTCACGTGCTTTGCGGGCTGCATGACGGGCCTGAGCAGCTAAAATAACTTTACCTACAATAGCCCGGGCTTCTCTAGGGTGTTCTTCCAGATAATGGTTGAGAATATCACTTACGCAGGCACTTACCGCACCAGCCACATCTGAATTGCCCAGCTTGGTTTTGGTCTGGCCTTCAAACTGAGGTTCCTGTACTTTTACAGAGATAACAGCCGTTAAACCTTCCCGGAAATCGTCGCCGCTGATGTCTATTTTCAGTTTATCCAGCATGCCGGACTTTTCAGCATAACTTTTCAGCGTACGCGTCAGAGCCGCTCTAAAACCAGATACGTGGGTACCACCTTCAATAGTATTGATGTTGTTTACATACGAAAATACATTTTCAGAATAGGAAGTATTATAGTGCATGGCTACCTGAACCGGAACCTTGCCTTTATCATCTTCTATATAAATAGCCTCAGGAATGAGTTTTTCACGTGTTGAATCTAAATATTCTACAAACTCTTTCAGGCCGCCTTCCGAATAAAATTCATCATAGGTAGGGTTGCCTTCTTCGTCTAGGGTACGCAGGTCGGTAAGTGTAATGCGGATACCCCGGTTGAGGAAAGAAAGCTCCCGCAAACGCGTGGCTACCGTTTCGTATTTATATTCTGTTACCGTAAAAATAGACGCATCTGGCAGGAATTCTACTGTAGTTCCGGTGCGATCTGCTACGCCAATCTCTTTTACCGGATACAGCGGGTGACCAATGTTATATTCCTGCTGGAAAACCTTTTCCTGGCGATAGACCGTTACTTTTAAATGGGTGGATAGTGCATTTACGCAGGAAACCCCTACACCATGCAAACCACCGGAAACTTTATAGGTATCTTTATCAAATTTGCCACCGGCATGTAATACGGTCATTACAACTTCCAGGGCAGAACGTTTTTCTTTGGTGTGATAGTCTGTAGGTATACCTCGTCCGTTGTCGGAAACAGTAATAGAATTATCAGCATTGATAACTACTTCAATTCTATCGCAATAACCAGCTAATGCTTCATCAATAGAATTATCTACCACTTCCCATATCAGGTGATGCAAGCCTTTAGCACCAGTATCACCTATATACATAGAGGGACGTTTTCTAACAGCTTCCAGGCCTTCCAACACCTGGATATTGTCTGCGGAGTAATTACTGGTCTTTTTTTCTTCTGCTATTTCACTCATAGAAATATATTGTGTTATAAAGGTGAGAACCGCCTTGCAAATCAAGAAAAATGCTTATTTTTTTCAAGGCAGAAGCATTTTGTAATTTGTAAATTTACTATTTTTTTTTCACTTTTTCACTGTTTGCCCACTGCCAAATTAACAAAAAGAGTACATAAAAGAGAGAGAAAATGATAGAATGACTCAAAGACAGAAAGGGCTGAATGAAATGATGGAATTATAGTATTACAGAAGGCCGGAAGGAGAAAATGAATAAATAAAATAGTATAATTCGTAATTCGTAATTCGTAATTCGTAATTCGTAATTCGTAATTCGTAATTCGTAATTCGTAATTCGTAATTCGTAATTGATTATATGCACCAGCTTTTTTTTGAAAAGATCAAAGAACGATTAAAACAGACATTGCCAGGACCGGCTGCACAAGTAAAAATGGCAAGTACCTTGCGAAGTATACTCCGACTGCCAGCTCAGCCCAACGATGATACCCGTTCTAGTGCTGTATTGATTCTTTTTTATCCGGTTGAAAATATCATCCACATTCCACTGATGGTTCGTCCGGTATACAAAGGGGTTCATAGCGGACAAGTGAGTTTGCCGGGAGGAAGGAGAGAAGAAAGCGACCAAACATTAATAGAAACAGCACTCAGGGAAGCGAAAGAAGAAATAGGAATTATTCCCCGGCAGATTGAAATTCTGGGAGCCTTGACTGAACTGTATGTACCGGCAAGTAATTTTCTGGTATTACCAGTGGTAGGATCTATTAGGCAACGTCCTGATTTTAAGATTGATCCTTATGAGGTAGACCGCTTGCTGGAAGTGCCCCTAAATGAATTGCAGGACGTAACCAGAATAGGATCTAAAGAAATAGTAGTGAGGGATACTATCACCATCCAGGCACCGTATTATGACCTGCAAGGATATACAGTTTGGGGGGCTACTGCCATGATCATGAGTGAGTTAAATGAAATACTTACAGAGTTGAGCTGACCTGCATTAAAAAAACAGATTAAAAATGGGGGAGAAAAAATCCCGAATTTTCGGTATTGACAAGCGGGAGTTTATTACCGAAATTTACTGAAAATAAGACCATTGTATGTTAAGCCAGGCCATTCTTCCGCACAATTCAACACAGGGTATCGCTTTGTCTATTGGAGATGCAACAACTATCTCTCTCAAAAGTTCTTTGTATCCGGGCTGCATCTGGATGTACGATGTAAGCAAAAATGGCGTAGTAGAGGTGGAGAAAGTGTATTCCGGCTCCGATCTGTTTTCTCATCCGGGAAACAAGCAGGATGATATTTTTCAGATCAGGGCATTAGATACAGGTATTGTCCGTATTAAATTCCGGCAGGTTCCGGTCTGGGATATAGAAATGCCCTCCTTCAAGCCGATGGTAGTGGAAGCATACGTGGCTTAATCTGAGTTTTAACAATAACTTCAATTTAATATACACTTATAAAGCTTCGTTAAACAAACCATCTAAATTTTTTGCCACGTTCCCGTAAGGACGTGGTTTTATTTTGAACTTTCCGCAGGCTATAGTAATTTAGAATATTAACATATACACCATCTAATTTACCCTGCTTTGTACGCCATTGTTGATATAGAAACTACAGGAGGACGGCCTTCAGATGACCGGATTACAGAAATCGCCATTGTCCTGCACGACGGATCAAAAGTAACCGGCACGTATAGTACCCTGGTTAATCCAGGCAGGCCGATTCCCTATGAGATCACCCGGCTTACCGGCATCTCCGATGATATGGTGAGAGAGGCGCCCAGGTTTTATGAAGTAGCCCGTAAAATTGTGGAACTCACCGATGGGAAGGTGTTTGTAGCGCATAATGTGCGTTTTGATTATTCCTTTCTCAAATCAGAATTTCACAGCCTTGGGTTTAACTACCAGCGCAAAACGCTCTGTACCGTACGATTGAGCCGCAAACTAATTCCCGGGCTGCCCTCTTATAGCCTTGGGAAACTTTGCAATAGCCTGCAAATTCCCCTCAACAACCGCCACCGGGCACTGGGAGATGCAGAAGCCACCAGCAAATTATTCGACAAAATACTCCGCCTGGACAAGCCCGAAGAATTTACTCACCTGATTGATGGAGAAATCAGATCCCAGACCTTGCCACCGCAGATCAGTGCCAGCCAGGTAATGGCACTACCCGAAGAAGCCGGGGTATATTATTTTCATGATGAACGGGGAAATGTGATCTATGTGGGAAAGAGTAAAAACATTCGCAAGCGCATTATGAGCCATTTTGCTATGGATTATAAAAGCCGAAAATCTATTGAATTCAAGAATAGCATTACGGATATTACTTACGAAGTTACCGGCAGCGAACTGGTCGCTTTGCTGCTGGAATCAGATGAGATCAAGCGGATATTACCCAAATATAATTCTGCCCAGAAGAGGACCGGAGAGTTTTATGGCATTTACCAGCAGATTGATAAAAACGGCTATGTAAACCTGTATGCCCAGCATATCAAACATACTAATGAAGAAGCACTGGTTTTGTTGCCAAGTGCCATGAAAGCCCAGAATTTCCTGTACCGGAAAGTGGCCACCTTTACTTTATGTTTGAAAATGTGCAACCTGCATAAAATCAAAGGCCCCTGTTTTGATTACCAGTTAAAGCGTTGCCAGGGAGCATGTATCGGCAAAGAATTGCCAGAAATTTACAATGCAAGGGTGCAGGAAGCGATCGACAGTTTTAGTTTTCAGCAGGAAAATTTTGTAATCATTGGAAAGGGCCGGACTCAAAGAGAAAACTCAGTGATCTGTGTTGAAAAAGGTGTGTATAAAGGGTTCGGGTATTTTGATGCCTCAGGCGATGGCCTAAGTATTGAGCAGGTCCGGAAGTTTGTGAAGCCATATGCCCATAACCGGGATATTCAAAAGATTATTTGTGGGTATTTGCGCAAGAACCAGGAGGATAAACTCATTCGATACGCTACCAGTACTGAGGTTTATTAAATGTGGGGTAAACTTTCTTATTTTACCATATGCGCTAAAAGCCGGAATATAACGGCTTTGATAAGAAATTAAAGCTGTCGCCATCTGCCAAGCATCAAAGATACACCTCATCCAATAGCTATTTTTGCTTTTCCACCAAAAGTACCGCTTCTTCCGAACTGACACCGAGGTGTGTAACTTTATAACTGGCATTATTCAAAAGCCGCATTTCTACCCATTGCGGACAGTGGATATCCTGCCAGTTATGTATGCCTTTTGCTTTTAAGGGACATTTGCGTGTATACGCTGCATAATCCATCACCAGAAACCGTTCATACTTAGCTAAAAAATCCTGGCTGCTCATAATATTATTTTCAAAGATTTTGGGATAGTTTCTCTTAAAAGCATCCAGGTGTTTGTATTCCTGTGGACTAAACTGGCCACTTTTCTCATCTATAGGCGCTTGCCAGTCTAATATAAAATAATACCTGTTTTTCTGAGGAGAATAATGTATTTTCCGCATGAACTGATGGGAAGTCTGTTCAACTACCGGAAGATCCTCATAGCCAAAAGAAGAATCTATACTACCTGGCAGGGTATCTTTGGGAAAAGTATAAGCAAACCTCACCGGATTAATTAATAGTACCAATAGAAGCATTCCTGGCAATAAAATGCCTACACCATAGGTGATAAACCTTCTTGTCGCGTAGGAGTTTTTTAATACCTGATTAGGATCAGTAAGAAGTGTTGAGCAGGTATAGGCAATAATGATTGTCCAGCCTATCGTACTGCCGATCATATATTTTTCAAGATATAAGGGCCTGATTATTTTAGAAAACAGCCAGATAAATAAGGGAATAAAAAGTAATATATATCCAAGAATCAAGGATGAAATTTTGGAAGTATTCTCATGGGTGGAAATACTTTTTTCGGAGAATGCCGGGTGAGAAGAGGATACTAAAAACTGTAATCCGGCTATTAGAACTAGTGAGAGAAATATTCCTATATGTACAAAATCTGAAGAGGAAAGAGAAACATATTTGGTAAGTTCATATAAAGTGGGTTCAGGAATCCAGGTTCGGGGTTTTCCGGCATCCGATTGAATCAAGAAGGAGGGGAGATACAACAGAAAGGTACACCAGCTAAGGAGGATGGGTACATAATTTTTTGGCGTATGATCCCGAAAATAAGTATCCCGGACAATAAAGGCGATCACAATAGCACCACTATAAAATAACCCAAACAAATGGGTATGAATAATTAATGCATGTATGAGGAAGCCCAAGAATCTATATTTTTTAATGGATATAGGGTTTTTTAACGCACTTTCGTAATGATAAAATGCCCAGGCAAAAAGCGCTAAAAAAAGCCCGTACATACGGGCTTCTGCATTCTGATCTAAAATAAGCTGAGAAGTACAAAATACACCTAATGTACCTATAGCCGCTGATAAAAAATTGTAGTTGTATCGCAAGGTGTGCCAGGTGATGAATAAAGCTATACACATGCCTGCCGAAGAAAACAACCTTAGCGAAAGTTCTGAAGAACCAAAAACGGCATCCCAGCACCAGCCAGCTGCGAAATATATGATGGGTGTATTGTTGATTTTATCGTGAAAAGCCCCCAGCATGTGGCTAAAAGAAGTATCTGCCAGTAAATAATAGGAGTACAGTTCATCGTTCCAGAAATACTTTTTAGAAGAAAGTATGACACAAGAACTCAACAAGGAAATAGTTCCCAGAAGGGGGAACAAGTGTTCCAGGTTTATTCTTGATTGAGTTCTTTCCTTAGTAGTTTGACTGGTTTTCAAAAGCGTAACGATAGTACAGATTCAAGCAGGTAATTTATAAATTTTATTAAAATTACTGTATGCTTCTAAGCAAGGTTATACTGCCTGAAACCTGAAATGAATATGTTCTTACTTACCTGGTAGCTAAACATTTATTTTCTTTCGTCGTGAGCCAGACTGCCAATTACCAGTTTCTCATTTTCTTTCAATACCATTACCATCACTGGTTGTATTCCCTGCGGTGTAGATAGATCCATAAAAAACACAAACCCTTCATGACCAAAGGCATCACGTGTTTTACCTACATCTGTGGAAACGCTGACTCCAGTGCTTGAGGTGAACATAGGCAATATCCTTTCCTGGAATATAATTTCAACCTTGGGCATACCCACCTTTTCAATCACGGTAGGGCTGAATTTCTGCAGTACAGCAGTCATGTCTCCATTTCGCAGTTTATCTACAGCCCAGATGGCCAGTTGCCGGTAAGGCTGCGAACTATTCTGTGTTTCAGTATATTCATCTGTCGAAACCTTAGCGGCCTGCATGGCAGCTTCCTGAGATTCTATGTCCCGAACATCCCGATGCCCCTCTGTATATTCCTCCCGCTTAGAAAGTTCCTGTCTGGCCAAAGTTTCCAGCCGGTCTGCTTTCTGACGGCTAGTGAGGGAAGAATCTTCCAGAAGCCGCAAGGCTCCCCGTACATTTTCCTCAAAATTGTCGCCAAGTGCGTAGGTAGCCATTACATAAATACCCAGGTCTTCTAGTTCATTAAATTCGTATTGTAATCCTTTTTGCCAGGCTTTAACTATTAACCCTTGAAGTTGGGCACTAGGAACAGATGTTGATTCGGGAAAAGCAGCATGTATGTGTTCCAGAATCATTTCTTTTTCTTCAGAAGTAGGGGTGGTATGCATCGTTGTTGATAGAGTTGTTTTATCGGTGGATGAATGTATTGCCTGGGCAAATAAGAGTGATAGCGTACTTAATAAGAATGAGATGGTAAACAGCAGGATTTTCATAATACAGTTTAGTAGAATTTATTTTTCATGCTTCCAATTTAAAAGCTTGTTTGGATAAACTGGAAGACGAAACAAAGGTAAAGACAGCATACTGCCTTATGCTAATTTTGAGGGTATACCGTGTGTTGACAAGGCTAAAAAAACTGTAAACAAAAGGTGAACAGGGAAGTGTTTTCCTTTTAATAGTAATGGGTAAGTTCTTGAATAGCAGATGACAGATGCTTAAATCCCTTATTACCTGATTTGATAATGAAAAAATATTTGCTGCTGTACTTGAAAGATTGATTTTCAGTAAGAAGGTTATACTTCAACAGGTAGGATCATCATTTACACAATAATGGTGATAAATTTATAAGTAGTATATATCGATAACTATTGCCCATTTTATTTTATTTCGCGGGTGGCTGCGACTTGTTTTAATTCTGCGTTGCTTCCAGGATACAGGCAAGAACTTTTTCAGGGTCACAACCATTTAAACCGGCTCCCCAGCAGGCATTAAACTCAAGGATAAACCAGCCATTTTCTATAGTATACGCAATATCTGCAACCAATACTTTGGGTAGATCAGGATGATTATTTATAAAATCTGTTAAAAATTTTCTACCTTCCTCCAGATCAGCTGATCCTTCATATAATGCTAAATCTGCTAATCTGCCATCCCATATAAAAGCTCTGGCTTCGGCATTAATTTCAATTATCTCAGAAAGCAAAACCTCTGTATCAGTATTAAGCCCTGTGATTTCAGTTGCTAAATATGATCGGTTTTTATACACATTTGCTTTGAATTGTTTGGGAAGTACCAGCTTAACAAAACGAGAAAAATCATTCTCAGTCAACTGAGCAATAGTTTTAATTGTTACTAATCTCTTAAGCCATTGTTGAGAAAGCCGGGCAATAAATGAATCGTCAGGAGAGATAAGCTGGACCTCAAAAACCTGGGCAACCACCTTTGCAAACGTGTCATTCCCATAAATAGCTATTTGTTTTCCTTCAAAATTGGCCGGTTTCTCCCAGAATTTTCCTAAACGCATTACGCTGCCTCCCAGGCGTTGAAAAGTAGAAGCTACCGTGTCTCTTTCAATATCCGATTTTTCAGGAATGAGAAGTGTCTTATTGAGAGATAAGTTCAAATTATTGTACTGATAGGGGTTTTGTAAGGTGCTATCTTACTATTTTAATTTAAGTATTGTTTTATTTTTTATGAAAAGTTTCTCTTACTACAATTCCTCTGATCTGATTGGAATGATTATCCAGCCATACCTGGGCATAAAACGTGCCCAGCCAATATAAATTTACCCTGTATTTTCCTTCCCAGCTACTGTTGCAATACATCCCATGATTCCACACATATTGCGCTTTTTCTTTGAGGGGTAGAGGTATGAGTTCTGTCAGTGAGTGCATAAAATTTAGTATTATATAAGGGTTAAATCTGAAGAATGGTGTTGAGGATTTCTTATGTGTTTAATGGAACGAGTCAGAAAAAGTAAACTATATAGATGTGTATTTTTGGTAGATACAACCGGAAAAAATAAAAGGTATATTCGATAAAAATAATTGATGCCTAAGGATAGTTACTACCAGTTGTTGACTTACATTCTAAAAATGAGTAAACTGGCTAACCTGTTTTATTTGGGTGAAATTTCTGCTTTTTAAACCTAACCTAAAACCTATGAAATCCATCATTATTCTGTTTGAAAAAGGGAAGCAATATACAATGCACATCCTGTTGTATGGTACAGTATTGAGCTTTTTGTTAACATTCTATGCCTGTCAACCTTCCAATACAACGGCTTTACAGGTGAAAGAGGGAGAAATAGGAGGAGTGGTTACAGGTCCAAAAGGCCCGGAAGCAGGCGTTTGGGTTATTGCCGAAACAACAGACCTTCCTACCAAGTATGCCAAAATTGTAGTAACCGATGACAATGGCCGCTATCTTATTCCGGAACTTCCGTCTGCCAGTTATTCAGTTTGGGTACGGGGATATGGATTGGTAGATTCTCCGAAAAAAACGGCTAAACCTGGAAAAGAACTCAATTTAGAAGCAGTGGTAGCCCCTACGCCACAAGCCGCTGCCGAGTATTATCCGGCAGGGTACTGGTTTTCTCTATTGAATGTGCCTGATAAAAATAATTTTGCTGCGGAAGGGGCAGAAGGCAATGGATTTTCACCCATGTTAGGTACACAGGCAAAATTCCTTTCAAATATTAAATCAGGTACTTGCCTGGCTTGTCATCAATTGGGAAGCCAGGGAACCAGGAAACTGAGTGAATCACTGGGCACATTTAAGTCTCCGGTGGAAGCCTGGGAACGGCGTTTGCAATCAGGCCAGGCGGGCGCTATTATGACTTCTGCTATTCATCAGGTTGGACGAGATGGAACCTTAAAGATGTTTGCCGACTGGACAGAACGCATTAAAGCTGGTGAATTACCTCCGGCACCTCCCAGGCCGCAGGGAATCGAGCGAAATGTAGTGATTACCCAGTGGGATTGGGCAGATCCAAAAGCATACCTGCATGATGTAGTTTCTACAGACCGCAGAAACCCTACTGTAAATGCCAATGGACCAGTGTATGGAGCCCTGGAAGTAAGTGCCGATTATATACCCGTGTTAGATCCTAAAACACATACAACCAGCCGTATTCCTCTTACCGTTCGCGATACCAGTACACCTTCGTCTTCGGGCGTAGTCATGCAGCCTTCTCCATATTGGGGAACAGAAGCGATCTGGAACAGCAAGACCAATGTACACAACCCCATGCTGGATGAAAAGGGACGTTTATGGATTACGGCTACGGTTCGCCCTGCTGATAATCCGGATTGCTGTAAAACAGGTTCTGATCTACCTTCAGCTAAACTTTTTCCGGTAAACAGGGCAGGCCGCCATCTGGGTTTTTATGATCCTGCCACTAAAAAATATACCCATATCAGTACCTGTTTCAGCACACACCACCTGATGTTTGCCGAAGACCAGAATAATACACTCTGGACAAGTGGTGGTGGGGAAGTGATAGGCTGGCTGAATACCAAACAATACCTGGAAACCGGTGATGAAGAAAAATCACAAGGATGGACTGCCCTTATTCTGGATGCAAATGGAAACGGTAAACGGGATGAATATGTGGAACCAAAAGATTCAATAGATCCCAAAAAAGACAAGCGGATTGCCAAAGGGCTGTATTCTGTTGCTCCGGCACCAGATGGTTCTGTATGGGGATCTACTCTCGGCTATCCAGGTGGCATTATCCGACTCAATCCAGGTGCTAATCCTCCTGAAACAGCACTGGTAGAATATTATGAACTGCCTCTGGATGCGAAAGGGGCACCTATTGAAGGATTTTCTCCCAGGGGAATGGATATAGACCGCAATGGCATTGCCTGGGTAGCTCTGGCGAGTGGCCATATGGCTAGCTTCGATAGGAAGAAGTGTGGTACGCTCAATGGGCCTAACGCAACAGGCCAGCACTGTGCTGAAGGCTGGACTTTTTATACAGAACCTTTGCCACAATTAAAGGGAGTAAATTACAAAGGTAGTGCTGAGTCCAGCTATTATACCTGGGTAGATCAATTCAATACCTTTGGTCTGGGAGAAAACACTCCAATCAATACCGGAAATGAGTCTGAAGGATTACTGGCACTTAAAGATGGAAAATGGGTGGTTCTCCGGGTACCTTATCCGATGGGTTTTTATACCAAATGGATGGATGGGCGCATTGATGATCCGAAAGCAGGCTGGAAAGGAAAAGGATTGTGGGCCACTATCAGTACAAGAGCACCTTTTCATATGGAAGGAGGTAAAGGTAATACAAGCAAAGTATTTAAATTCCAGTTACGTCCTGATCCACTGGCAAGGTAAAATGAATACTGCTGATTCTAGATTTATACCAATCTGAATACTTATAAATGTTTTTTTAACTTATCAAAAGCAAATAAATACTTATGATACGAACTAGCAAATGGCCAGAAAAATTATTCTGGTTTTCAGAATCAGTTGGGTTTTTCAAGGCAAACTTCTTTACAATTTTTGGACTTGGGCTCGTAGCGGCGATTGGACGGGCCGTACAGATGAAAGCATTTGGACCTATTTCGCCTTCTTCGAATGTAATACTGGAAATAGTAATAGAATCTGCCAGGGTGCTTATATTTTTATATGCGCTGGGTTTATCAAATGTCCGGAGTGGCTTTACAAAGTTAATCAGGATATTTTCCAGCTCAGATAGCCGAAAGAAAAGCTGGTATACGGCCTTCCAAAAATTAAAAAATCAGTGGCTGAGCCTGTTAACTAATATGACCGTTTTTCTTTTATCTGCCTGGGTTATTAACTTTCTCATTGATTACGCCGCCTATCAAACTTGCCTGTATGCTACCCTAAAATCAAACCAGATTATTTCTGATCAGGCTTCAGTGTGGGCTTTTATATTATTCTTTAAAAATATATCGGTTATCCCTTTTACATTGGTTTTCAATGCCTTGTTTTTGTTATGGATTACAAATAAGTTGACTATTGGTAAACAAGAATCATAAACCTACAAAGCAGCGATTATTTCAATAATTACAAGGGAAATTCATAAATAAAACCTTGTAAGATTGAATAATAAAACAGCTATAGCCTGAAAAGCTAATAGGCCATCATCCAACTGATTCCAGTTGATTTTAGTAAGTGTTTTTATCATAAAACCTCTACCAGAATCAAAGCTGGCGCAGTGGCAATATGGACAGGACTGAAAGGTAGGGAGAAGGAAATAGAAAAGCAGCTACAATCGCAATCAGACTGGTTTTGTATCCCTATTCATCGAATAATTGAGCGGCTTCTGCTAAGCCTACAAAAGTAGATAGACTTCAACCAAATCTGTAAAAACAAAGTCAAAAATCACTGGCCATACCGCCAACTACAGCGATTCTGCAAAGTCCGGTTTTATTATAAGGCTATAATCAGGCATGGAGCAAAGCCTTTCCACTCTACCAATGGTGTATCAATCTCCATCCACCTAATAGAATAGCCGCTTATAGGTATAATTAAAGGTATAAAAAGCCCGATTCCGGAAGCAATGGCATATCTGGGTTCTGGGGAATTGCTTTAACACTAAGGGTCCGGATATTAAATACAGATTTTAAAAGAAATAGGATGCCTAACCAGAAACGGCAAAGCTACCTCCCAGCGAATGCCCATTCCTATGCAGTATAAGTAAAGAAAGCATGAAGTCCCATGCCTGGGCTACTAGTATAGGATTTCTGCCATACCCACCCATCGGCAGGCTGCAACAAATAGACTAATGTAGTTGCCATAAGTACTCCACTGAATGGTAAACCAGCCTGACTTAAAATCAATGAGTTTACTACAATGATATACATCGAAGCCAGAAATGAACTGATGCCTGCACCAATTATTGTCTTTAAGGATGGCTTTTAATACGATGGCTAAGTTGAGTCAGCCTAAGTTAACGTGAACTATGGATTAGCGAAAGCAAAAGGGCTCAAATATGTTCATCAAAATTATTAGATAATTGCTGGGATTCACCACGCATGGTTTAAAATAGGCTATATCAATACTTCAAATATTCATAAAGTCAATAGTAGCTTATTACGGAAAGCGTATTTGAAGTATTGATCAGATTGAATTCAGCTTTAAAGCGAATTGATTAAGGACCCCACCTACGTAAGGTTATAGGCATCTTGTAAAAAGAAATAATAGATGGAATGATTTCTTTTGATTAGGAACAAAGAAATATACACTGATAACCAAAGGATTATGGAAAACACCATTTTCTTAATATCTAAGCCCATAAGCCTAATTATCATTATACCATTTATAGCATTGTTCTGATTGTTTCTAATAGAAATGAACTAGCCCTTTATCTCTTTAGATGAGGATAACGAGGTAAGAATCAATGATAAACATTCAATTAAACACTATTTGCTAATACTTTTTTATCCATAACTATGACACAAATTTACCAAACCTTAATGCCTGACTTAAGGAACATAAAAAGGCCGGTAATAGGCTTGTTGAGTATTATATTAACGTTACTATTAATAGAATCAAGTTATGGGCAGGCTACCTACGACTGGCAAGGAGGTAATAATTCATGGGCTACTGGTAACAAATGGAGCCCTAATAGAAATAGCCCAAATACTGCAGATACACTTATTATCAAAAATGGGGGAACGGTTACTTTAACCAATATTCCTACTCAAAACGTTGGGCAGATACGGATTAAGAATAATACCTATGCTATTCTTCAGGCTAATACTTCTGGAAACACTCTTACTATTGGAGGGGGAACAGGCCCAGATTTAATTGTAGAGGCTGGTTCAACACTTGAAATTAATACAACAAATGGTTTAAATATCAAGCTAGCAGCTGGAGCCACGGCATATATTGGTGGGAATATCATATTCAGTGGAAATACAAGTGCAGCAAGTCCTCATTCATTGGATGCAAATGATGCCGGCGCTATTGTTTTTAAAAATGGATCTTCATTTACCCAGAATAGTACGGGTAATGCTTTTACTTCTACGGGAACCAATGAAACTGTGGTATTTGAAAGTGGGTCGACTTATATTCAACAAAGCGGAGCAAATCCGTTTGCAAAAGCAATCCCTAATTCTAAGATAAAATTTAATACAGGTAGCTTGTATAGTCACCGTCAAACAAGTTTCGAACCTTCATTTGCAGGAAGAACATATGCTAACTTTGAAATCAATGCTCCGGGCTATACTCAGACTTCCATCGGTACAAATGGATTAACGGTTGATAATTTTTCAGTAGTTAATGTGAGTACTATGACAGTAAATCTAACTGGCGGTATTAATATAAAGGGAAATCTTTCTGTACAAACAGGGACTCTTACCTTTAATCCTTCTTCTGCAAATATAATCACCTTTGGTGGTTCCGGAAATCAGAATATAACAGGTAGTGGCATATTAAGTTTTAATTCTAATACTACTGTTGCCATGCCTGGTATAGTTACCTTACAAAAGGATCAAACAATTGGCGGGCCTTTAAATGTAGATGGTACACTCAAATTTGACGGAACCACAGCCAGAACGCTTACGCTTACCGGAAATATGTCTGGGTTGGGTACCATTGATATGAGTGGAGGAAGTCTGGCCCATATATTAAATATAGGCGCTTCATCAAATTCTATTGCGAATCTTATCAACTCGGGTACTTGTAATAGCACAATCAACTATAATGGTACTGGCAACCAGGTTGTGATGTCAGGTGTAGATTATGCTAATTTAACTATTTCCGGAGGAGGTATAAAATCGCTTGCCGCTGCTGTGAGTGTTTGTAATGCACTAACAATTAACACCGGAGCAACGCTAACCTTAAGTGGTTTTGATGCAACAGTAGATGGAAACACCTCGGTTGCAGGTACATTAAACGCAGGTCTTTCCTCAGTAATGGGAACAAGCTCATTCACGCTGAGTGGAACGATTATAACTGCTTCACCAGATGGTATCAATTCGGGCACAAGTGTAGGAAGTATACGGGTAAGTGGCACAAGAACGCTTACTTCAGGTTCATTCACGTATAATGGCACTGCTCCTCAGGTTACCGGAAATGGAATACCGGGCACTGTGATAAATTTCACAATTAATAATACAGCTGCTACTCCAACTGTAAGCTTATCTCAAAATTTGAATGTGTCTGGTTTAGCCACATTTACCGCAGGTGCCTTATCTATTGGCAGTAATACGCTTTCCTTGAATGGATCTACTTTTATTGGCAGCGGTACGATTATGGGAGGAACAACATCAAGTTTAATCATTGGAGGATCGTCAGGAGTTAATATAGATATACCTATTATTACTAATGGCCTGTTGAATTTGACCGTTAATAAAGGTGGCATAAATAATGGAGGGATACTTCGCCCAGCAGGTAACGTTACTATTTATAATGGAGGTACATTAAGTTTATTATCTGGATATATTACCAACTCAAACACGATAACGATGGGTGAAGATGGTAATGCTATCACCAATATTATACGTAGAGGTGATATTTCAGCTATATTTGCTGCTCCCACTTTTAATAATAGAGTGAATGTAACCTATACAGGAGCCACTACATATAGCCCTCAGCCCAATACAGGGCCAGAACTACCTACTTCTTCAACAGCCTTAAATAACCTAACAATTGGAACAGGACCTGCCATTTTGGTTACGCTTGGATCTAGTGCAACACCTGTTGTAAATGGAAGTTTTACAATTAATACAAGTTCTGCTACAACCGGTCTAAATCTAAATGGTAGAACTTTAACTATTAATGGAAATTATTCGAATATTTCATCTGGTACATTTACAGGTTCTTCCACATCGTCTATTATTATCAATGGAGACAATAAAAATGTTAATGGAAATATACGATTTAATCAGACTTCGTCCGCAAGTAGAAGTCTTCAAAACTTTACCTTAAATCGTACAGGTACCGGTTCAGCCTTTACAATAATTACAAATGCAGAGATTACAAATGCATATATTACGAGCGGAACACTTACAGCTTCGGGAACCGATATTTATATTGCATCAGCCTCTATTGAAGCGAATGGAAAGTTTATCAATAACACAACAGCTGTTCCTGCTGTTTTTCCAACCTCTACTACTTCTCGAGCTTTTAACAATACTAGTGCTGGTACAATTACAGGTTCATCCATAGTAAACAAGTTTGACAGATATCAGGCTTCTGCTGATGCTGGTAATATTATAACAAACACAGCCAGCGACATTACTTTTGTCAGAAACGGTCAAGGCAGTGTATATGCTTTCAGAAATAAATTGTTCAGCCCGGTTCCTAATACGGCAGTAATTCAATTCCAACTTGGAGTGAATTCTACAGTACAGAATACAAGTGGAGCAGGAACGCTGATGTTGGGTAGTAATTTAGGAGATGATGCCTTAAAACCAACGGCTGCTGCCCGCTTGCAATTCAATCTGACTACTATAAACAACAAGATTTCTGTCACCAGCCCTGATGGTACTCCTTACACCAGTGCAGATAATTTGAACCTGGGACAAAATTTTACCTGGGTGATTAATAATTCAGGTGCCCCTATAAATTATACCGGCCCTGATGGAAACAGTTACAATTTAGCTACTGGTTTGAGCGAATTATGGCATAATACCACTAGATTAGCAAATAACCTTCAGTTCCAAGATGTAAGCCAGACCATCAATCAAATCAAGTTTGTAATGGATGATGGTACTGGTAGTATTAGTTTAAAAAACTTACGCATTAATCCATTAGCTACTATCAATACAGCCTCTATGGCTTGTTATACGGCAGGATATACACTTAATGTTGATTATACTGCAACATATCCAGGTACAGTTACTGCTGCTACAGCAAGTTTTAATGAGGGTAATGAGTTCAGAGTTCAACTTTCAGATGTTAACGGGAACTTTAATAGTGGATCTCTAATAATTGGTGGAACTAATATTAAGTCTACTGCTGCAAGTGGTACGGTGCAGGCACTCATTCCTGCCTATTATCTGGGTACTAATTATAGATATAGAGTAATCAGCACTGATCTAAGTATACAAACTGGAATAAATAATGGGGTAAGTATGTATTTTGTATCCCCAGGCTTGTCTCAGTCTATGCTTCCTTCTGGTAATGGCCCTATGCTTACCGCTAATACGGCTGAAAGTGCATTAACAGGAACAATAGTTACTACTACTTTGAGTAATGTTGTCACGGGCGTGGGAACTTCTTTCACTTCACAAATTTCTGTTGGAAAATTGTTGAAAAGATCGAGCGATAATCAGGTAATAGGTACGGTACAATCGATTACAAATAACAATTCGCTGGTTTTAACAAGTAATGCGGCTTCTACAAATGCAGCCATATCTTTTAAAACTTCATCAGCTACCAGCTTCCAGTGGGGATACCGTACTTCTTCAGGCTCAGGGTTTACAGCCATTCCGGGTGCTACAGGACAAACCTATACCCCAACAGGGTCACACTTTGCCTCAGGAAATCCGGGCACTTATTATGTGGTATGCCAGATTAGTATTGGAAGCTGTATCAACACAATCACCAATGAAGTAATTATTTATATTAATTGTACAACCGGCCCTACAAATTATATCACCAATGGTAAATTCGACAATACCTTAACTGGGAAAGTTTCGGCAAGTACGGGATCTACTACAGTTACAGGTACGGGAACTTCGTTTACTACGCAACTTAGGGTGGGAAGGCGTTTATACAGTAGTCCGGATTCTTTGTTAGGGACAATATCTTCAATTACCAGTAACACACAATTAACATTAACAGCTAACTCCAAATATAGTGTTGCTAATAAAGATTATTTAACAAATTATTACAACCTTCCTTTGGTTGGAACTATTACTACTAATACTGCAAGCACTACTGTTACCGGCACAAACACACGTTTTACCGAGCAAGTAAATGTGGGTGACCAAATCATGAGAAATGATAACAGTGTGTTAGGTACTGTCGCTTCAATAACAAACAATACCACGTTAATTCTTACTGGAAATGCCTCTTCCAGTAACACTAATATTAAATTCAAATCAAATTTTAATAGCGCATTATATACTGGAACGATTACAACCAATACAGCTAGTACAACTGTTACTGGGTCCGGAACTTCATTTAATACACAAATTAAAGTAGGCGATTTGATTAAAAGAGCTGATAACACGTTAATAGGCACGGTTGCATCTATTGCTAATGCTACATCTCTCACACTTGTCTCCAATGCAATATCTAGCAATACTGGTATTGCCTACGGTTCTAACCCGGCTTCGTTTGGCAACAGTGGAGTAGGATTTAATACAAATTATATTTACACAGCCAATAATTTATATCCTGAGGGATTATATTCAATAGGAACAGATCCGAATTATTATCATAATGCTTTTTGTAATGCGTCTGGGAATAACATGCTTATTGCTAATGCGGATGCTTCGAATACCAGGATAGTGTGGTCACAGACTTTGTCTGGCTTATCTCCAAATACCAACTATGTGCTTACCTTTAACGCCATAAGTTTAGCAGGCCCTGCGAATAGCTTAGTGTTTGGAATGTATATTAACTGTAACCGGGTAGGAGAGGATATCATATCAGGATTTACCGGCAATTGTAGTTGGGCAAAATATTCTATACAGATTAATTCAGGTAGTTTAACAACTTTTGATTTAGCGATTGCTAATATTAGTTCTGCCGCTTCCGGCAATGATATTGGAATAGATGATATTGAATTTTATCAATGTAGTGCGGTTCTTGCCGTACCATTCGCTCCGGCAAATACGTTTAAATGGAGAGGTTTTTCAACAAACTGGTTCAATTCTGATAACTGGGGTGTTTGTCCTGGACTGTTGCCTACCTGCGCAGATGATGTGGATATTCCGGCGAATGCACCTAATTATCCTATCATCAATGCGAATGGTGCAGTAGCCCGTACTGTAAATATAGATGCTGGCGGAGCACTTACTATCAATGCCGACCGTAATCTGAATGTGTGTGGAGATATTATTAATAACGGTACAATTACTAATTTAACGTCTGCAAGCAATGCTGCTACAATTACATTTATCAGTTACAGTACTGCTACACTGGCACCATCTCCAATACCCACCAAACAAACAGTGAGTGGTATAAGTCCATTTACAAAAGTTGTCATCAACCAGAACCCAGTACTTTCCGGTGGAGTAACGCTGGCAAATGATGCTACAATTAACACTAATCTGGACATCAAAACTAACAATACTTTAACACTGAACGGGAATACTCTTACCCTCAATGGAGATATTTCTTCCAGTACAGGTACTATTACTGGAGGCAATACTTCACGTTTAATTATCAATGGGACAGGAGATGCAGGAACGCTTAGGTTTACAAGTGGCAATCGGACTTTGTCCAGGCTGACTATGAACAGAAGTACGTCAGGCCAGGTAACATTGGGTACAGATCTTTTACTGGCAGGTGGTTCGAATGCACTGATATTGACAAATGGCATTATTAATACGACTAACACTAACTTGTTAACGCTTAATGAAAGTTCAGGCGTTTTTGGTTCAAGTGCATATGTGTCAGGAGGTTCAGATGCAAGTCATATTAACGGCCCCATTGCTAAAATGACAAATACTACTAATCATTTTACTTTCCCAACAGGTAAGTCAGGTAATTTAGGAGAAATTGGTATTAAGCCTGCTTCTACAAGCGCTACAACGTTCAGGGGGAATATTTCAGGCAGAACCCTTATACAGCAATTGGCTCAAGTGTAAAATCTCCCCTCGACCACGTAAGTTTATTGGAATACTGGATGATGGACCGTCCGACAGGCACAAGCGCGGGTCAGGTAACTTTGTTCTGGTCAAGCTATACCGGGGTTTCTGATGATCCGGCAGAATGGAATCAATTGAGGGTAGCACATTATAAATCAGGTCAATGGCAATCGGAAGGGCCCGGTTCAGGAGCAATTGCAGAGCCAGGTTTCTCTTATGATTATGGATATTTAACTTCTGATGCAGTAAGTACATTTAGTCCATTCACGTTTGGATCACTAAATGTTTTCAATCCATTGCCTGTTGAGTTATTAGATTTAACAGCTTCACCAGTAGATAAATCAATAAGAGTGAACTGGGTTACAGCCAATGAGCACAATAGCAGCCATTTTATTTTGCAGAGAAGCGCTGATGGTATTCGATTTTCTGACATAGCAACGATTCAGGCAGCTGGTGAGTCAAAACAGGTACGTACTTATACTTATCTTGATAAACTGCCGCTCAACGGAGTTAACTATTACAGACTTCAACAAGTAGATAAGGATAATACCTCTGGTGCCTCTAAAATAGTATCTGCTCATATTTCGGACCAAGTAAACCAAAAGTTTGAAGTTTATCCTAATCCTTCCGATGGTAAGCAGTTGTATATACAAGTTCCTTATAAAGGAGAAATTACGGTAACTTTACTTAACATGGCAGGAGCAGAAGTATATGCTCAGCGTACCATGGCAGATGGAAGTTTTGCTTCTGTACAACCAAGTCATAGCCTGGCGACTGGCATGTATGTAGTAAGAGTATCCACAGGAAAGGGTACTTATCAACAAAAACTGCTTGTAAAGTAACAGTATTAGATAGATAAATCTTTTTGAATTAAAGTTAAAACAGCCCTTAGGTACTTATCCTAAGGGCTGTTTTATTTTCATTTTAGATATTCCGAGTTAATAAATATTTACCTGCTTAAGATATACTAACCATAAGTGTAGTTCAACAGATAGATCAATAAGTTGACTTGCAGAAAGTGTTATGCTTATACATGTATGTTGGGCAAATATACTTTAAATATACCTCATCAGCTTGCCTGTATACCTTTTATCTACTTTCGACAGTTTACTGCCTTTTTTACAACTTCTATCTTTGTACGATCGCAAAAGCCAATCACTTCTCATAGATATGAGTTGCTAATACCAGATATAGGTATTTGAGACACTATAATTGAAATGCTATAACTTAACTAAACACAGACAACAAACACACATGAACTTAATTTCTCATTTTCCAACACTATTATCTTTAAAGGAAAATATCCGGAGCCTGTTTAATCCATTTAAAGTTATTACTAATAAGAAAAGCGCATCAGATCTGACAACCGATTTTTCTAAGGATGCTGCTGATAGTCGGCTGAACCTTTCTACCGGAAGCCCGACATTGCTGGCTTGCCGGAAAAATCATACCCTTACGTTGATTTTAAATCGACCTGAAGTATTAAATGCTATTAATATAGAAATGGCAGATGCATTACTGGAACAATTAAAAAAAGCTGCTGCAGATCCTGCCGTAAGGGTAATTGTTTTAACTGGTAATGGCCGGGCTTTTTGTTCTGGTGGAGATTTAAAATTTGCCTTGGAAGCCAACCCACTACAGCCCGGTAACTCTTTTCAGGCATTAACTTCCATTTTGCATGAATGTATTGAGGTCATTCGTATTATGGCAAAACCTGTAATTGCTTCCATCAACGGTCCAGCGGCTGGTGCAGGACTTTTTTTATCCCTGGCTTGTGATATCCGAATTATGTCTCAAACGGCTTACCTGAAAGTTTCAAACCCGACCTATGGATTATCTTTGCCTGCTGGTGGCACGTTTACGCTTCCCCGGCTTATAGGCCTGGGTAAAGCTCTGGAATTGATTATTATAGATCAGCCTGTAACCGCAAATGCGGCACATACTATAGGACTGATCAGTTACGTAGCAGATAATACTTCTCTTTCATATCAAACTGAATTACTGGCAGAAGAATTGGCACTAAAGGCGATCCATACCATAGGGCAAGTAAAGAAGTTACTCAATGAATCTTTCATTCACACGTTAACTGAACAGTTATTAGCTGAACAGCAAGCTATTATTCAAAGTGCCAACCATGCGGAAGGAAGAGAAGGCTTAGCTGCTTTTGTGGAAAAAAGAACGCCTGATTATGTGAAAAAGCATGTATAAAGTATTCCGGACTATCGTAATTACCTATACTTATTGTGATTTTAATCTTAACCCATTTTCTGGATGCTTATATAAAACTGGCACAGATACATAGTTGGAACAGTGCAATATTAATAAAATAGATTAGATCACCTGCTAATTAGTTTTTGCCTGAGGCAAATGTTTTACCGGAAAATTAACAGAATTGGCAATGAAACAAAGCTGATGTGCCCGGTTATGTAATTCATCTAGCTGATAGAGGGAGCCAGGCGTAGAAATGGTGACAATGGGGTGCAAGGTCACTTCTGTAAATCTGCCGCCACCGCCTGCTGTTTCTACCATCTTCCCACTTGGATTGTCTACATAATCGGTTACTATGATTCCTTGATCGGCACACAAATGCAGAAACCAGAGCATATGGCAACTGGAAAGCGAAGCAACAAGAAGTTCTTCTGGGTTATATTTTTGCTTATCGCCCCGGAAGGCCGGGTCCGAAGAAGCTAAAATTTCAGGTTTGTCGATAGCTGAGATCCGATGACTTCTTTCATACATCCGGTAGCCGGATGTACCAGTGCCTGTATTTCCGGTCCAGGTAATAGTTAAGGTATATAGATGTTCTTTATCCATAATACGTAGTAAAAACAACAGATATTTGAAAATGAATTTTCGTACTATAACATGCAATTCCTATTCTGAAAAATAAAGAATTTATGAATAATAAAATGTGCTATTCATTCTCATTTTTGATTTTCAATACTTTTATACGCACAAGTTGTTCCAATCTATATAAAACTAAACAACAGTTGGAAATTCTGCCTGCGCTATTAGAGGGATTGTCTTATAAATATATCGCCAACAAACTTGATCTGAATACCCATACTATTGATATACATAATGTCACTTATTCGAGCGGCCGAATTGCCACACCGGAACTGAAGCTGTACGGATTGCCTTAAGAAAAAACAGGTTACCCTCAGAAGCCTCAACCGAACGATAAATGATTTGAAAAATAAAAAATCTGATCTGATCTGACCTGAACTGATATATATTACATGCAAGGAACCTGTTCGACCCAAAATAGGTTTCTTCAAAGATGTATCTTTTTTATTAATATCATCGTAAGCATTGGGTATAGTTAAAGTACAATTGTGTATGTTTGCTATCCACTTCTTGCCTGTACATTTAACTTTATGCTGTAAAGTTTGGCCCGGATGATAAAGTTTATGGTAAGATTTTTTTTGTTTCTGTGTATTCTCTTGTTGAGCGGATATAGTCAAATTTTCGCCCATACAGCTAAAGAGAGTGCTTTCTATTCCCAAACAGACAATCTTACAGCATCAGAACAGGTTAACTCTGGCATAATACAAACTGATCAGACGTTTGTTACTAAGCCTTCCACTTCTGGTACTCAACAAAAACCGGTAACACAATTTGCTGATATTGAAGTGGAGGAAGATGAATCTCTCTCTTCCAGGAAGTATACAGAAATCAGTTATTATGTTACTTCTATTTTTTACGCCCGGATACTTGAATACTTTTTCCGAAACCTGAACAAAGGATTTCTTTTCCGGAAGCATATTTCTAATATCTCACCTCTCAGGTGGCATCTTGTTATTCAGGTGTTCAGGATATGAAACAATAATCCTCACGTGTTCTTAGACTGTCTAAGCACTCCTTTTCATTCCGTTTTATTTAATTTTAATCGCAGTCCTTCGACCATTTTTCTATGGTCTTCTATAAAAAGTGCAAATTTATCACGGAGAGTGAAAATTTTAATCTCTTTTTAATCATCATTTAATGCCTTTTTAATATACATTTAATGCCCGTTTAATGCATTATATCAAGCTTTGTATGCCAACTTAAGGCAACTCAAGTATATGTTGTATTTGCACCTCACCCAATACCTATTAATAAAATTATATTGTTTTAAAAGAATAATAATTATGAAGAGAATTTTCATGCTAATCGGATTATGTGCCTTGTTGTGCCAGACAAGCTGTCATTTTGAAGATGCAGAAGCGGAAGCAAAGGAAGAAGAAGTCAAATTTATGGTTACCAGTCCTTTGAATAAAGACACATTGATTACCAAAGATTATGTAAGTCAAATCCACTCTATACAGCATATAGAGCTGAGAGCGATGGAAAAAGGTTACTTAGAAAAGATTTTTGTAGATGAAGGAAAGTTTGTAAAAAAAGGGCAACTCATGTTTCAGATCATGCCTATGCTCTATCAGGCCGAATTGCAGAAAGCACAGGCCGAAGCTAATTTTGCCCAGATCGAATATCAAAATACTAAATCCCTTGCCGATAGTAATGTAGTAGCTCCCAATGAACTGGCCATGGCAAAAGCCAAATTAGCTAAAGCAAACGCTGAACTGGCATTAGCCCAGGTTCATCTGGGATTCACGCAGATTAAAGCGCCTTTTGATGGCATCATGGATCATTTTCAGGTGCGGTTAGGAAGCCTGGTAGATGAAGGGGATTTGCTTACTACCCTGTCAGACAATTCTAAAATGTGGGTGTATTATAATGTTCCCGAAGCCGAATACCTGGAATACAAAACCAAGGTTAAGAAAGACAGCATGATGAAAGTAAACCTGATCATGGCTAATAATAAACAATTTGAGTATCCAGGAATAGTTGAAACCATTGAAGCCGATTTTAACAATGAAACCGGAAATATTGCTTTCAGGGCCACCTTTCCAAATCCCAATGGCCTCTTACGTCACGGAGAAACAGGGAATATACAAATGACCGTACCTCTTAAAAATGCCCTGATTATCCCGCAGAAAGCCACCTTTGAAGTTCTGGATAAGAAGTATGTATATGTAGTGGACAAAGAGAATGTATTACGGTCAAAGGAAATTACTATTGCCGCTGAATTGCCTCACATCTATGTAGTTCAAGATGGGCTGGCTGTTACGGATAAAATTCTTCTGGAAGGCTTACGGCTGGTACGGGAAAATCAAAAAATCCACTATTCATTCGTGCAGCCTACTACTGCCCTGTCTCAGTTAGAATTGTATGCCGAATAATCCACTATCCTAAACAGAAGAATACATGTTTAATAAGTTTATACACAGGCCGGTATTTGCAATTGTCATATCGGTCATGATAGTCTTTATTGGTATACTGGCTATCAAAAAATTACCTATTTCTCAATTCCCGGATATTGCCCCCACCACAGTAAATATATTTATTGCTTACCCCGGTTCCAGTGCAGATGTACTGGTTAAATCTACGCTGATTACTCTGGAACAGGCTATCAACGGTGTGCAGGATATGCGCTATATCGCTACTGATGCCACCAGTGCCGGGGAGGCTACCCTGCGGATCATTTTTGAACCCGGCACTGATCCCAATGATGCGGTGATTAGAGTAAAAACAAGGGTAGATCAGGTGATGCCGCTTTTGCCCGAACTGGTTCAGCGGGAAGGGGTAATTATTACTCCCATCCAGCCCAGTATGCTGATGTATGTCAATCTCTATTCTAAGGAAAAAAGCATGGACGAAAAATTCCTGTTCAACTATGCCACTGTTAAAATGATCCCTGAAATCCAGCGGACCAGAGGGGTAGCCAGGGCACAAATCCTGGGTAGCCGCCGGTATGCTATGCGCGTCTGGCTGAATCCTGACCGCATGCGGGCTTATAACATTTCCGTAGAGGAAGTAATGACAGCCTTAGGAGAACAAAGTATTATCGGACGTCCGGGCAGGTTAGGTCAAAGTTCAGGTATCGCTGCCCAGTCGCTGGAGTATGTGCTTACCTACAAAGGACGTTATAACAAACCCGAGGAATATGAGAGTATTATTATCCGGGCCAATCCGGAAGGGGAAAGCATACATCTGAAAGATATAGCGACTGTAGAGCTGGGAAGTGAATTCTTTGATATCTATTCTAACCTGGATGGCCGTCCTTCGGCAGCCATTGTATTGAAACAGAACTATGGCAGTAATGCCAGTGAGGTAATTGAAGAAGTAAAAGCCAAACTCGAAGACATGAAAGGCTCTTTTCCTCCGGGAATGGATTATAAGATCAGCTATGATGTGTCTCAATTCCTGGACGCTTCCATCGAGCAGGTACTGCATACCTTACGGGATGCTTTTATTCTGGTTGCCTTGGTGGTGTTTATATTCCTGGGTGACTGGCGTTCTACTCTGATACCCATTCTGGCTGTTCCGGTATCTTTAATAGGAGCATTTTTTGTTATTCAGTTTTTTGGCCTTTCCATCAATTTAGTTACACTTTTTGCCCTTGTACTGGCGATAGGTATCGTAGTAGATGATGCCATTGTGGTGGTAGAGGCCGTGCATGCTAAAATGGAAGAAGAGCCACATCTGTCACCATATAATGCAGTTAAAAAAGTATTGGGTGAGATCAGTGGCGCTATTATCGCCATTACGGCTGTAATGGTGTCGGTATTCTTGCCTATTTCATTTATGTCTGGTCCGGTAGGTACTTTTTACCGCCAGTTCTCTATTACTATGGCCAGTTCCATTGTTATCTCGGCCTTAATTGCTCTTACCCTGACACCAGTACTGTGTGCCATGTTGTTAAAGAATCATCATGGACATGCGAAAAAGAAAAACCTGCTGACCAAATCACTCGATAGTTTTAACAGGGGTTTTGATAAACTTACCGGAAAATATGTGGGTTTGTTGAAGTTAATTGTCAATAGAAGGGCCGTTACATTCGGGATATTACTTGCATTTGGTGCAGGTATATTTTTCGAAAATAAAATTTTGCCGGCAGGATTTATTCCCAATGAAGACCAGGGGACAATTTATGCCATTATTCAAACTCCTCCCGGTTCTACCCTTGAAAAAACCAACCAGGTTTCCCAGCGGCTTCAGAAAGTGTGCGAAGAGATCGATGGCGTGGAATCAGTATCTTCTCTGGCTGGTTACGAAATTATGACGGAAGGTCGGGGGTCCAATGCAGGTACTTGTCTGATCAATCTGAAACCCTGGTCGCAGCGCCACCACAATGTAAAGGAAATTATGGAAGAGCTGGAGGAAAAATCCAAGGGACTGGGAGCCATTGTCGAATTCTTTGAACCACCGGCCATTCCCGGCTTTGGTACTTCCGGCGGTTTTTCGATGCGATTACTCGACAAAACAACCGATACGGATTACCGGGAATTTGATAAAATCAATAAGGAATTTATGGATAATCTGGCTAAACGTAAAGAACTCACCGGCTTATTCACCTTTTTTGCGGCCAATTATCCGCAATACGAACTAGAGATAGATAATAATCTGGCTATGCAAAAAGGCGTGTCTATCGGAAAAGCGATGGACAACCTTAATATTATGATTGGCAGTACCTATGAACAAGGCTTTATTAAGTTCAATCAGTTTTTCAAAGTGTACGTTCAGTCTGATCCCAGCTTTAGAAGACTTCCTTCCGATCTGTTAAAACTTTTTGTTAAAAATGAAGCAGGCGAAATGGTACCTTATTCTTCGTTCATGAAGCTGAAAAAAGGACAGGGACCCAATGAAATTACCCGTTTCAATCTGTATAATTCCGCAGCTATTCAGGGCCTTCCAGCAAAGGGATATACTACGGCAGATGCCATTCAAGCCATCCGGGAAGTGTCCAGCAAGACCTTGCCAAAAGGATACGACATTGCTTTTGAAGGTCTTTCCTATGATGAATCCATCCGGGGCAATGAGGCGCTATATGTGTTTTTGATTGTATTGATGTTCGTGTATTTTGTGTTGGCTGCCCAGTATGAGAGTTTTATTATTCCACTAGCGGTGGTGTTTTCGCTACCTGTTGGGGTATTTGGTTCATTTTTATTACTCAAGCTGATGGGGCTGGAGAATAATATCTATGCCCAGATCGGCCTTATCATGTTGGTGGGGCTTTTAGGTAAAAACGCTGTGCTGATTGTAGAATTTGCTGTTCAAAAGCGTCAGCAGGGAGCAACCATTCTGAATGCCGCCATTGAAGGAGCCAAGGTCCGTTTCCGTCCGATCTTAATGACCTCCTTCGCCTTTATTGCCGGATTGATTCCCTTGATTATTGCCACGGGTGCCGGAGCCATTGGTAACCGAACGATTGGTGCGTCTGCCTTGGGTGGTATGTTATTTGGAACCATTTTCGGGGTTATCATCATTCCCGGATTGTATTACATATTTGCCCATCTGGCAGATGGCCGTCAGCTGATTAAGAATGAAGAAGAAGCTCCTTTAAGCGAAAACCTGGTTCATCAATTAGACGCTTTTCCTGTAACTGAAGAAAATACGAATCATGCATAAAAAACTCATATATAAATTTCTGGGAGTAGTATGTCTGTCGCTGGCTTTTTCGGCCTGTACCACTCCTTCACTCATGACCAAAACAGAAAACAGGGCCGTCCCTGCGCGTTACATCAACTCGCAGGACACGACCAATACAGCAAAAGTCAGATGGCAGCAGTATTTTACAGACCCCAACCTGAATGCGCTGATTGATACGGCCCTAAAAAATAATCAGGAACTCAATATTACCTTACAGGAAATCCAGATTGCCAGAAATGAGGTAAGAGCCAGAACAGGGGAATATTTACCTTTTATAGGTTTACAAGGGGGGGCAGGAGTGGAGAAGGCTGGTAGATATACTTTCCGGGGTGCAACAGAGGCAAGCACGGATATTGAACCCGACAAAGAAATGCCGGACCCTTTTCCAGATTTTATGATAGGTGCATTTGCATCTTGGGAGGTAGATATCTGGCATAAGCTGCGGAATGCTAAAAAATCCGCCTTAACAAGGTATATGTCTAGCGTTCAGGGTAGAAATTTTATGGTAACGAACCTGATTGCCGAAATTGCTACTTCTTATTATGAATTACTGGCCCTGGATAATCAGCTGGATATTGTAAAACAGAATATTGAAATCCAGAGCAATGCCCTGGAAATAGTAAGGTTGCAGAAAACAGCTACCAGGGTAACTGAACTGGCCGTACGCCGGTTTGAAGCACAAGTGCTCAATACGAGAAGCTTACAGTACAATATTCAGCAACGGATCACAGAAGCGGAGAACAGAATCAACTTTCTGGTCGGTAGATTTCCTCAGCCTGTGCAACGAAACTCACAGTCTTTCAATGATTTGGTGCCGGATAGTATTTATGCCGGCATACCCTCACAATTATTGGAAAACCGACCGGATGTTAAGCAGGCAGAACTGGATCTGGCAGCTGCTAAGCTAGATGTAAAAGTGGCCAAAGCTAACTTTTATCCCTCCTTGCGCATAACCGGAGGCATAGGATTACGAGCCTTTGATCCATCTTATTTGCTTAAAACCCCCGAATCCATGCTTTTCTCGCTGGCCGGAGATCTGGCTGCGCCCCTCATTAACAGAAATGCCATAAAAGCTGCCTATTATAGTGCCAATGCCAGACAGATACAGGCTGTTTATAATTATCAGCGTACGATTTTAAACGCCTATATTGAGGTGGCCAATCAACTCTCAAATATCAATAACATGGGACAAAGTTATGAATTGAAAGCGCAGGAAGTGGAGGCACTTACCCAGTCGATCACCATTTCCAATAACCTGTTCCGATCTGCCAGAGCCGATTACATGGAAGTATTGCTAACCCAGCGGGATGCACTGGAATCAAGATTTGATCTGGTTGAAACCAAAATGCAGCAACTGAATGCCATGGTTAATATTTATCGGGCATTGGGTGGTGGATGGTATTAAATAAGCAAGATTAATTATATTATTAAGTTCAGGTGGCATGCGTCCGGGAAAGTACATATACTTTTCCGGACGCATTTTTATGTAGAAATCTAACTATTCTATTTTCTTTCCGAAAACTAACCTCTTCATTCAAACTACATGTTTTTCTTGATAATGTATTATTACTATTTTTAGGGCCAATAAATTTGTTAGCATTGTAAACTTTGCTCAACAGTGTAAAAGTATACCCAACGAAATATCAATGAACTTTAGAGAAGCCACCCAACAAGATATCGAACAGATTGCTTTACTTCATACCAGAAGCTGGCAGGAAAATTACCAGGGAATATTGCTGGATGAATACCTAAACAATGAGGTAAAACAAGACAGATTAAAAGTCTGGAAAGAGCGTCTGGAGCACCCAAAGGAAAATCAATATATACTGGTAGCAGAAGAGAATGGCTTCATCTGCGGACTGGCTTGTGTATTTGCCAGCCATGATCCGGTTTGGGGCTCTTTGCTCGACAATCTGCATATATTATCTACATACAAAGGGAAGGGGCTGGGGAGAAAATTATTGCGGTCTGCGGCTGCCTGGGCGTATGAGCAAGATGCCACACAGCCATTTTATTTATGGGTGTATACCAGGAATGTAAGCGCCCGCAAATTTTACCAGCTGATGGGAGGGGTGCATGAAGAAACCACTGAAGTAGAAAACCCAGGGGGAGGCTATGGAGAAGTTCACCGTATTGTGTGGAGAGATATTCCTGCACTACTTAGTAGCCAATAAGGTTTTTCTTTGTACTGCGTTTCCTACTTATCTATTGTTGCGGCTTAACTTTCTCCAGTTCTTCCCAGGTCCAGAATTGAGTTCTGCCTGCGGATTGTTCCCTGGCCTTTTTTACTTCTTCGGGCTTTACTAAAATCCTGGATAAAAACTCTGGTGAAGAGGAGGTGGGGAACCCTCTGTCGGATAATCCCAGATCGTAGCGTACATAACTGAGCACAGAAGCAATCCAGGCATCTTCATTTGCTCCCATAGGCGGCATTACATCCGGATATGTTTTTCCTTCTACTGGTCCGGTCAATCCATGCAGCAATATTTTAATCATACCCTCTTTGTTTTCCATCATCCGCCGGAAATTGACTACCAGGGGCGGGGCAATCTGGCTGGGTAAACCTTTTCCATCACCTCCATGGCAGGTGGCACAAAGGGATTTGAAAGTAATCGCTCCATCGAGTATCATTTTGCGGCTGGCTACATCCAGGTTACCCAGTTTACGTCCGAATTTTTTTACATCTGCATTCTTTTCTATGCTCTTTTGTACACCGGTCAGCATCTGGCTGGAGGCATTAATTGCAAGTAGATCCTGCGTAATTGCTTTTGCTTTATCTGAATTACTGTATTGCAGGGAAAGCAGTAACTGGGTGCGTACATCGTAACTTTCGTCCTGCTGAAGGGAAGCCAGTCTTTCAATGACCTGCGCATCATTTTTCTTCAGGTACGGCTCACTGATCCAAACCGCTGCCCTTCTGACCTGCGCATCTTCATCCTGCATGGCTTTGAGTAAAATCTCTTTATCTATTGCTCCTGATCCTTCCAGTGTCCACAGTGCATGAAGTCTACCTAGGGCGGTAGGTGTTTGAGTTAAGTTTCCTTTTTCGCCCATTGCCATCTGTTTCAGAAATGGCACAACTGATTGATCTTTGCGTACAATAATTTCTTTCTGGGCATTATCACGCCACCAGCCATTGGAGTGGTTCAGATAGCTTACCAGTGTAGTGGTAGGCTCTTTCAGCATTTGTGGGGCAGGGCCAGGCTTGATTCCTTCGTATACCAGCCGGTAAATCCTGCCCCGTTGTTTATTTTTATCAAGTCCTAAACGTTGGATTTGAGGACGCAAATAAGAACCAGGTGCGGTCCAGGTACCTTCCTGTATGATGCCCCTATTCATATCCACAATATACAGGCAGCCATCCGGACCTGTATAGGTATTTACCGGACGGAAGTTCATATCCGTGGAAGCAATAAATTCTTCCTGTTGATAGGCATTTTCTAGAGTGGTTTTTCCTTCTTTATTAACTACTTTCGCCCGGCGGATAATTCTGGCTACTGGTTCGTTAATCAGGTAATCTCCCACTAATGAATGAGGCAGGCGGTCGCCCCGGAAAATAGATTGCCCGTTGCCAGCCGTAAAATGATTAAGGGTAGAGTCAGGACGTAATCGTTTCAGGCCGCCCTGAATATCAGGTGTTTTGATGATAGGCCAAACGGGTCCAAACGTAGAATCTACATACGCGTCAGCAAATTCCAGTTGCCCATATACCGGATTGATCTGAAAACCAGAACCGGCATTTTCTCCTCCGGCCCGGCTAAAAAACAACCGTCCATAATTATCGTGGGTCAATCCCCATTGCCCATTGGAGCCGCTTACCAGTGTATCAGCTTGTAGTTGACCATCTACATAACTGAAACGGACCGGGTCAACGGTTACATAAATATAGTTGTCCAGATTCCAGTCCAGGCCACTGCGCTGGTGTTCGAGATTTCCGGGCGATTTTTTCCCTACCTTGTACACACACCGTTTCTGGTCAGCCTTTCCATCTCCATCACTGTCTTTATAGGCATAAATGTCGTAGGTATCTGTTTCGTTTACCAGCAATTCATTACCCACACACAGTACCATGCGGGGTAACATGAGTTTGTCGATAAACACAGAACTCTTGTCCATCTTCCCATCACCATTGGTATCTTCTAGCAGCATCACCCGGCTTGTGGAAACATGTTCGCCAGTGGTATCTACAGTTTGCATGTATGTTTCCATTTGTGCCACATACATTCTGCCATTTCCATCCCAGGTAAGGGCCACAGGTTCAGTTACCATCGGCTCACTGGCTACCAGTTCAAGGCGGTAACCAGCCGGAAGCCGGAAAGACTGTAAACTTTGCTCGGGAGTTAAAGGGAGGGGAGAGGGATTCTGGTTAACCGTCCGGGGCGTGGTAAAGGCCATTTCCTCTTTTACCTGATTGGATGATTCTTGTGGGGAAGTATTTTTGCTTACCTGACAAGTAATAACCAGCAAGGAAAATGCTGCCAGCAGGATTACGATCCAAAAAGTTCTTCTCATAAATACCTAAAAATAAATGGATATAAACAGTATATGCTAAAAGCAGAAATGAAAGCTTGTAACGAAGATCAGCTCTATATAGCTTACAAGTCAACATGTTCCTACATGATACAAGTACAAAAAAATATTGTTTTTCTCTGATAAATTTAGACCATTGGGGCTTTTTTTTCGACAACCCGGCTTTTTTATAATAACTTTTACTGAAGGAAATGACAGCCTTGAGTTAAAGGCTGTATGGGGCAATCAATTATGGAAACTGATTGGGTATCTCTATCATAAATCTAGTGCCTTTTCCTTCCTGTGATTCAACCTCAATTTGGCCATCTAATTTTTTGAGTACTTCTTTCACAATAAACAAACCTAATCCAGGACCTTTGGAATGGGAAGCAGACTTGGAAAATAGGTTGAATACCTGCGGAATAGCATTTTTCGATATTCCTACGCCATTATCGCGGATAACAAAAACAGCTTTTTCGCTGCTGCTGTTCACAGAAACATGAATGGCAGGTTCTCCAACAGTATTACTTTGAAAAGTAATACTGTTGGAGAACAAACTCTTAAAAATGATCCGGATTCTTTCCTCATCTGAATAGAAAGGCTGAGCTGCTTCAATATGAGTGGTAAGGCGAACCCGGTTAAATCCTTCAATGCGCTGGCAAGCCAGAAACTCTTCTTTGATCACTGCTTCCATATCAATAGGCTTGTATTCTAAACTAAAATGAGTATTGTTTGAATAGGTAAGAAGTCCATTTAATACCTGATGGAGCTTGTTGACTGTTTGCCACATGAGGGTAACATAATCCGGCTCATTGTCAGAGATCTGGTTTTGCTGAAGTCGGGCAATGGTAAGTAATCCTTTCAATGAACACAGAGGGCCTAACAGATCATGAGAAGCACGATAGACAAACAGGTCTAGTTCTGCTCTGGTTTTTTCCAGGACTTCATTGGTGTTTATCAGTTCTGAAGTCCGGAGCTGAACAATGTTTTCCAGTTCTTCTTTGGATTGTTGCAGCATCTGCCGGGCGAGCTCCTTTTCAGTAATATCCTGCGCCGAACAAATAATATACGTTTGTTTACGTTCATCCTGGTATTTAAAATTCCGGTATAACCAGAACATTTCCTGCTTATGAGCCGTAACTATTTGCATCATGCCACTCGCTACTTTTGTTTGATTGAACTGCTGTAAATAGGCATCACATGAGCATTTTACCTCTTCAGACAATATAGTTTGCAGATTTTTGCCAACCAGGTTTTCCTGCGTATATCCAAGGGTGGCAGCCATTTTCTGATTGACAGAAAGAATAACGCCATTCAGATCATGGGTAAAAATAAAACCTTCGATATTTTCAATGAGTTGCCGGTAGCGGTTTTCACTTTCGGCCAGGCGTTTTTTTTCTAATTCCAGCTGTTTTTTCTGCTTCTTTAATTCCATCCTTGCCATCACTTCGCCTGCCAGTATCTGTAGGGCTTGTTTCTGTTGGGAATTCAACTGGCTGGGTTTATAATTTATTACGCACAAAGAACCTAGCCGGTACCCCTCCGGTGTGATCAGCGGCATTCCGCAATAATATTGAATATGTGGATCGCCGGTTACCATCGGATTGCTGGAAAAGCGCTCATCTGTTGTTGCATCGAATACTTCTAACATCTGATCACTCTTAATGGTAAATTTACAAAAGGATATTTCCAGTACGGTTTCCGTTACATCCATACCTTGTTTAGATTTGATCCATTGCCGGTCAGCATCTATTAAAGTGATCAGCGAAACAGGGCAGTTGCATATATATGCCGCCAAACGGGTGAGCGCATCTAATTCTTCTTCAGGGGGAGTATCCAGAATGAAATAGCTTTTCAGGGCATTCAGCCTTTTTTCTTCTTCATAAGTGGAGGATACTGTGTGTGTTGCTGGGATCGTATCAATTTTCATGTTAAACAACTGGTCTTATGTCATTGCTGGTCAATGTATTGTTATAAAAACTATAACGAATAGTGCTTTAATTTAAGCAATCGAACAAACAATCCAAATAATCGGATAGAAACCAGAATAAATTTACAAGCTAAATCAGGTATACGGATGAACAATGGAAAGCTTTGAGAACCTTTATTTATAATATGAAATATGGAGTTAACAGTATCGGCTAATTTTTTCTTCAATGTCTTCTTTTCTGATGGGTTTTACAATAAAATCCACCACCATTTTATATTGTCTGGCAGTGATAGGATCTGCCGGATGGATGGACGAGGTAAAAATGATTACTTTGATTTGCTTCAGGCTTTGGGGAGCTAATGCCTGATACTCATCTAAAAACTCCCATCCATTTTTGACAGGCATGTTGATATCCAGCAGAATCAGCGACGGAAGTATGGAATGGCTGGCTTCCAGATTTTTGATGGTTTCCAGTGCTTCGTCTGCCGAATGGAATGCTTCCAGTTTGATATGTGGAAATTTTTGATGAAGCAGTTTATTCACAATCAGGCAATCAATTTCACTGTCGTCAATTACGAAAATTACCGGGGAAATATCCATAAAAAATAAGTCAGAACTACATTGCTAAAATTATTATCTGTAATAACTGGTCTGTAAAAATCATTCAAAGCTGTCAGGACCGGATAAAGAATAAAGCAATATGTATTGCAAGCTGTTACCGGTGCACATAAAAAATTAATACTGGGTATCTTTAAAAATAGTTACAGTAAAAAATGAATAGGTATTTCAAAAAATCGTATCTGCCCTGTGTGGGATCACAATAAAAATTATCTGATCTGAATGGCATTCATGGTTTCAGGCATTGATCGGATTGCCTGAATGCTGATACAGGCAACTCAGTATTTTCCCTAAAGAAAATAAAATTTATGGAATACCTTTCCATCTCCGGAATATTTCTTAAGATTTACTTTACTAACCATCTGCCTGCTTACGTATATGCGCCAGTTATTTTTCTTCCTGCTGCTCCTATTAAGTCATCTGCTATCAGCCCAGGAATCTGCGTTACAGTGGTATAAAGGCAATACTCATACGCACTCGTACTGGAGCGATGGAGACGACTTTCCTGAGATGATCATGGATTGGTATAAATCAAACGGGTATCATTTTATCTCACTATCCGATCACAATGTACTGGCTACCGTTGAGCGATGGAAGCAAATCCCTGCACATCCGTTCCGGCAGCAAAGATTGAAACAGTATATAGAAAAATATGGGCAAGAATGGGTAAACACCAGAACTGATTCAAGCGGCCAGACAGAAGTAAGACTAAAAACACTTCCCGAATATGGGCCATTATTTGAGGAAAAAGGCAGGTTTTTGATCATCCCTGCGGAAGAAATAACCGATGGTTATCAGGGTAAGCCGGTACACATGAATGCCATTAATGTAAAAGAGTTGATTCAGCCGCAGGGAGGTAATTCTGTAGCTGAAGTCATGCAGAATAACCTCAACGCCGTATATGCCCAACGGGAACTTACCGGACAACTTATGTTTCCGCATATCAATCATCCTAATTTCGGATGGGCTATTAAACTGGAAGACATGCTGGGATTGAAAGGAGAGCGGTTTTTTGAAGTATATAATGGGCATCCTCATGTGCATAATTACGGCGACTCTACAACTATGGGTATGGAAGAACTCTGGGATCGCCTGCAGATTCAGTATTTGAAGGATGGAAAACCGCTGCTGTATGGCCTCGCCACCGATGATGCCCATAATCACCTGGAGTATAAAGTCGGCTTAAGTAATCCGGGCAGAGGCTGGATCATGGTGCGTGCCAACGAATTAACTCCTGAAGCTATTATCAGCGCAATGGAGAAAGGAGATTTTTATGCTACCACTGGCGTAGAACTTCAGGAAATGAGTTTTGATGGAAAGAAATTAGAGGTAGAAGTAAAACCGGAGCCAGGTATTGAGTATACCATTCAGTTCTGGGGAGCCGGAAAAAAAGGGGGTCAGCCGAAAGTATTAAAAGAAGTAAAAGGTAGCAAGGCTACTTATTCGCTCCGGAAAAATGATTTGTATGTACGGGCAAAAATTCTGTCTACCAAGCCCAAAGTGAATCCATTTCAGGATGGAGACAGGGAAACCGCCTGGACACAGCCAGTCATTTCACAGAAATCATCAGGCAGATAAATCCCTCAAATTACAATAAAGGTTTTTTGGCTCTTTTATTGCCCTTTAAATAAGTAAATTGGCCAGTTTTAAATTACATCTCACTTTCATTTTCTTAGTTATCAAAATTATTTGAATCAATATTTCTGAATGTAAATAATTTTTGATTGGTTCTTAGGCTGTTTTGCGGTAACGCCAGGTGGCCAGAGATAATGTACTGGCTGTGAGCAGCAATAAGGCGAAAAACTGATGACGCACCTCATAAAAGCTGCTTCCTTTCAGCATTACATTCCGGCCTACTTCAATTATGTATTTCAGCGGATTGAGGTAATTGAGGTATTGTGCCCATTGGGGCATGTTTTCTGTAGAAGCAAACAAACCGCTGAGTAGGATGAACAGTACCAGGCAAAAGAAAGCGGCAAACATCGCTTGCTGCATGGTTTGAGAAATATTGGAAATAAATAAACCCAGCCCTACACTGAGCAGCAGAAACAGCAAAGCAAAGCCATACATGAGTAACAGGCTTCCTTCCAGTGGAATGTTGAAAAGAAACAAACCTACCAGTAAACCCACGGTGAATTGCACCAATCCGATGATCACAAAAGGAGTAAGCTTACCAAGAATAAACTGGTATTTTTTTATGGGCGTAACGTTGAGCTGTTCCATGGTTCCAATCTCTTTTTCACGCACAATATTCAGGGCAGCAATCAATGCGCCTATCAATAACAGTAACTCGAATAATATACCTGGCACCATAAAAGTTTTGTAATTCAGCTGCGGATTATACCAGTACTGGTTCACTACCTGAATAGCTTCAGTGCTTTGATCTATAGAGGTTGGATAGTTTTCGCTCCGGATTTCCCGGTTAAAATCCTGGATAATACTGCTGGCATAGCCACTGGCAATTCCTGCTTTTGAACCATCTATTGCATTCACCATTAACTGCAATTCAGCTTTGTTTTCCCGGTATAAATCTCTTTCAAAGTAGGGAGGAATCACGATGATCAGGTCGGCTTTATTCTGTAAGAGTTGCAGCTGTGCCAGTTTGTAAGAGGGTACAAAGGAATACAATCGGAAGTTATCAATATGGCTGAATTTGCTGATTAAACGGGAAGAATAGGTAGAATGATCGCTGTCGACGATGGTTACTTTCAGGTCTTTTACTTCAAAATTAGCTGCCAATGATAGCAGAATGAGCTGCATAATGGGAGCGACCAGCATCATCCGGAGCAGCACTGCATTGCGGAAAATCTGCTTGAATTCTTTTTCTATAAGAAATAAAATACGTCTCATGCACTTCTTGTTTTTAATTTTTTCAAACTGATCACAATAAACACCACTGACATTCCCACCAAAATGACTGTTTCTTTGAGCAGGGAATCTATTCCAATACCTTTAATCATGATTCCCTTCACTATCGCAATAAAATACTTGGCCGGAATGATGTTGGAAATCACCTGCAAGGCTTTGGGCATACTTTCAATTGGAAAAATAAAGCCGGATAAAAAGATAGTCGGCATCAGCATGATCACCAGCGAGGCAAACATGGCAACCAGCTGGGAGTTGGTCAGGGTGGAGATGAATATGCCGATGGATAAAGCCAGAAAGATGAACAGCAGGGTTTCTGCCAGTAGTAATATTAAACTTCCGTTCAATGGAATATGAAGTACAAAAATACCCAGGGCAATGATCAGGCAGCCATTAATAAAGGAGAGCAAAAGGTAAGGCAACACTTTTCCAAATATGATCTGCATCTGGCTCAGCGGCGATACCGCTAATACTTCCATAGTGCCCATTTCTTTTTCCCTGGCAATGGTTACAGAGGTCATCATCGCAGATACAAGCAGCAATACCATCGCCATCACGCCAGGTACAAATACAAAGGCTCCTTTGAGTTCAGGATTAAACACCATTCTGGACCGGATATCTATCGTCATAGGCCGGACTGTAAGCGGGTTTTGTTCGTTTGTATAATCCCGGATGATGGCCGAAGCATAATTGACCAGGCTGATAGCCGTATTTTGTTCAGAAGCATCTGCCAGTAACTGGATCTGGGAAGTTTGCTGGCGTTCATATTCCAGGTCAAAATCCGGAGGAAATACCACCACCATTTTGATCGTTCCTTTCCGGAAAGCTTGCTCAATCTGCGGATAGGAGATCAGGTTTTCTTCCAGCTGGAAATAACCCGATGAAAGCAGGCGGCTGGTGATCTGTCCGGAATGAATGCCTTTATTGTTGTCTAAAATGGCTATTCTGGCATATTTGATTTCATTGGTGAGGGCAAACCCGAATAATAAAACCTGCACAAATGGCAATCCGAATAAAATCAGCAGGGTACGCCTGTCACGGAAAATATGCAGGAATTCTTTATGAACAAAAGCGAAGAAGCGTTTCATTATCTGAGTATCAAGTAGTGAGTATTAAATACTTATATAGGCTGTTACCAATAATTAATAACGAACAACCAACAACTATTTAGCAGAAGTACCCCTGGCCAGAATCTGGAAAACTCCATCCATAGAGGTAACGCCATATTGCTCCTTTAACCCTCTGGGTGTATCGAGTGCCTGCATACGGCCATCTACCATAATCGAAACCCGGTTGCAATACTCGGCTTCGTCCATGTAGTGGGTAGTTACAAAAATGGTAGTGCCTTCACTGGCGGCCTGGTAGATCATGTCCCAGAACTGCCGCCTGGTAATAGGGTCAACACCGCCGGTGGGTTCGTCTAAAAACACCACAGGTGGTTCGTGCAGCAAGGCCACAGAAAAGGCAAGTTTTTGTTTCCAGCCGAGGGGTAAAGAGCCAACCAGTTTGTCGGCTACGCCTTCCAGTAATAAGTTATCCAGAATACGGGCGGTTTTAGATTTTATGGCTTGTATACTCAAACCATATATGCCCCATAAAAGCGGATATTTTCCCGTATGGTAAGGTCTTCATACAAGGAGAATTTCTGGCTCATGTAGCCAATTCGCTCTTTGATACGTTCCGCTTGGGTAAATACATCAAAACCTGCTACGCTTGCTCTTCCGGAAGAGGGTGTTAACAGTCCGCATAGCATACGCATGGCAGTAGTTTTACCGGCACCGTTTGCTCCCAGGAAACCGAATATTTCCCCTTTTTTTACTGCAAAACTGATCTGGTTGGTGGCAATAAATTCCCCGAACTTTTTGGTTAATTTTTCTGCAATTACAACGTTTTCCATAATAATATGAGTATTAGGCACTATATAGTAAATCAATAGTAATTATGCTGGCTGTGTTTGCAAAGTTTGGCTATCAAGATGATTTGCATTTTTACTTATAACAAACAACTATCAACCATTTCATGAAGCATGCATGAGTGACATAAAAGTGTCTTCAATAGTAGGTGTAATAGATTGTATTTCTACCTGGCTGTGCTGTTTTTCCTGTAAATAGGTATGCACCTGCGCTTCACTCACAGTATCCGTTTTCAGGCTAAGATGCAGATATTCGCCAAACGCATAACAGGTATCAGTAAAGGGAGCCTTACGCAAGTCCAGTATCAGCCGGTACGTATCTTTTCCACGGACGGCCAGCAAAGGTTTGGTGAACTTACCGGTAATACCTTCCGGGGTATTGATCGCCAGGATTTGCCCATTCTGAATAAAAGCAATCCGGTCGCATAAGCTGGCTTCATCCATGTAAGGGGTAGATACTACAATGGTGAGTCCCCGTTTTTTTAACCTTCCCAGCATTTCCCAGAATTCTTTTCTCGACACGGCATCTACTCCGGTAGTAGGTTCATCTAAAAATAATACTTCTGGTTTGTGAATGAGAGCACAGCAAAGGGCTAATTTTTGTTTCATTCCTCCGGAAAGTTTACCGGCCCTCCTGTCTTTAAAGGGTTCGAGTTGCGAATATATGTCAGCAATCAGATCGTAATTGGCTTCTATGGTAGTTCCAAAAACCGAGGCAAAGAACCTGAGATTTTCATATATAGTTAAATCCTGGTAGAGCGAAAAACGTCCGGGCATGTATCCAATCTGATGGCGAAGTTTTTTGTAGGTTTGTACCACATCAAGTCCGTCAATACTGGCTTGCCCGGCATCCGGCAATAAAATAGTTACCAGAATTTTAAATAGGGTAGTTTTACCGGCTCCATCCGGACCGATCAGCCCGAACAATTCCCCTTTCTGTATCTCTAAAGAAACATCCTGTAAGGCTTTAGTTTCTCCAAATGATTTTGAAATACCTCTGATGCTGATCATAGCCGTTGGACAATTGAAGTTGAGAATGGATAATTGTTACCTGGTTTACTTACTTTATGTTTGCTTCTATTACTCAGCCTGGAATTGCACTTCGGCCGGCATTCCGATTTTCAGGCTGCCATCATTAGTTACCAGTATTTTCATGGCATATACCAGATTTACCCGTTCATCTTTGGTCTGGATCACTTTGGGTGTGAACTCAGATTTACTGGAAACCCATTGCACCGTGCCTGCATATTCTTTAAAGGTGTCATTAGGGGCATCCACCAATACTTTCACTTTACCACCAGTTTTTACATTCACCAGCTGGTCACCACTTACATAGGCACGTAATACTAGCTTATTTAAATCAGCGACTTTATATAAAGGCTTGCCATAACTCACGACTTCTCCAGGTTCTGCAAAACGGATGGTAACGGTTCCCGGTACAGGATTTCTAATAATTGATTTCTGGATCTGGTCATTAAGCCGCTCAATCTGTTTTTGCAGAGGTAAAGCTTCCGATTGTACGCCTGATTTCTGAGTGGAAAGGGCAGAGGCTTGCGCTGTTTTTTGCTTTTGTGTCAGGGCAATTTGGCGTTCCAGTACACTGATCTGGGAGAGGATGTCATCTAACTGTTTCTTCGGAACTGACTCAGCAGCCAGCAGGTTTTCTGTCCGTTTTTTCTCCCGTAACAAAGTATTGAGCTGCTCTTGTTGTACGGCGATCTGATTTTCATAAAAAGATACTTGTGTATTAACATTAGGTGTACGGGAGGAAACCGCCTGCAGACTTGCCAGAAGCTGCTCTTTTTGCAAAGCGAGCTGCAGTGTATCCACTAAGCCAACTGTTTCGCCGCTGTTGAGTTGTTTACCTTCTTCCACGGTAAAAGATTCCAGCATGCCGGTTGCCTGGGCAGAAACGATGGTTTCCACCGCTTCAAAATTTCCATAGGCATCCGACTGGTCATTATTACGGTTGCATGCCCAGAAACTTGCAGCCGCAGTAATCAGGATTAAAATAGTTTTCATATAAAATATTAATGATTGAATGAGAAGTATCGGTTATTGTGATGAAGTTTAATTTCCTGACAGAGTCACATATTGTAGCTTAGCCATTTGCCATTGGAGGCGATGCAGATTCTGATTCAACAAAGCTTCACTTTCCTGGTTGAGTTCGCTGATATAATCTCTGGCAGCAATAGCCCCATTTTCCAGCTGGGTACCTGCACTTTGTTTGATCTTGGTCCGTAAGGCTACAATTTCTTTGTCCTGCTCCAGCATGGCCTGATAGCGTTCCACTTCTGATTGTTGCTGCCTGAGTTGCAGCGCCAGATTCTTTTCAAATGTCTCCTGACGGGTTTGGATGATTTGTTTCCGCAGGGAATGTATTTGTTGCTCTCTTCGCAGATTATAGCCATTGGAAATAGGCCAGCTTAACTTAACACCTCCCAGGAAAAAACTCCGGAAATCGTTGTTGAGAAAATTGAGTGCCGGACGGCCTGCGCCAGTCTGGGCAAAAGCGCTCAGCCGGGGTTGCAGACTGCTGCCAGTAAGCTTATTCTGAATATCGACTTGTGAACGTTGCAGGGTAAATACCTTTACCTGCGGATGATTACTTGTCGTTACATGTGCGATGCTTACTTCTTCTGTGCCCAAACTTAAAGGCGTAGTGGCTTCAACCGGTAGTCCGGTAAGTAAAGCCAGCATTTCTTTCAATCCTTTCCTGGAAATCTGAAGTTCACTCAGTTTCTGGGTAGTTTTCAGGTATTCGGCTTGCAGGGCATCTGCTGAGGTTTGGGCGGCAGTCCCATATCTGACATTGGCAGAGAGTTTATCAATTCTGTTTTTTAGGTCTTTTTGCAAAGTTTCCAGCAGTTTCATATTCTCTTCAGCAAGCTGGGCGTTCAGGAAAAAAAGATTTACCTGCTCTTTCAGCTTTTGTAATTCTACTTCTACCTGCTGTACTTCCAGGGCAGTAGTTTCTTTCTGTAATTTTTGCTGTAAGCGATTCGCATCACCATCGTAGAGGGCATAACTGGCATCCAGGGTAACTTTGTACTGGTCTTTGCTCAACTGAGGTACTTGTATTCCAGGCAATTCAATGGGGAGCCTGGTTACTTCCGATTGCCAGGTAGCTTGTCCGTTTATAGAAGCTTGCGGAAGCCAGCGGTTCACTTTTAAGTTCAGTACCGATAATGCACCAGTTTGAGAAAGCAGTCCTTTCTGTTTGACATAAGGATAATGTTGTGCTGCTGCCTGATAACATTGCGCAAGGGTAAGCGTATCCTGTGACCAGGCAGGGAGTATTGTTGATATCAAACAAACAATTCCTACAATAAGCGTTTTCATATAAATAAAAATTTGTTTTTTAACATGTGTTTTAAACAGGTGTTTAACGCAGGTATAAAATTTTTTACTTTACCTTTAAATAAGCCATAATCATTTCCGGAATAATTTTTTTCCGCTCCTCCATAAATTTTCTGAACCCTTCCTCATTCAGGTCACCCATATACGAAATAGCCGGACGAGCCAGAAAAGGAAACACGACATTACCTAAAATTGAAAAAATAATATGCAGTGGGGCTACCTCCCGGATATTCCCTTTTTGTATTTCTTCCTGCAACTGTTTGGTAAAATAGGAGTTACGGATCACTTCCCGTACATTTAAATCTTTAAAAAGTGTATTTCCATCTTCTCTGTTTTCTGACAGTACAAACATCGGCATTAGCGGATTTTCCATAATCAGATCGGTATATTTATCCACTATTTTCCAGATTTTTACTTCCAGGGGCGTTTCTTCATTCAATAACATCACAATCTTTCCAAACAATACACCAAAAGTTTCTTTGTAAACACTTTTGAATAGTTGCTCTTTGCTCCGGAAATAATAATTTACCAAGGCAACATTCACTCCGGCTTCTTCCGCGATCTGGCGGATTTTAGCCCCATCAAATCCCTGTCTCAAAAATACCCGCCTTGCTGCCTCTTTGATCCGGTTCTGCGTATCTAGTTCTTCTTTCATCATATGATGTAACAAAGGTTATAAATTTTAGTGAATGCAACAAATGTTTTAAACAGATGTTTAATGAGTGGTTAAAAATGGATAGTGAAGTGGTAATTTTTATAGTTGAAGTGTAAAACAAAAAAGCGAAGCGCATGATTTTATTCACACGCTTCGCCTTTATAATGATGAAAATATAAATTACTGATACTGGATATACAATGGTTTTGGATTCAGAGAAAGCACATCTTCCGGTTTCATCAGGCTCCAGCCATTCCGGGTATCATTTTTATAGAATAGCTTAAATCCGGTATACTGTACAGGTTCTCTTACGATATACCGGCGGTAGGTATCTTTCTTCAGCGTTCCGGAACCCCATCCATCCATGTGCATAACGATCTGAACCCTGGGATCAAGTTTAATTTTGTCGGCATTGGTGATCATTTTCTGTGTAAAGCGGTGTACAACAAATACCTTGGGAGGCAGATTGTGCTGGGCAACCAGATCAGCCAGGTAGGACGTTGCATAATTGATATCTTCGGCATCGAAAACGCCCATGTAATCTCCTGGCACATGGTCTTCACGCATAGCAAATTCTGCATCGATGGCAAAATGTACATTGGGGCGGCTCAGCAGATGTGCCAGACGAGGAATTTCGTCCTGCAAGGTGCTATGTCCGATCTGAATGTCAATGAATACAATGGCATCCCGTTTGGCAGCCCAGGCAATTACATCTTCCGCTACTTTATCCGTCATACGGAGGCGGTACTTTTTATCTCTGCCGGGGGCACCTTGTGCCGTTACCATGATCACATGTAAGGCAGGTTGAATGGGAGTTTCCGGATCGGCTTTTTTCCAGGCTTCTATTTCTTCGTCCAGCTTGGCAAGCATATCATCAGGAGGCAATTCTCCCAGAATCCCCATGCGTTTAGAAAGCGGGTTGCCATAAAAAGCGATAATTCTCTTTTCAGGCAAAATAGAACCAGGCAATGGATCAGGTAATTTGGGCCATTCTACGGGAGCGGAAGGTTCAATTTTTTTTATCTCACTATCTTTTAGTTCTGCCAGCCGGATGGAATCCTTGCGTAATGAATCGGCAAGGGCTTGTTTTCTGGCGGCGATAATGGCTGTTGAGTCTATCACCTGAGCTTTTACAATGGCTTTAGGCTCTGTCTCCAGTTTAGCTACAGTTTTGGTTTCGCAGCTGTACAACATACATACAGATAAAAAAGCTGCAATACCCTTTGTATAGTTCATAATCATTTTAGAAAAATCTAATAGTGGCGCTGCACATTTACGAATTTTATTGAGTAAAGATTCGGGATGCCAGCGCCTTTTATACACCTGTTTTAACGCAGGCAATTTGTTTATTAAATCAGTAAATGCCAAATCACTTCTTTGTGGTAAAACATAGGTAACGTAAGGAAGTGGAATTTCTTTTTTCAAATCTTTCCTGGGAAATGAGGGTTGGAATAAACCAGAATGAAAAATAATGCCGCCAGGGATAAATACACTGGTAATTACTATTAAATATGCTTTTTGCGAAAATGTATGAATTCGCCTTATTCTCCACAAAATGGGATATAGTCAAGCCTTCACACCAGCAGATATACTGCGGGAATTAAGCAGGCATGCCTGAAATGTGGTTACTTTTTCAGGCTGATATTTTGCCTTAATAAGATATTTTTACTGCAATAGTTTTGTAATTTACCCTTTGTAGCTTGCATCCTGGGAATGGGCTAATGGGGATTGTGCTGACTTTGAAAAATGAACTGGTTCTGGGTGCATTCCAACATTCAGATTCTGGCAGCGATCCTTGTGTTTACTCATTTTAAAATCTATAAATTGCCGGCTAAAGAGTAATTGCATGCCAGATTCAGTATGTTCTTGCGCACCTCACTAACCATCAGACCACTTATATGAACCGAAGTTTTCCTGCAAACTTATTTTTGATAGGGATTTGTTTATTTACGGCTTGTTCCGGTAAAAGACCGGATGCAGCTGCGGCCGGAAAAGCAATTTCCTATGATTTAAATTCCCCCGATGATAAAATGTTTTTGCCCTATGAAATTGAAGAAATTTCCGGCTTATCTTATCTGAGTGAAGACAAACTGCTTGCTATTCAGGACGAACAAGCAATCATCTATACCATAGATATGAAAGAAGAAAAGATTGCTAGTGAACAGAAGTTTGGTAAAAATGGCGATTATGAAGGAGTGGAGGTAGTCGGTGAGTTTATATTTGCCGTCAGAAGCGATGGAACTATTTACAAAACGTCTATACAAGCAACCGATGAATCTGCTACTGAAGTATTTGATACACCATTATCTCACAAAAATGATGTGGAAGGTTTAGCCTACGATGTAGCTAACAATCGATTACTTCTGGCTTGTAAAGGCATTTCCGGGATTAAAAATGATATTCCTGGTAGCAGGGCCATCTATGCTTTTAATCTGTCAGATAATACCCTGGCTGAAGAACCAGTTTTTTTGTTAAAAATCGATCAAGTCAATGCAGCGCTTGGCAATAGTGATACGAAAGACCATTTCCGGCCCTCTGGTATTGCCGTTCACCCGGTTACCGGGCAGATATACATCATTGCTTCGGTGGGAAAAGTATTGATTGTATTGAACAAAAATGGTAGTATTGACACCGTAACTCAGCTGGCATCAGCCGAATTTAAACAGCCGGAAGGTATTTGTTTTTCTCCCAATGGTGATATGTTTATTTCCAACGAAGGCAAAGGAGGCCGGTCTACTATTCTCAGATTTAATTATGCAAAGAATGAATAGAATAGCCTTTTGTTCGCTATGGCTTTTAACTTGTTTGTGCATGCCATTTGCTGTTGCTGCTTTCCAGAATCAGCCAGGCGATAGTACGCTTACGTATTCTGTGTTTCTGATCGGAGATGTAGGTGCCCCCAGAATTGACAAGCAGGAACCAACGCTGAGTGCTTTACAAACTCAGTTGCAAGCTGATAATGGGAATAGTACACTCATTTTTCTGGGTGATAATATTTACCCAAAAGGCTTACCTGATTCCCTGCATAAAGACCGTTCAGAAGCACAACGATACCTGGAAGAACAGCTAAAAATTACGGATGGCTATAATGGTAAAGTCATATTTGTTCCAGGCAACCATGATTGGGCCAGAAGCGGCAGGCAGGGATGGCAACGGGTGCAAGGACAGGAAAAATTTGTAGAAACCTACCTGAAACGGGGCAATACCTATTTGCCCGATGATGGCTGTCCTGGCCCGGTTGAAATTCCGCTGAGTGACGAACTGGTACTGGTGGTAATAGATACCCAGTGGTTTTTGCATCCCTGGGACAAACCAGGGGAAGAATCAGATTGTGAAAACAAAACAGCCGACCAGATCCTGGTACAATTAGATGATATTTTGAAGCGGAATGCTCACCGGAAAGTATTGGTTACTTCGCATCATCCTATGTATACCTATGGCTCACATGGCGGACGGTATACCATCAAACAACACCTGTTTCCCCTTACTGATCTAAAGGAAAATCTCTGGATTCCGCTTCCTATTATCGGCTCCATTTATCCATTGTACCGTACCTTGCTGGGCGATCCGCAGGATACCCCCAATCCCAAGTTCAGACTGATGCGAAAAGCCCTAACCGGCCTTTTTAAGCAACATCCCAACCTAATTCAGGCTGCCGGGCATGAACACTCGCTTCAATATATTACCAGAGATAGCCTTCATTATATTGTGAGTGGGGCCGGCTGTAAACGTAGTCATGTGGCCAATGGTAAGCATGCACAATTTGTAGATACAGGAGAAGGTTTCGGCAGATTGAATTATTACAGCAATGGAGCGGTCTGGCTCGAATTTTATAAACCGGATGAGAATATGCTAACCGGCAAACTGGTGTACAGGCAAAGACTGATGATGCAGCCTTTTCAACCCCAACCCAGTGCGGAAGAGGCTTTCCAGAATATGAACCTTCCGGATTCTATTAAGGCGCAAGCCAGTGAGCAATACAAAGCCGGTCCGTTCAAAACATGGATACTGGGGGCAAATTATCGGGATGTTTGGGAGCAGCCGATACAAGTGCCGGTATTTGATATTGGCGCAGAAAAAGGCGGCTTAACCATCTTGCAAAGGGGAGGAGGGATGCAAACCAAATCCCTGAGGCTGGAAAACAAAGAAGGCAAACAGTTTACCCTTCGTTCGATTGAAAAATTTGCTGAAGGTGCTATTCCTTCTGCGCTTAAAAATACATTTGCCGTAGACCTGGTACAAGACCAGATTTCCGCCTCTCACCCCTATGCCTCGTTAGTCGTACCGACTTTAGCAGATGCGGCAAAAGTGTATCATACCAATCCAAAGGTAGTTTTTATTCCGAATGATCCGAGGCTGGGCCAATACCAGCCGGCATTTGCCAATACTCTGGCTTTATTTGAAGAACGTCCGGCAGGTGATGGCTCCGATAATACAAGTCTGGGAGGCTCCAAAAAATTGTACAGTACCGACAAAATGCTGGAAAAACTGCATGGGGATAATGACAACGCCGTAGATCAGATTGCTGTGTTAAGAGCCCGTTTGTTTGATCTGTTTCTGGCAGATTGGGACCGCCATGACGACCAGTGGCGGTGGGCCAGCTTTGAAGGAAAAAATGGCTTAGTATTTCAACCTATTCCACGCGACCGGGACCAGGTTTTCTTTGTAAATCAGGGCGTATTGCCCCGTATTGCCAGCCGGAAGTGGGTGATGCCTAAGTTACAGGGTTTTGATTACCGGGTGCGGGATGTGAATACGTTTATGAATAATGCCCGGTATTTCGACCGTTCTTTCCTCACCGAACCTTCCCAGCAGCAATGGGTGGCAATGGCAGATTCCCTGAAAGGGGAACTGACCGATGAAGTAATTGCAAGCGCCCTGGCAAACTGGCCTAAAGAAATTTTTAGATTAACAGCTTCAGAAGTAGAGGCAAAACTGAAATCCAGGCGGGATAAGCTGGCACAATATGCCAGGGAATATTATTTGTTTTTAGCCAGAGAAGTAGATATTCCAGGCAGCAATAAGCAGGAGCATTTTGAAGTAACCCGGCTGGATGATGCGCATACCAGGGTAACCGTTCATAAAATCAGTAAATCAGGCGACCGCGAACAGAAAATATATGAGCGCACCTTCAATACGGGAGAAACCAGGGAAATCCGTTTATACGGCCTGGATGGTGATGATGTATTTCACCTTAGTGGAAATGTAAATAAAGGTATCTTAGTCCGTATCATTGGTGGGAAGGGAACAGATCAGATTATAGATGATTCCAGGGTAAAAGGCATGAGCCGGAAAACAAAAGTATACGATACGGCTACCGGGAATAAATTAATACTAAACAGTGAAAGTGCCAATCTTACCTCAAACGCAGCAGATGTAAATACCTATTACCGGAAAGCGTTTAAATACAATTTTTTTGGCCCTCTGGCCTCCATTGAGTTTAATATTGATGATGGGCTTTTTCTGGGGGGAGGGGTGATGGCCAGGACGCAGGGTTTCCGCAAAGAACCTTATGCAACCCAACATACGTTTACGGCGAACTATGCCTTTGCTACGGCTTCCTATCATTTCCGCTACCGGGCCGACATTACAGATGTGATCGGTAAACTGGATCTAAGCCTTGATGTTGACTTGAAACAACCCAATTATGTAAACAATTTCTTCGGTTTAGGCAACGAAACCACTTATACCTTGCCTGAAGATGGCATCACCTATTACCGGGTACGCTTTTGGCAGTGGATCATTAAACCACAGCTTAGAAAAAAACTAAACGAAAACGCAAACATTTATTTCGGACCTACTTTCCAGAATATTCAAGTGGAACGTACCAAAGGCAGGTTTATAGATGATACTGCCTTAAATGGACTGGACGGAAACAGCATTTTTGAAGAGAAATATTATGCAGGCGTAAATGCAGGCATCCAGGTAGATAAACGGGATAGTAAAATGCTGCCTACTACCGGCTTTGTATTCGGACTGGAAGGGGAGGCAAATAAAGGATTTGGTAAAGTCTCTTCTAATTTCGGGTATATTTCATCTGCGCTCTCCCTCTACTGGACATTTCGCTTGCCAGCCAGGGTTACCTTAGCTACCAGGTTTGGTGGAGGCGTAAGTCTGGGTAAGTATGAATTCTTCCAGGCACAACTACTGGGCGGGAATACCAACCTGCGCGGCTTCCGCAAAACCAGGTTTGCCGGTGAATCAGCCTTATACCAGAATACAGAGTTGCGTATCAAATTATTCAGCTTCCGGTCCTATCTGTTCCCGGCACAAGTAGGTATTATCGGTTTTAATGATGTAGGCAGGGTATGGCAGGATGGTGAAAAATCAAGTATCTGGCATCATGGATATGGAGGAGGCGTGTATCTGGCTCCTTTAAACCAACTGGTGATTTCCTTTATGTATGGCTTTTCCAAAGAAGATAACCTGCCTTTGATCCGGGCAGGTTTCCTATTTTAATATAGTAGCGTAGTCAGTAGTAAATGATTATTTTATAATGGATAATTTAGTATATATATGCCTTAATTGGGCAGTATAAAAATGAAATCAATTAGAAGTGTATATCTACTGATAGCAAGTTTCATAACATCCTGTAGTTCAGAGAAAGAAACCATCACAGGAAAATTTAAAAAGTTTAATATTGAGTTTAAAGAGGAATTTTACATACTTGAAAATTCCAGTGCGTCAGCTATTGGAGATTATTCTGAGAAAATAATTATCCATATTTCCCCATCAGATCGGCTCGATATCCAGCAGATGTTTAAGAATTGTCCAGGTTATACTGATACAATCCCTGGGTATAGAAATGATCATGGAAAAGAAGAAAAAACAGAAACAGCCTTTAAAATAAAAGAGGGATACTATTATGAATTGTTTATTCCGCATAACGGATATGAAAGATATGCAATCCGGTTAGATACAACTAAGAATGAGCTAGTCTACAGCTATATCGATGAATAAGAAAAAAATATAAGGCCTGATACCCAGCGGCCTTACTCACCACAAAACCTCAAGATGAGGCACTATAGTGTGTAGCCTTAGGCCAGTAGGTAGAAATAATGGATACAGAAATGAAATGAATACAACACAATAGTAAGCTGCCAGAGTAGTAAGGTAATCTGACAGAACGGCTGTGGAAGTTAACGGAACAACATTGTAACCTGGCAGACCCATCTTGTAAGAGGCTAGAACAACCATGTAATTGCCCGGAGCAATACTGGAAATTTGCAGAACAATATTGTATCTTCACTCATCAATTCCTGCAAATTATAAACTAATTTTTCAACCTGCTATGTTCAAAATCCATACTATTTCTGGTATGCTATTCCTTGTGTGTGCCTGCCTGTTAAGTTCCTGCTATAAAATTCCATACAGAAGTACTCCCCAGCTTGTAAATATTCCCTTGGTTCCGCATACGAATGAAGTAGAGTTGTATTTTACAAATGAACTTCCGGCTAACAAAGCCTACTATGAAGTGATTGGGCTGAGTGCAGAAGGAGGTACTGATTATAATGCTTTGCTACTGCAACTAAAAAAACAAGCTAAACAGGCAGGAGTAGATGCCGTCATTCATATTAACAATACAAATGCAACATATACTTCCAGTGATGGTGGTCAGTATTCTACGCAGGTTGTGAAAGGCGTGGGTATCAAATACCGCGATAATATGAGTCATATAGAGCAGTATATTAAAAGCAAAAAAGTATTTAAACTTTCAGATTCCGGTAATTCAGTCTTGATATATGAAGCCCCTTTTGATATGCTGGGACATGAATTAAAAAAAGACCGCAAACCTGATCCACTATATACCAGGTTCGTAAGGGATTTTTCGTTTGATTATTTATTGTATGAAACCGACAGATGGGCGTACAGCATGGATGAAAAGAGAAGGGTACTTCAAAGAAACCATTATGCAGATCCTTATTTAAATAACAGCGATTTTACCTGCTATTTCGAATATAAATCCAACGATGAGTTGGAAAGCATACAGATCAAATATCCATCTAACAGAAAGCAGAATGTGTATGTGGAACTGGAGTATGCTTCTAAAGATAAAGTGAGTGCGAAAAATATCTATGCCAAGTACAACAAAAAGAACCTGCTGTATGTGGAAAAACTCGAATATGATGCACAGAACCGTATTTCGCAGACCACTCTCTATAAAGTAGAAGCCGGTAAACAAATTCCATTTCTGCAAACAAATTATTCTTATTATACCATGGATGATTTGCCTCCGCTCAAAAATATGTAAAGCTATTTGTTCAAAGAGATTCAACAACCTCCAACTTCCAAATTTTAAATCTTTCGCCTGTTAAGTGAATAATAAATAAAGTTCTATATTTGCGCCGTATTGGTTTTCGCTTTTACAAGTGAAATTAAAAGGGAATACCGGTGTAAATCCGGAACTGTTCCCGCAGCTGTAAACTCTATCACAGCTTTTTAGCCTCTATATGCCACTGTTACCCCATTTTTTCAGGAAACGGGAAGGCGCTAAGAAGTGAGTAAGTCAGAAGACCTGCCAGTACAACATACAATTCAATGCTTCGGGTAAAAAGCAGTGAATGGCCGAATGTATTCATTTTTCCATTCCCTCTCTTTTTACTCCTTTTCAAACCATTAAACAATTGTTTACATGAAAAAGGAGAAAAAAGTCTGGGCAGCCTGGCAGGCCGTATTATGTGTATGCACGCTAAGTGCTGGCATATCCTCGCCATCCATTGCCCAGCAAGACACCACCACCATCCAGCTGGATGAAGTCGTAATTACTGCAACCAAGTTTGCGAAGGCCAGTAGCGAAACCGGCAAAGTACTCACCATTGTCACCAGGGAACTGCTGGACCAGAGTGGTGGCAAAGACCTGGCACAGGTTCTCAATGCCCAGGCAGGTATTATAGTGAATGGAGCCAATAGCAATCCTGGAAAAGACAAATCAGTATACCTTCGGGGTGCCGCCAGTGAATACACCCTGATCCTGCTCGATGGCGTTCCAGTTTCTGATCCTTCCGGCATTTCTGGTTCTTTCGATCTCCGGCTGCTGCCCATTGATGTGATCGAGCGGATTGAAATTCTGAAAGGCAGCCAGTCTACTTTATATGGCAGCGATGCTGTAGCTGGGGTGATCAATATTATTACTAAAAAAGGAGCTGATAAACCCATTGGAGGTTTCGGTCAGCTCAGTGGAGGCAGCTACCAGACTGGTAAAGTACAGGCTGGCATCAATGGCAAGCTCAAAAAGTTTGATTATACAGCTGGTTATACCTATCTCCGCACTGATGGCATCAGTGAAGCAAAAGACAGCACCGGCTCTGCTGATTTTGATAAAGACGGATTCTCTCAGCATGCACTTAATGTAAATGTGGGTGTTCAGGCCACAGAAAAACTACTGATTCGCCCGTTTCTGCGCTATACGGAATTTGATGGTAAATACGATGGGGGTGCCTTTACAGATGATACAGAAGCGACTTATAAGGCTAAGCTTTTAAATACCGGTTTATCTGCGGAGTACCAGCTTGCCAAAGGGGGTATTACTTTTCAGTATGCGTTAGATCGAACCAACCGGAATTACGACAATGCATTTGGTGGAAGCGCTTTTGAAGGTATATTTAACCATGGGGAACTCTTTGGAAACTATTCGATTGCCAAAAACCTGCAAGTACTGGCAGGCATCAGTTACCAGCACTTCAACATGATGGATACTACGGCAACACTCGATAATCCGGAGGTAAATTTAGTCAGCCCCTATGCGTCGCTGTTTGTAAATAATTTGAAAGGTTTTTCTCTGGAAGTAGGAGGCCGTTATAATAAACATTCCCAGTATGGCAGTAATTATACCTACAGCATCAACCCATCTTTCCTGGTGCAGAAAAAAGTAAAGCTTTTTGTGAATTATTCTACGGGATTTAAAGCACCTACTTTATACCAGTTATACGGACAGTATGGACATAACGAAAACCTGAAACCGGAACGGAGCCGGAATCTGGAAGGAGGTATTCAAACTTTTCTGCTGGATAATACACTTAATATAAGGGTGGTTTTATTTGACCGGGATATAAAAGACGCTATTCTATATACGTATAATCCTGGCTACATTAACCTCAACCGGCAGCAAGATCAGGGCATTGAAATAGAACCTACCTTTCAGCTAAACAATAAATTAACCCTGCGTGCTTATTATACCTATGTGACCGGCAAAGTTACCACTAAAGCTGGCGAACAGGATACAACGTATTTCAACCTTATCCGCCGCCCAAAACATAACGTTGGTGCTCACATTGGTTATCAGATCACTCCATCCTTGTTCATCAGTACTGACTTCAAAACTTTTGGCAAACGTACCGATTTGTTCTTTGATCCGGCCAATAATTACGAGTCAAAAGAAGTAAATATGGATGCCTATGCCTTGTGGGATGTGTATGTGTCGTATAGTTTCTTCAAGAAAAAGCTGCTTGCCTTTGCACAGGTAAATAACCTGCTCAACAGTGATTATATGGAAGCGTATGGTTTTGCAACCCAGGGTACTAATGTGCAGGCCGGTATTAGAGTTAATCTTTAGCCGGTTTCATTTTCAGAAAGTATCAGATGTTCATTTTTCTAACTCTATCTAACATCATGAATAAAATTCAACCAAGGACAATTGTATTGGGTCTGTTTATCATACTTGCTGCTTTGTACCGTTTGCTGTTGGCAGATAATGCACAGTTGCCTTTTTCTAATTTTACGCCCATTGGTGCCATGGCCTTGTTTGGCGGCTGCTATTTTTACAATAAGGGCAAAGCATTTGCTTTTCCCTTGCTTTCATTGTGGATAGGCGATATTTTCCTCAACCGCTACTGGTATTTTGATGAGTGGGTAATTTTTTACGATGGCTTTGCCTGGGTGTATGCCAGCTTTTTAGGCATGGTGCTGATCGGCCGGTTTATCAAAAAAGTAAGCGTAATAAGTGTCGTACTTTCTGCCGTTTCTGCCGCCTTACTGCACTGGCTGGTTTCAGATTTAGGCGTATTGCTTTCAGGTGGTACGGATGTTACGACTGGATTACCTTATACCAGAGATTTGGAAGGTTTACTCAAGTGTTACTATCTGGCTATTCCATACATGCAAAACATGTTGGTTGGTAATCTGGTGTACTGTGCCTTGTTCTTTGGTGTTTTTGAACTCTTACAAAAACGCTATCCGGCACTGAAGTTACAAGTAGTTTCATGAAGAAATTTGTAAGCAGCTGGAGTGGAGGTAAGGATAGCTGTTATGCCTGTATGCTGGCGATTGCACAAGGAATGCAGCCAGTGGCATTGCTCAATATGATGAATGAAAACGGACAGGTGAGCCGGAGCCATGCGATTCCTAAACCTGTTCTGGAAAGGCAGGCGGCTGCCATGCAATTGCCACTCATTACCTCCCCAGCCAGCTGGAGCAATTACGAAGCTATATTTATTCAGAGCTTAGAACAAATTATTAAACAACACGGGATCAATACAGCTGTATTTGGTGATATCGATCTGCAGGCTCACCGGGATTGGGAAGAAATGGTTTGTAGCAAAACAGGCATAGAAGCAGTGCTTCCACTCTGGCAGCGCAACCGCAAAGAACTGGTATTGGAAATGATAGCCCATCCCATCAAAGCCTATATTGTTTCCTGCAACGAAACGATGGGTGAACATTTTCTGGGTAGAGAAATTAATGAAACGCTTGTAAGTGAACTGGAAGCGATCGGAGTAGATGCTTGCGGAGAAAATGGCGAATATCATACCCTGATGGTGAATTGTCCTTTGTTTACGGCCGAAATTCCAATCCGTTTCGGAGAGAGAATGCATCATGGGAATTACTGGTTTATAGAAATGGAATGAATGGGGGATTGAAAATTATTATCTATTAATCACATGATTATTTTCATTACAGGTGGCGAAAGGAGTGGCAAAAGCCGGTATGCCCAGAACAGAGCTTTGTCGCTCAGTGCCAATCCGGTATATGTGGCCACAGCCAGGCACTGGGGAGGCGATTTCGAAGACCGGATTCGCAGGCATCAGCAGGAGAGAGGCAGTGAATGGACAAATTATGAAGAAGAAAAGCTGGTAAGTGCATTGCCCTTGCAGCAGAAAGTGGTAGTAGTGGATTGTGTGACGCTCTGGCTTACAAACTTTTTCTCTGATTACAAAAGTGATGTTCAGGAGTCATTAACTGCTTTCAAAAGAGAAATAGATGCCTTGCAAAAGATAGATGCCACTTTTCTGATCGTGAGCAACGAGATTGGAATGGGTTTACATGCAACCACCGAAGTAGGAAGAAAATTTGTGGAACTGCAGGGATGGGCCAATCAACATGTAGCCAGTCTGGCAGAGGAAGTAATTTTTATGGTTTCTGGTATTCCGCTTCATGTAAAACCATCTTTAGAAAAATCGTAATTCAGTAGGTAACAGACCAATTCAACCATTTAAGCCTTTTATGAAATCATACTCCATTCAGCCGCTGAATGAAAATGTACGCAGAGAGTTACAGCAGAAAATTGATTATAAAACAAAACCTATTGGCGCTTTAGGGAAGCTAGAAGAACTGGCTTTACAAGTCGGTCTGATCCAGGGCACAGAGACTCCGGAATTACGTCATCCGCATGTGCTGGTGTTTGCCGCAGATCATGGCATTGCTAACAGTGGAGTAAGTGCCTATCCCCAGGAAGTTACCTGGCAGATGGTACAAAATTTCCTGAATGGAGGTGCGGCTATTAATGTTTTTTGTAACCAGCATCAGATTCAACTTTATGTAATTGATGCTGGCGTTAATTATACTTTCAATAATTATCATTCCCGGTTTATAAACGCAAAAATAGGATATGGCACTCAAAATTTTTTGGAGCAGCCAGCCATGACTTTAGCACAGGTATATCAATGTTTGCAGAAAGGGAATGAAGTAATTGAACTCATTTCTAAACAAGGTTGCAATATTGTGGGCTTTGGGGAAATGGGTATTGGCAATACATCTTCTGCCAGCCTGATTACCAGTTTGATCTGTGAACGGCCCATTGCAGAATGTACCGGAAAGGGAACCGGCATAGATGAAGCTGGCTTGATCCGGAAAATTGCTATTCTGGAAAAAGCTTTGAATCAACTGGGGAAACTAAGCAACTCACTGGATATACTGGCAACTTTTGGTGGATTTGAAATTGCCCAGATGGCAGGTGCTATGCTGGCTGCAGCTGAAAAGAAAATGATTTTACTAATTGACGGATTTATCAGTACCGCTGCTTTTCTGATTGCCCATTCCATAAATCCATTGGTAAAAGAATACGCTGTTTTTTGTCATCAGTCTGAAGAAATGGGGCATCAGATACAATTAGATTACTTACAGGTTGAACCTTTACTACATCTACATCTACGGCTGGGAGAAGGAACAGGAACAGCTTTGGCGTATCCATTAGTGCAGTCAGCTGTCGGTTTTTTCACAGAAATGGCTAGTTTTGAATCAGCTGGGGTAAGTAAGTGATGAAAGAACTACTATACCAGGAAGTGCGTATTTTCTTTACCGCACTCATGTTTTATACCCGGATTCCCTGCCCTAGTTTTGCCGACCACAAAGAAGAATACCTTAATAAAGCTACCAGGTATTTCCCTTTTATCGGTTTTATTGTAGCTTCTTTATCATTTGCCGCATTTGCCGGAGCGCAGTATTTATTCTCATCAGAACTCAGTGTACTTATCTCTATAATTGTTTCTGTTTTCACAACCGGCGCTTTTCACGAAGATGGTTTTGCCGATACCTGCGATGGGTTTGGTGGGGGATGGACGAAAGAGAAAATCCTCAACATTATGAAAGACAGCCGGATTGGAACTTATGGGGTGGTAGGGTTAGTACTCATACTTGGGGTAAAGTTTTTTGCCTTACTTGATATAAGTAACAAGGTGGGTTTACCTACATTCGGTCTTTATTTGGTTTGTGGACATGTATTGAGCCGGTTTTTCTCCATCCTGATTATCCGCTTACTGCCTTATTCCAGGGAAGATGCCAGCAGTAAAGTGAAGCCAATAGCCAAAGGCATTTCTGCTACCGACTTAATGGTTGCCAGTTTGTTCACAGCAGTTCCACTTGTGATTTTAGTTTTTCTGCATCCATTATTTCTACTGGTAATATTGCCTTTGCTGTTAACTACCCTCTACCTCAAGTGGTATTTTAATAAATGGATTGGTGGCTACACCGGTGACTGTCTGGGTGCCACACAGCAGGTAAATGAAGTTATCTTTTATCTGTCAATACTTTCCATATGGAAATTTATCTGATTCGGCATACAACTCCGCTGATAGAAAAAGGAATTTGTTACGGCAAGTCGGATATTCCCTTAGCCGAAAGCTTTGAGGAGGAATGGAAAAGGATACAGGAAAAATTACCGGAAAGTATAGATTGTATTTTCAGCAGTCCGCTTAGCAGATGTTTACTGTTAGCTGAAAAACTTCAGCAATCCTACCATGTTCCACTCTTGCAGGATATTCGGCTGATGGAAATGAACTTTGGGGAGTGGGAACTGAAAGCATGGAATGATATGGATCAGACTTCGTTGAACAAATGGATGAATAACTATGTATCTGAAATTTGCCCGGGCGGCGAGTCCTATTCAGATTTAATTTACCGGGTAAAAGAGTTTATCCAGGAATTGAGAAAACTATCCGATAAGAAAATTCTTATTATCACGCATGGAGGTGTTATTAAATCATTCTATACCTTACTGGATATTTACACTCCCGAAGAAGCGATGAAACAGCCGGTTGTGTATGGAGGAATTTATCAGTTTATGCTATAAAAACGTATAATAACGAGTTGAAAACCACTCTCTCGTCAACCAGCATTTTTTATCAATTCCTTGTTTTTAGGAATTTTCGTGGCGCTACGGCAAACAGGCTAAAACTAACCAGCATCGCATGATTGAGTTGATTACGGATCAATGCATTTCTGGCCGGGCCGGTTTTGTCGGAGAGGCTGAAATTAATATTGGAACGTAAGCCAGCTTCCAGTCCGAACCAGAGCCAGTCGTGTATTTCACGCTCAAAAGAAATTAAATACCGGATCTCTGCCTTTTGAAGGTAAAAATTCCCTCTCTTTGCCAGTACAGAATCTGCCAGCCGGATATTATACCGGGCTCCATTTAATTCGGTAGAGGCAAAAAATAAGGTTTTCTCATTGAGTGAATAGCGAACTTTTACTTTGGTTGGGAGCATGGTTTCCAGACCCCAGTGTTTATTAAATGTATGATTGTAGGAAATCAGGGGAGAAATCACCGGACGGCCAAAATTGTAGCCATAAGCGAATCCAAACGCATAAGAAGTATTATCATTCGCTTTCCAGCCGATCAAAGGAGCTATACTGAACTGAAGGAAATTTTTCTTGGAAATTCCATCTGCGCCATAATCTCCATTCAGGTCGCCGCTTGCCCGAAGTAAAAAGTACCTCTTGCCCCGCCAGGGTTTTACTACGTAAATAGAACCTCCAATGCTTTTAAGCGATTTATCCTCCAGGCTTTTATATAAGGGATATTCCTCATTCTGAGGCGGCTCAAATTTATATTCTTCCACATTATAATGAATACCGGCTGCGATGGCAAAATTAGGTTTGGAAATGATGGGTAACCTGAGTTTGAATTCCCACCTGCGATTGCTGCTTACTTGTCCACTTCCGCTCCGGAGCATGTCGCTTTTGGAATTAGAGCGGATGCCATAATCCATAATACGTTCCTGACGGATGATAATTCCCTTGGTCCGGGGCATACCCGTTACGGCAGGTACACAATAACTCGAATCAGTACAATTGAGAATAGACTCCTGCGCCAGCAGGGGGAATACCCATTGCAGGCAAAAAGCAATGGACAAGATATACTTCATATATGAAAGAAAGATGCAATTTCAAATGTACGCAGTTTGACTCTACTTCACCTCACGAAATATCTATTGAATCAGAGATGTACTTTATTACTAAATTTTTTAAAAGTAAACTGATATTTTAACGTATAATATCTAATATTTGGTATGACTATTTTTTGCCATAAATTGTTCCGTTTTCCAGTAACTGTGGCTACCTGCGTACATTCAATTTAGTTGAATATTTCCGGTATGTCAACGCCTAAGTCTGCCTGTCTGCATGAGTGCAAAATTGGGTTTAGGATGGGCAGAAATGGCCTACTGTTATATTATACCTATAGTAGTAGCAATATGCAATTGACTGCCCATTCTAAATAACCTTTTTATTGCTGAAAACGGGTATAATGTTTGTCGAACAAAGCCTGGTAATGAGGAGCTTCTGCCGGGATTTCCTCTTTCATCACGGTGGCCAGCTGGTTAAGGATGACCAGGTTTTCCTGCAAAGCAACTCTGTTTGTGATTTGATTATCCAGGTAATAACTCAAATTTTCATCTGCCCGTCTTGCCATGGTGCTGGCTATTTGAAGCGCTTTTTTCTGTTCGCCTACAGCCATCAGCGGAGCTACATACAACGAGCAAATCCTGTCATAGGGAATACTTTCATCTGGTATGGTTTTCAGCGAATGCAGCAGTACTTCTTTGGCTTTGGCCTGATTGTTTTCATTCAAAAACTGAGTAGCTAACTGTAAATAACTCAACCGTCCCCAGTTGCTGATATAGTTACGGTGCACTTCATCATGATACACCTTGGGATCATCCAGTCCCCGCCATTCGCATTTATTCATGAGATTATCATAGGAAATATCAGCATTTACAAAACCTTGTTCTGCTCCTGGAACCTGTACAGGCAGTAAACGGCAAACCATTCCTTCAATTTGGGTATAAGAAGACAAGTTATATTTGGCAGCGGTAAATAAAGAAGAGAAATAAATTGGCCTTTCCCAATTGTTGTTAGCCAGAATGTCCAGAAAAACCAGATCGTCTTTAAACAGGTGATCTTTGTTAAGCTCAAATTCCATAGAATCTTTTAGCAATCCCTGTAATTCTTTGGGAATGAAATTTTTCTGTAAAACAGCTTGTCTGTTTACCGGTAGAACTAATTTATTGGAAGGCAAAATGTTTATGCTTTCTCCATTTTGTAGCGGAACTTTTAAGGCCGGGTGATCATCACGGATGAGTTTGAGGTATTCCTGCAAGTTGATCCCCTTTTTGATATTCGGATTTTCATAATAAAAGATCTGATTGTTAGCAGAAGCTACATAATTTTCTGGTTTCAGGGAGATAGGCAGCGGCTCAGAATCGTAGGTTTTGCGCTTAAGCTGGTCAATATACCAGTCGGTGCCCATAAACTGAGTAACACATACCCGTACATCCCTTCGTACACCTTCCACTTCCTGCGCATACCAGAGCGGATAGGTATCATTGTCGCCATTGGTGAACAGAATGGCATTCGGTGCACAGGAGTTGAGCAGATTTTTAGCTGAGTCCACAGCAAAGTATCTTCCGGAACGATCGTGGTCATCCCAGTTCTGACTGGCTAAAATCACAGGGATTGTTGCACATAGTGCACCGGCAATAACTGGCCGAAGCATCTCCTGTTTTACCAGTTTGCTGATATAATCGCAAATAGCCAGAACACCAAGTCCCATCCAGATGGCAAAGGCATAAAATGAGCCAACATAAATATAATCGCGTTCTCTGGGTTCAGTAGGAGGGGAATTTAAATACAGTACAAGCGCAATTCCAGTGAGGAAAAATAGCAGGGTAACAAATAAAAAGCTTTGCTTATGTCTGGCAAACTGATAGATCAAACCCAGCACACCCAGAATAAGGGGCAGCATATAAAACTGATTATGCGCTTTATTATTAGAAATTTCAGAAGGAAGTTTACTATCTGAACTTAGTGATGCCATCCAGCCTGCGCCTTCCTGATCTGAGTCTTTTCCGGCAAAATTCCACATAAAATACCGGCCATACATATGCCCTAGCTGATACGAAAACAGAAAGCGCAGATTATCGCCCATGGAAGGTTTTTCTCCTTCCCGTATTCCCAGCATCTGGCGGTATAGTTGGGCATGATTTCTGTCACGGCTATACATTCTGGGGAAAATGGTGCTTTGTTTAGGATCATAGGTGTTTTTGAACTCATAATCGTACACTTCATATTTATCCTTACCCTTTTTGTATTTTACTGCTCCTTTCTGCTGATCAATAATATCTGCAGTGAAATATTGTCCATAAAACAGCGGCCGCCCACTGCCATATTGTTCCATGTTCAGATACGACATAAAGCCGGTAATATCATTGGGGTTATTCAGGTTTACCGGCGGATTATACTGTACCCGGATCATAATGATCGAATAAGAAGAATACCCAATGAGTATAAAAGCAACACCCAGCAAAGCTGTATTCAGACTCACTTTATTTTTCCGGATGGAATAATAAATGCCATATACCAGCGCACCAATCAGTAATGAGGCGAATACAATTAAACCACTATTAAAGGGTAATCCCAGGGTGTTTACAAAAAATACATCAAACTTTCCGGCAACAGAAGGCAAACCTGTTCTCAAACCCACCATCAGCACTCCAATGATACACAGGCCAACAAAAAGGGAAAGGAAACCACCTTTGAAAGTAGGTTTGTATTTTTTAAAATAATAGGCAAGGGCAAGTGCCGGAATGGTAACCAGGTTCAATAGGTGCGTTCCAATGGAAAGCCCTATAATATAGGCAATTAAGATCAGCCATCGATTAGCGGCACTTTCTTCTACTATATGTTCCCATTTGAGGATAGCCCATACGACAAATGCTGTAAATAAGGTTGACATGGCATATACCTCGCTTTCAACGGCAGAAAACCAGAATGTATCTGTAAACGCATAAGCAAGGGCGCCAATCGCACCGGCAACCATTAAACCTACTGTTTGAGGCATAGCAGGTACATCAGAGGTTTTCATTACCTTCTGCCCCAGCAGCGTAATTGTCCAGAATAGGAACAGGATGGTGAAGGCACTGCACAAGGCAGATAAAATGTTAATCCAGAAAGCAACCTGTGCAGTATCTCCTACAGCTAAAAACGAAAACATTCTTCCGACCAGCAAAAAGAATGGAGCGCCAGGAGGATGCTGAATCAGTAATTTGTAAGAGCTGGCAATAAACTCACCACAATCCCAGAGACTTGCCGTGGGTTCTACCGTGTTGACATATACCGCTAAAGCGCTGGCAAATACGCTCCAGCCAGTCAGGTTGTTTATCTTCCTGTAATTGTTCATATGAAAAAGTGAGAAAGGAAATTTACTACGAATACTACTTAGAATTTATTACTTAAACAAGATGTTTGCGTCACCAGCTTTTGAAAAACAAAATGAGCTGATCATCTATAATAATTTGCTTCATTATTACTTTATTCCGCTACAGTTTTATTTTTTGAATCACTGCTTGTTTTCATTGATAATCTGAAAAATACATCAAAGTGGCCCAGTTCTCCGTACATAAGCAAAACTGAAATAAGCATGTGCTTAGTATGTATAACCATTATGATTTTATTATGAAAACTAATCTGAAAACCAAACACAATAATTTATTTCTGACAAGTGTTGCCATGGCAGCATTGGCATATTATAAACAAACCATTCAGGCTAACCAGGGCGGACCAGGTAATACGAGTATGGATGGCAACAGAGGTAGTGCAGGGCAGGGTGGAAACCAGACAGGAAATACTGGTGGTTCTGATGATTTTGATGACAGGAACGAACCTGTAAATGAATTTGCTTCTGAGGGAGAACAGGAAGAGAATGAAGACAATAAACGCATTACGGAGAACGACCCCGATGCTATCGGAAAAATGACCGGCCGGACGGTGGATGAATCGTCACTTGATCTGACAGATGGTGGCACTACTGGCAATATGTATTCATCTTCAGATGGCGCTACCACGGCTGGACAAGTGACTACACCGGCAGAAGCTATAGAATCACCCCAGGAAAATTACGGGGCAGGTGCGGTGATTAAAAGTGGCGATATTGGTTCATCCAATGCAGGTAAAGATCCATCTTCTCCAGGTGGCAAATATGTGGAAGTCCACAGAAAGCCAGGCGAAAGAATTCCTGGTACTGGTAGTGGGGCAGCTTCCAACGATAGGGGAGAAAGAATTGAAGATATAGACAGTGGCACTGGTTCTGCCCAACGGGGAAATCAGGCTGGCGTAGATGATACGGATGAAGGAACCATTGTTGATCTTTAGAAAGAAAAAAGAGTGACTTATATTATTGTAGAACAAGTATGGATAAAACAAAAACCCGGATACTTAAATATCCGGATTTTTTATATTTATACAGAATAGTCCTGTAAATTACAATATACTATATGAAAGGCTGAAGCAGACGCACACCTGAATGACAACGCAGTTTTTTCAAGGCCTTTTCTTTAATCTGCCGTACTCTCTCCTGGGTTAATCCCATGCTTTCTGCAATGTCTTCCATGGTTTGGTTGTATTCAAAACCAATTCCGAACAAACGGCGGATAATTTCCTGTTCACGGTCGGCAAGCGTAGACAGCAAACGGGCTAATTCCACTTTCAGTGATTCTCTATCTGGAAGAATCGTATTAGCTGGGTCAGCATCAGGATTTTTGATAACGTCCAGTAATGAGTTTCCTTCATCCTCTTCGAATGGTGCATCCAGCGAAGACTGACGAATAGAAGCTGTATTCGTGCTTTTAATATCATCTACATGGATACCGAGAAAGTCGGCCAGTTCCTCATTGGTAGGCTCACGCTCAAATCGCTGCTCCATAATGGAAGCAGCATTACTGATTTTAGACAATTCACCAATTTTATTGGCCGGAATACGCACTATCCGTGAATTATTTGCCAATGCTTCCATAATCGCCTGACGGATCCACCAAACGGCATACGAAATAAATTTGAAGCCTTTGGTTTCGTCGAACATTTTAGCAGCTTTGATCAGGCCTACATTTCCTTCGTTGATAAGGTCGTTGAGTGGGATTTTGCTGTGATGATACTGTTTTGCTACAGACACAACAAATCTCAAATTAGCTTTTACTAATTTCTCAAGAGCCACCTGATCGCCTAATTTAATTCTGCGGGCAAGTTCTACTTCTTCATCCGGCGTGATCAGTTCTACTTTAGAAATGTCGTTGAAGTACTTCTCTATAGTAGCACTATCGCGGTTTGTGATTAAATTGGTTATTTTTAACTGTCTCATTACTTTAGTTTACTCATTTATTTCATTATCAATAATTCTCAAACAATAGTATGCAAGCCGAACATGTTTGGGCATGAACAGCCATTTTCTTTATAAATTTATTCTGCCAAAAAAATGTGAGGAAAACTCAAACTGAATCCCCATAAGATAAGGATAAGTAACCTTACTGTTTCAGGGTGTAGACGGGAAATATGGTTAGTTGTATTCAAAAAGTATAATCCGGCTAATTTATCCATCACTGCATTCCTGGTTATTGCTTCTTTGCTTAATACAATTTGTGATTCAGAAAAGTTTTCATAATCCCAAATTTTTTTTCATATTTAAGTAATTGATTCATAACCTTGTAGTAATATGGGAGTAAAAAATAGCAGATTTGTTACTGAATTTTGAGCTATTGGAATACAAAAGTAATAGATTATTGGAAATATCAATTAAAATTTTTTAGCTTGGATAAATATTAAATTTTTGCAGAATTTGGCCAAAGAACTTAATCCTATTGAAATTTAACATGCAGGATGAGGTGAAGAGTTTGATTATATAAACGTTGTGAAGAATATAATATTGTATAGGGTGAATAATTATGAATTAATTTTTCAAAAAAAACATGCCATCGAAGAATAGTAATAATGTATATAAAAATATAGGAAGTAAAATAAAAGACTTTCACTGGATTTACGTCAATATTGGTCCTTCCGTAGCAAAGAGTGCCCTCGAGTCTTCCTATGGAAATGATGCTGACGAAATTTTCAAAGGATTAGAAGTATATCATCAATATGGCATGGATGTATACATGAATCCTAAGGATGAGCGTGAAGTTTGAATGCATGTGAGGGATAGGATGAATATGATATATTTGTGAACAGCAAATAAATAAACGACACTTGTGTAATTGTTCACTGCCCAGATCATATAATCTTCTCACTTCATGAATCCAAATATAGCCAGCCTCTATACTATTGCATCCAAATCTGAACGAACCATAATTGGATTAATGTCCGGTACCTCCCTTGATGGCCTGGATGTGGCTTTATGCCGGTTCAAAGGAAGTGGCCTCTCTACTGAAGTCGAATTGCTGCAATTTGAAACTGTACCTTATACAGAAGAGATAAAAAAAGAGATCAGGCCAGTATTTTCAAAGCGCGACACTGACCTCCAGCAGATTTGCCTCTTAAATGCCTGGATTGGTACCTTGCATGCATCTATGATTCTGGATTGCCTCCAAAAATGGAATATTCCTCCACAACAAGTTGACCTGATCGCCAGTCACGGCCAAACCATTTATCATGCGCCTAAACATTTACATCAGATAGTTCAATTTCCGAATGCAACTCTTCAGATTGGGGATGGAGATCATATTGCGGTAAAAACTGGTATTATTACCATGAGCGATTTCAGGCAGAAACATATTGCTGCCGGAGGGGAGGGCGCACCCCTTGCTGTTTACGGCGATTATATACTGTTTTCAAAAAAAGGAGAAGACCGGATCATGTTGAATATGGGAGGTATTGCAAATTTTACGTATTTGCCCGGAAATTTAGATGCTTCCCAGATGTTTTCTACGGATGTAGGTACTGGCAATACGCTGATAGATGCATTTACAAGATTATATTTTAACAAACCTTTTGATGAAAATGGATCGATAGCCGATAGTGGGAAAGTAAACCAGGAATTATTGAGAAGTTTAAAAGGGCATCCTTTTTTTCAGGCAGGCTTTCCTAAAACGACCGGTCCGGAACTGTTTAATATTGCTTACGTGCAACAGGCACAGCAACAGTCCCAAACGCAGGGTTTATCTGCGGAAGACATCATAGCAACACTCACCAGATTTACCGCAGAATCGATTGCAGATGCCATTCTTCGTTGCTTTTCTATTATTACGCCTGTTATCTATGCCAGTGGAGGGGGCATGCACAATCCGGTTATCATGCGAATGCTACGGATTTTGCTGCCAGGATATATTTTTAAAGATACTTCTGCCCTGCAAATTGCTCCGGATGCCAAAGAAGCAGTGCTATTTGCTATTCTCGCCAACGAAAGTATTGCTGGCGAAAGCCTTCAAAATCAGTCAAAAAGTCCTGGTATTCCTGGAGTTTATATGGGAAAAGTCTCATTTGCTCTATAGGTAAATCCAATAATTTATTATCAGAAAACTTCTGCTCTCTAGTAATATATCTTCTTTTATATATATAAAATCTTTGGAAGCTGCAATTTTAGGTGTTGTTTTCTTAAATAATTATGCCTTGTTTTGAATGATTGTTTATATTCATTACATACACTTTTTTAAATTTCTTTTAGTTTGGGAAATATTATACTTCATACAAGAACACTTTTAATGCAATTTTTACTTTTAAGTAATTAATAGTCAGTGTTTTAATTTGATGGATTTTTATTGTGTTAAGCTAGTCCTGTATTCTAGGATGGTTTGCGGTTAAAAAGCCTTGAATGTATGTGTAAAATATTACACTCATGCTATTTAATTCCTTTCATTTTGCTGCATTTTTACCGATTGTCTTTGTTCTTTACTGGTTTGTATTCAATAAAAGACTACATGTACAAAATCTGCTTATTGTCGTAGTTAGTTATGTATTTTATGGCTGGTGGGACTGGCGTTTTCTTTTTCTGATATTTTTTAGCAGTATACTCGATTACGTTATTGGGTTAAACATAGACAGGACAGATAATACCAGTAAACGTAAATGGCTCTTATATACTAGTCTGATTGTGAATCTGGGGATGCTTGGATTCTTCAAGTATTTCAACTTTTTTGTCGATTCATTTGTAGACGCTTTTGGCTCTCTTGGAATCACCTTGCAGGCAACTACACTGCAGATTATCCTTCCCGTAGGTATCAGTTTTTATACCTTTCAGACCTTAAGCTACACTATTGATATTTATCGCAGAACCCTGAAAGCAACGGATGACCCGGTGGCCTTTCTGGCGTTTGTAAGCTTTTTTCCACAACTCGTAGCCGGACCCATCGAGCGGGCTTCTAATCTGTTGCCACAATTTTATGTAGAAAGAAAGTTTGACACAGCCAAGGCAGCGGATGGCATGCGGCAGATTTTGTGGGGTTTATTTAAAAAAGTAGTGATAGCCGATACCTGTGCAGGTATGGTAAATAGAATTTTCGATAACCATGAAGCTCTGCCAGGAAGTGTTTTGTTATTGGGGGCTGTATATTTTGCTTTCCAGATTTATGGAGATTTTTCAGGATATTCGGATATAGCCATTGGTACAGCTAAATTATTTGGTTTTGATTTGATGCGGAATTTTGCTTATCCCTATTTTTCCCGAGATATGGCCGAATTCTGGCGCCGGTGGCATATTTCACTGTCTACCTGGTTTAAAGATTATTTGTACATACCCTTAGGAGGGAGCCGGGGAACTTTGTTAAAAACTGTCAGAAATACGCTCATTATATTTACCGTAAGCGGATTCTGGCATGGTGCCAACTGGACCTTTGTAGCTTGGGGATTTTTAAACGGACTCTATTTTTTGCCGTTGCTGCTGGGTAATAAAAACAGGTCTCATCTTAATATAGCGGCTGAAGGAAAGCTATTGCCCTCAGCAAAAGAAGTGTTTCAGATGGCTACAACTTTTCTGCTTACCTGCATCGCCTGGGTTTTTTTCAGGGCAGCAAATATAAGCCAGGCGTTCAACTACCTGCAAGAGATGTTTTCCTGGAGCTTATTTACGCTTCCCTCTCAGGAGTATCTTAAGTATATGCCCTGGATTTTAGTTTTGGTGCTCATTGAATGGATACAACGGGAAAAGGCTCATCCGCTTACCATTGAAACTACGCCAGTGCTGGTAAGATGGTCGGCTTACTTTCTGGTGTTTTTTATAGTATTTAAAAATTTCTTTACCAACAATGCCAATGACTTTATCTATTTCCAGTTTTAATTCATTCATACATTGGGTTTTCTAACTATTTAAGTTCGATTTTCCAGCATATGTTAAACTACCTAATCAATGAAGAAATTTTTGTTAAAATGTACACTTTTTGCAACAGGTATCGGAACACTATTTATCATTCTGCTTATATATAAGGTATCTACCGAGAACCCATTTTCCGTATTGTTTCACCTGAAAAACAGGCAATTAGTACAGCTCAGCAATGAGCCAAAAATGATCATTATCGGAGGATCGAATGCCAGATATGGGTTTGATTCCAGATTTCTGGAAAAGAAATTAGGCAGGCCGGTTATAAACGCAGCTATTACCTATCATCAGGGATTAGCTTATTATCTGGAATGGAGCAAAAAGCATTTAAAAGCGGGTGATTATGTGCTTCTTTCTCCCGAATATACACTTTCTTCTTCCAGAGAAGGATTGTTCGGTACCCATAAATTAATTGATGTTGCCTATCAGAATAAAGATTTTAGAAATTTTTTGCTGAGCGATAGCCGCATATTGTTTAATCAATTGATTCAAACACATTCAATAGTAAACCAGTCGATGGAGAGCCTGCTTACAAACGATCCGGAGAAGAAGGAATTACTGGCTTCACACAACCTGCATGGAGATGCTATTAATTGTATCGGGAAAAGCAAAAATTTTGTACCTACCAAAATCACCATACAAAAACCTGATCAGCAATATTTTGAATTGCTAAATGAGTATGCAGCTTTTTGCCGGTCAAAAGGGGTGAAAGTGTTCATAAGTTTTCCGCCTGCAAGAAAGAAATCAGTTACAATGGAAATCGCCCCCAGCGCTGTTGTAGCACAAACGAAACAAAAAGTTTCAGACTTCACCGTTTTGAACACACCTGAAAGTGCTTTGTATCCGGACAGGTATTTTTTTGATTCTTCATATCATCTTAACCAGGATGGCAAACAGCTACATACACAGCAGGTATATACCAATCTGCAACAGATATTATCAAAACAAAATGATCCGTTGTTAATAGATTGATAATGCAAGTATTAAGTAGTGAGTACAAAATATTTAGATGATAAAGGCATCATGTTTAAAGGCTGAATTCATTGATCGATTCAGCCTTTGTATTCAATTTTGAAATTACTGTTACATTAAAATAGCGCTGATTCTACATACTAAATCTACATTCAACCTCTCACTTTTTTCCTTTGCGTGCTTCCTTCTTATAATCCTGCAAATAAGCCTCAGTCGGTTTACGGGTGCCTACCAGCCGGAAAAAGGTAATAATATTTTCTTTATCTTCCCGCAACGCCCTTGCAAATGGTTCTTTCGGTTTATCCTGGTAATCTGCTATATACTGCGCTTTAATCGCACTGGCTTGTTCCCCTGGCAATAACTCAGCACAAGTAATATCTACCAGGCCAGTGCGTTCCCACATTTTCTTCCACCAGTCTGCCGTATGAATAAAATACCAGTACCTGGAATAATCAGCTTTCAGAAAAGGAGGTACCTGGGCAAAAGTTTCTATCTCATGAGTAAATCCCACATCTACAATGCCTACTCTTCCATCAGGTTTTAGAAATTTGGCCAGATAAGGTAAATATTTATCATCAGTACCAAAATATGTGTAAGAATCAATCACGACAATGGCATCAAAAAAGGACTCTGGAAAAGGTAAATGTCTGGCATCTATCTGCAAAGGGAATACCTTGTTCTGGCACTCACTATCACAGATTCGCTTATAGTTTTCAGTAGCAGAAATTGCTTCATCGATTGCCCACACTTCTACTTCATATTCTTTGGCCAGAAATATGGCACTAATCGCCTTGCCGCAAGCCAGGTCTAATACCCGCATTCCTGGTTTGAGCGGCATAACCTGCAACAAACTCTCCAGATTAAATAAAACATTCTCCCCCATAGAATTGTCTTTCACCCATTTATCGTCGTACTTGGCACTTCTGGGAAATAGGTTTTGAATTGGTTTCATATAATTGAGTATTGGTTAGTGATTGTTGTACTAAAACAGAATAAGTGAATATTTATATAAACTGTTTATCGTGAATTGAAGTTATTTTTTTCAGGTAAACAATTATCTTGCTGCCCGAAAATAATAGCTGTTTCCTGAGAAAATTTATCTCATGCAACCAAGAGAGATTCTTCATTTGTTTAAATAATAAAACCATTTCATAATTTTACACATGCAATCATTAGTAGATTTTATAGGAAAAACGCCACTGGTTACTCTAAACAGAATTGTAAACAAACCTGGTGTTCAGTTACTTGGAAAACTGGAAGGGCATAATCCGGCAGGAAGTGTAAAAGACCGGGCAGCCTATGGAATGATCAAAGGAGCCATCGACAGGGGAGAATTGAAACCAGGAATGAAATTAATTGAAGCCACCAGTGGAAATACAGGTATTGCGCTTGCGATGATTGCCCGTTTATTTAATGTAGAAATAGAACTTGTCATGCCCGAAAATGCCACCAAAGAACGTATCCAGACAATGGAAGCTTATGGAGCAAAGGTAATTTTAACCTCTGAAGAAGGCTCGATGGAGGAAGCAATTGATTATACACTGGCACAGGTGGAGAAGGGAGGCTACCTGATGCTCAATCAGTTTGGGAATCCGGATAATTATATGGCTCATTACCGCACCACTGGTCCGGAAGTATGGGAAGATACCGCAGGAAAAGTTACGCATTTTGTTTCCTCTATGGGTACGACCGGTACGATTATGGGAGTTTCCAGATTCCTGAAAGAAAAAAACAAAGAGGTACAGATTGTGGGTGTACAACCCATAGAAGGATCTCATATTCCCGGTATCCGCAGGTGGCCCGAAGCATATTTACCCAAAATTTTTGAAAGAGAACGTGTCGATACAATCATTGATGTATCTGAAGAAGAAGCGGTAGCCATGACCAAACGCCTGGCTAAAGAAGAAGGAGTATTTGCCGGTATGAGTAGTGGCGGAGCTGTGGCAGCCAGCCTGAAACTCATAAATGAACTCGATTCGGGTATGGTGGTTTGTATCATTTGCGACCGGGGCGACCGTTATTTATCATCTGATTTGTTCAATTAATGCTTTCCTAGTTTCTGTTTTAGTTAAACCAGTTAAATCTGTTTTATTCCATTGAGACTAAAATTACCCAGGGTCAGAATTGCAAAAACGTATCTGGTAGAGGCTTTCATGATTGTGTTCAGTGTGCTGCTCGCCCTGATGTTGAATGAAGTGCGGAATAGCTGGATGGAACACCATCAGACGGAACAGATTTTAAGCAATGTGCAGGTGGAAATTATTTGGAATCAGCAAATTGTAAAGAAACTGGTATCCTTTCATAACTCGGTAGTAGATACTATATAGGGTGCCTTAAACAACGATAGCCTTCAGGAGAAATTGATTGGAAATATAGGGTTTAAATTTTATTTGCTGGCACCGAAAGGAATTATTCAGGAGAACATTCATACAACCTCCTGGCAGATTGCACTCAATAGCAATATAGCCTTGCGTACTGATTTTAAAACAACGATGCACTTAACTGAATTTTATGACCAGCAGCAATTGGTAAAAGATGCTATATATGCCCTGGTGGCTATTTATGAAAGCCGGGAACCCCATAAAAAGGAGAATCTGAAAGAGACATTAATCCTGTTAAGAAATTCGATGAGTGAATTACAAGGACGGGAAAACAGATTGATCTCTTATTATCAGGAAGCACTCCAGGTGCTGGATTCGCACTGATCAAAAGTAAAGATAGTAGTAGGCAGATTTATTGTCTATATGTTTACAGAAATGTTCATTATATCTTTTTGTATCAACATGTATAATGCCTCAAATACAAATAATTATCTTTTTTATTACGCTAGTACTTTAATGTAAAAATTGCCTGATATAGAGTTGGTGTAACTTTGTTACTTAGAAGAATAATCTAATCTCTTCTAAAAATATGACAAAAATACTATTTGAAGAAAACTTTATTGTTTGCTATTTTAATCCGGAGATACCTGTACTGGCACACCGGTGGAAATCCCACCCTTCAAGCAGCGATTTACGTGCTGCACTTATGAGAATGATCACGCATTTCAAAGAACTCAAAAAAAACCATCCGCAATTAACCTGGTGTGGCGATACTACAAATCTGGGAGTGATTTCTCTGGATACACAAGCCTGGCTTACAAAAGAGTGGCCTGGAATTATGGTGGGCGCTGGCATAAAATATCATGCTCTGGTAGTTCCCAAGGATGTATTTGCCAAATTTGCCATGAATAAGTTTAAAAATAATCTGGATGATCATCATGGTGAACAGATAGTTATTAGTCAGTTTGCAGATGAGTCCTCTGCCTTTCAATGGTTGCGGCATAGTGTCTCTCTGGTAAAAGTTTAAATGATATAATTACAGAAATCAGGTATTTAAAAAGCCCTCAATTAATTTTTATAAAATTAGTTGAGGGCTTTTTCGTGGGATACGCAAAACAGAATTATATTGCTTCTATGCAGCAACTCCCGAGAAAAAAAATTGAAGTAAAAGGCCGGATCTGGCTTGAAGCAGAAGGAATAAAGTTTATAGGTCCCGGAAGAATCCAATTGCTCGAATTAATCAAAGAACACGGCTCTATTTCTCAGGCCGCAAAAATTATGGGCATGTCGTACCGCAAAGCCTGGATTCTGATAGATGAAATGAACACAGTCTCTTCCACCCCGGTTGTACTTACCCAAAAGGGAGGACAAAGTGGGGGAGGAGCTCAGGTAACACAAACCGGAGATTTTCTGATTTCCTACTTTAAAACATTATATGATCGCTATAACTCCTTTCTGGCACAGGAAGAAAAGGCGTTTGCAAAATTAATGGACAATTTTCAGGATAAATAAATTTTCGTTGTATATTAGGGTATATAACGAAACAGATGCGCTTGGTATACGCATCTGTTTTTATAAGAAGTGATATGTATACTTGTATATAACGATTGATTTTAATAAACACTAAATCTATATGCATCTTTATAAACAAACAAAATGGCTCCTATTGATTTTTGCCTGTTCGCTTATAGCTTCAAACGCTTTATCACAGTCTGTTTCTGAAAAACAGGGTATTTCTGTAAGCGGAGAAGTTACAAAGGCAATAAGCTTAAAAGCAGCAGATATCAGCACCTTGAAACATATACATGTTAAGGCCAAAGATAAGGATGGTGCCATACATACCTATAGTGGTGTACCACTGATCACTATTTTAGAACAGGCAGGCGTATCATTGGGGAGCCAGCTAAAGGGAGATAATCTTTCTAATTTTATACTGATAAATGCGGCTGATGGCTATGAAGTCTTATTTTCACTGGCAGAAGTAGATCCTGAATTTACCGACAGAACTATTTTGTTAGCTGATAAGCAGGATGGAAAACCATTACCCACAGGAATTGGCCCTTACCGTATCGTTATTCCCGCAGAAAAAAAACATGCCCGCTGGATCCGGAGAGTAGTTTCAATCCAGGTTCTCTCGGCTAAACAATAATGGCCTTTGGACCATTAGCCGTTTCTTGCTTTGCATTTCAGTATGCTCAGAGTCTTAAACCGGATTGTAATTATTTTTTTTGTATCAGATAATAAGTCTTACGCCGCCCAACTCTGAAATCTGGTAGGGGAACCGGTCGCCAGGAGAGCCAATGAACATGAAGTTTTTAGGAATATTCCATTTTAGCGATAATTCATCAATAAGCCGGGGGCCAAATTGCCCTTTCATTACAATAAAATCCACTACAAACTCAGGGTAGGCCCTGTCTAATACATCAATATCATAGGCCAGATGTTCAGGTACTTTATGATTTTCGTTTTCTATGGCTACGATTTTTATCCGGTGGGTATCTTCATTCTTTATGATGTATTGCATTACTTTATTGATATTTACCACATTATCACCTTTGGTAAAATACACAAACTCTTGTGAATTGATTTCCCGCATGGTTCTCCGGATGTGCGATTCTTTCAATACTTTATTCGTCAAAATCTTCCGGATAGGGGCAGAGGATGATTTTACGATAAATAGGATTAACCGTAATAATTCAATGCGGTAAAGCATAATGCCTACGATTGCTACGGTAGGAATAAAATATTTGATAAATACCCACAGGTACGCAGGATTCATTACGGCATTGCCAATTAAAGCAGCAAGTACAGCACCAATGGCTATAAACAAAGCCCATCCTGAAGCACGTTCCGGCCTGGGCAAACGGGCTCTGCGGAATTTTAACAATATATTGCCTAAGCCAAACAAAACCATTACTGATAAAAAAGAAATGGTATATACGCCGGCTAAGGCGCCTAATTCCCCCTTAGTAATAAATAAAATAGAAATACAGAGCAGAAAAAAGGCAATCATAATCCGGTAGGTGGTACCTCTTTTATTGGTTTTAAGCAAAAACTGCGGGAGGCAACGGTCCAGGGTCATCCGGTGAACAAGGCCGCTCACACCTACATATGACGTAAGCACAGCACCGCTGAGTACTAAAACAGCATCAATGGATACAAGCCAGGCCAGCCATTTTCCACCTGAAAGATCACCCATATAAGCCAATAAGGCCTCTTGGTGCTCGCCTACATCATTTATAGGTACCAGAGATAAAGCCAACAATGCCATGAGTGGATTAAATATGCTTACAACAATCCACATATTCCGTAGCGTTCTGGGGAATACACCGCTGGCTTGTTCTTCTACAAAATTAGCCGAACTCTCAAATCCTGAAATACCAAGCATCGCCGCCGAAAATCCAAAAAACAAGGCACTGACAAGGCTGCCTTTTACTGGCAACTGATAATTAGCAAATAAGGTATCTAATCCATTTCCCATCAGGTAGATGCCGCATGCAATTGCCAGCAAAACAAGTGTGGCTAGGTGGATGAGAAAGATTGCAATGGCCACTTTTGAAGATTCGCCGATTCCCATAATGGTTAAAGCCATAAATAAAGCCAGGACGCCTACCGTTGCCCAGATCACCGGCAATCCTTCCCAGAGAATGTGTACATAGTGCATGGCTTCGCTGGCGGAAATAACAGCCGTTGCCATATAGGAAAGCAAAGTAAGGCAGGCCGCCATTGAAGCTGTAGCTTTACTAGTTGTATTCAGCAGGGCATTATAAGCCCCACCATTCAAGGGAAGAGCGCCTACTACTTCTCCATAAATGCTTCTGAACAGATATAAAACCAGAGAAACGATGAGTAAAGCGACCCAGGCATACTGACCGGCATAGATGATGGCCAGGGCCGATACATATAAGCAGGAAGAACTAATATCGTTGCCACAAATAGCCGTTGCAGGCAATTCGGTCAGCTTATGAGGATGTGGGGTTGCAAGGATATCCTTTACCTCTTGCTTGAGCTGCTCCATAAGGATGAATATAAATTAAAAGCAGTCTTATTATTTAATTGAAAGTAGAAAAAAATTAATAACAATTGCTTTTTTCTTTTATAAATTCTAACGCAGTTCACTCAAAAGAGTTATCAGCTTTAAAGGCTGTTGCAGGATGAACTAAAGTGAATACTCATACTTCATTTTACATGACTCCAGTAAATTTGAAGCTCAATTTTTCTCTGGAAGCCAGAGCTTTCTGACTAATGAAAATACCTGAACCGCCTTACGAAACCATTTTGTGTGCAGATTCTCATTTTCAGGCATTAAAAGCAGAGTATCTTCCTTTTGATAGTAAAAGTGTACAAAAACGAACAGTATCTGTTCTGAATACGAACACTCGTGGAGAGTTGTAGCACAATTCCTGGAACAGTCATTTATTCTCTACGATAATGTGAAGCAGTTATATTAACCGCCCATCGGCTGTTTTTGCCATTCATCGATTAGTTTTCTTGTATGGGTAACTTCTTTGGCCATTTCTCTATCAAATGGTATAAAATTCACATATACACAAGCACACACAAATTAGTAATCAAACAAAAAACAACATACACTCATGAAAACTCTATTCATTTCCACTCCTGTAATGCGTAATTTAGTAGCCGCTTTTGCTTTGGCTTTCACCCTTTTTGCTGGCAATGCTTCTGCCCAAAGTGTACAGTTCGCTGATAATGCGGCCATCCATACACAGACTTCAGATCAATTTAAAGTAGCTGTATTTCCTGTACAAAACTCATTAACCATGAAAGTGCTGTTTGAAAACCCGGCTCAGGAAAAAGTAACGGTCATGATCAAAAACAGCGATCATGAGGTTGTCTACAAAAAAGAAGTTGGTAAAGTAGCTATCTTCAATGGCAAGTTCGATGTTTCTAAAATGACAGATGGTACCTATACCATGGTAATCGAAAGCAAACATCAGAGCTATTCTAATGCCTTCTCTGTAGAGACCTATCAGGAGCGCATTGCCAGAGCTTTGTAAGAAACATTTTATCCATAGTCTATATTCTCTTTTTCAAACAGGCAGGTGATCTTTCTCCTGCCTGTTTTCTTTTGGTTAGTTATGCAAAAAATTACAAGTAGTTCCCAGATATGATGTGTCTCATGTTCGATTCACATTTATTGCAACATTAATCGGTGAAGAGAGTAAAAGTGTATGCAAACTATTATTTCTTATGGAACGATATTCTTACTCTGTAGCCAGATTTTTCCTGCTTATTATATTACTTGTACAAGCAAGCGCTTGCAATAGACAAGGAACATCTGCTGCCGAAAATACTCAAAAACCTAAAAACATCAGGCTGGTGGTAGGAAAGATCAAAGAAGTACAAATGCCTGTGCCGGCAGATACTACCATTCAACTGGTCGCTTCTTCAGAAAATAATGAAATAGTGGATGTGAGCAAACAAACCGTTGAGCAGACACTATCTCAAAATCAAACAAAAGAAACTTTTCTGATCAAAGCCATAACCCCTGGAACAGTGAAAGTTACTTTCTCCCGGAAAAAAGTAAATGAAGAAGGAGCAGGAGATATTACCCAAACGTATCTGGTACGTGTGGTAAATAAATGATTTCCTTAGCCTATAATTTAATATTCTCATCCTTACCCAAGATGATTCCATATTTCACCGGCCTGCCGCTTTTTTATTCCCAGATCAGTCGGCAAATAATTGCCAATTCAAACTTTTTTGAAAAAAAATAAAATATTTTTCAAAAAAGACTTGACTCTCACCTTACGTCATAGCTTATGTTTGTATCATCAATCGATGCAAACAATGAAAAATTACTCTGTCAAACAACTTTCCAGACTTGCCGGTGTGAGTATACGCACACTTCATCTCTATGACCAGATGGGGCTCTTAAAGCCAGCCATCCGTACGGAGGCCAGGTATCGGTTGTATGGAGAAAAACAGCTATTGCGGCTTCAGCAAATTCTTTTTTATAAGGAAATGGATTTTAGCCTCGAAGAAATCGGCCACATTCTAGATAAGCCGGACTTCGACATGCTACAAGCCATGGAGCATCACAAAACAGCTCTCCAATACCGCTATGACAGGTTATATACATTGTTGCAAACGGTTGATAAAACTATTTCACATTTAAAAGGAACTATTATGTTAACTCCAGAAGAATTATATGAAGGTCTGCCAAAAGATAAGGCAGAAGCCTACCGCAAGGAAGCCATTGCTGAATATGGTGAAAGTACTGTGGCCAGATCGGAAAATTATTTGCGGCAACTCAGCAAGCAAGATTTTGCAAAGCTCAAAGCAGAAAACCAGCAGATTGCAAAGACTCTCTTTTCCATGCTACAGGAAGATCCGGCCAGTGATAAAGTACAACAACAGATCAAGCGTCATTATGCAATTATCCGCACTTTCTGGGGTACCGCTAATTCACCCGATCCGCAAGCAGATGCCTATGCCGGTCTTGGTCAATTATATGTATCTGATGAAAGATTTACAATGGCAGAGGGAATACCTCAGCCGGAATATGCCTTATTTATGAGCAAAGCCATGCGCCATTTTGCAGACACGCAATTGAAATAGGCTTTTTGTGAGTAGATTAAGCAAACAGCTATCGGATTTTTGAATACACTGAATAGTCGCAACTCATGTGTTTACGAGATTTAAATACCTGTGAACAAATTGGGTTGTGGCTATTTTACTGTGCAGATGTCCACTTCATCCCTTACAGGAATATTATGCCTTTTCCATGTTTGGTAATACCACAATAAACTTAGTCATTTTGCCATACTGGCTTTCCAGACTGATCTTACCCTTCATTTTCTCTACGGTTTGTTTTACGATATATAATCCCAAACCAGATCCGTCTGTATGTTCGGTAGCCCGGTAGAACATGTCAAATATTTTGGCGATGTGATCTTCTTTAATACCAATGCCATTATCTGTAAAGGTGAGTACCGCTTGTTTTGGTGTCTGGTCCACTAATACCTGTAAATAATGACTCTCTGCATATGGATTCTGGTACTTGATGGCATTAGAGACAATATTGTTGAATAAGATCTTCAGTCTGAACAAATCACCGTAAAATGCTGAATTTTCGCCTTTATACTCCAGGGTAATGTCTATGCTATCAAAACCTTTCATATAGGCAAGGTCATGCTTAGATTGCTCTAAAAGTGCGCCGAAGTCAATTAACTGGGCTTCTGTGACATTCCGGTTGGCTTTTGCGTAACTGATCATCGATTGCACAAACCTATCCAGGGTCAAAACCCGGTTTTCGATATGATTAATATATACAGGCCATTGAGATTGATCAGGATCAACTTTCATTACATTCGTTAGCCCTAAAACAGATGTGAGGGGAGAACGGATATCATGGGACATTTTGTAAACCAGCTGATCGAGCTCAAAATTACGTGCCGCTAGTTCATCTACTGTATGCTGGAGTTCTTCCTGCTGCGTTTTTAGTTCTTCATTGGCTGCAGAAAGTTCTTCTTCGCCGGCAAGTAAAGCCTTGTTTTTCTCCTCGAATTGTTGATTGAGCTTCATAAGCCGGTTTACCAGTTCTTTAATCTCACTTTCCTGCTCCAGTTTTTCTGTTACCTCCCGGCCTACCATGGTAGCACCAATTACAGACCCTTTGGCATCATACATGGGACTGTACACAGACTCAAAATACCTGGTATCGTTTGAACCCATTTCTGCTTCATGCATCATCATATAGGTTTCGCCCTGTAAAGCTCTGTACCAGGAAAGTTTTACTCCTTCTGCTAAGTCAGGCCTGTTTGCCAGTACCTCAATTAGGTTACTGTCTTTATCTATCAATTTTCCTGCTACATTGGCAAAACTCTTACGTCCGGGAGAATTGATGGCAAGTATAGAATAGTTTTTATCAATGGCTACAACCATATCCTGGGTGCTTTCAATGATCCCTTGCAGAGTAGCCAGGGAAGATGCAATCTGTTCCTGTGTTTTTATCCGGTCTGATACATTATTGAAAACCGCTACCGCTCCAATCAGTTTTCCGCTAGCATCTGTTAAAGGACTCGCATTCATAATTATAAATACGCCTTCTTTTGTTTTTTTGTGTTTATAATATCCCAGATGGTCAAATACAGTTTCCCCACTCAGGGCTTTTATGACAGGAATTTCTTCCGGAGGAAGAATGGTTTTTTTATCGGGATAAAAAGATTCTACCTGCTGCGCCCATTCCTCATAATTTTTTGTAGACAGATCGATTGGAATGGCTGTACGGGCTGTTTTATTGGAAAGTACAAAATTCTTTTCCAAGTCTATCACCATTACCCCTTCCTGCATACAGTCAAATACCAGCTTCAGCAGGTTTTTCTGTTCCCTGAGTTTTACTTCAGTATTTTTAAGTTCATTAATTATTCGCGTAATCACCAGTACACCTGATATTGCTCCAT